>NZ_JAKZJI010000009.1:0-96427 GCF_031142805.1 Streptococcus sp. IsoGale022 | reverse complement strand
TCAACCAGTGCATCTGTCTCTGCAAGTGAGTCAGCGTCGACGAGTGCGTCAGTATCCGCAAGTACATCGGCCTCAACTAGCGCCTCAGTAAGTGCAAGTATCTCAGCTTCAACCAGCGCCTCAGTAAGTGCCAGCACGTCCGCCTCAACGAGTGCATCCGTAAGTGCCAGCACGTCAGCGTCAACGAGTGCATCTGTATCCGCAAGTACGTCTGCCTCAACGAGTGCATCTGTATCCGCAAGTACGTCAGCGTCCACAAGTGCATCGGTAAGTGCCAGCACGTCAGCTTCAACGAGCGCGTCTGTAAGTGCCAGCACGTCAGCGTCAACGAGTGCATCTACAAGTGCAAGTACATCCGCCTCAACTAGCGCCTCAGTAAGTGCAAGTACATCCGCCTCAACGAGTGCATCCGTAAGTGCCAGCACGTCAGCGTCAACGAGTGCATCGGTAAGTGCCAGCACGTCAGCTTCAACGAGCGCGTCTGTAAGTGCCAGCACGTCAGCGTCGACGAGTGCGTCAGTATCCGCAAGTACATCGGCCTCAACTAGCGCCTCAGTAAGTGCAAGTATCTCAGCTTCAACCAGCGCCTCAGTAAGTGCCAGCACGTCAGCGTCAACGAGTGCATCTGTATCCGCAAGTACGTCTGCCTCAACGAGTGCATCTGTATCCGCAAGTACGTCCGCCTCAACCAGTGCATCCGTAAGTGCAAGTGAATCAGCGTCGACGAGTGCATCGGTAAGTGCCAGCACGTCAGCTTCAACGAGCGCCTCAGTAAGTGCCAGCACGTCCGCCTCAACCAGTGCATCCGTAAGTGCAAGTGAATCAGCTTCGACGAGTGCATCTGTATCCGCAAGTACGTCTGCCTCAACGAGTGCATCTGTCTCTGCAAGTGAGTCAGCGTCGACGAGTGCATCGGTAAGTGCCAGCACGTCAGCTTCAACGAGCGCGTCTGTAAGTGCCAGCACGTCAGCGTCGACGAGTGCGTCACTATCCGCAAGTACATCGGCCTCAACTAGCGCCTCAGTAAGTGCAAGTATCTCAGCTTCAACCAGCGCATCCGTAAGTGCCAGCACGTCAGCTTCAACGAGCGCGTCTGTAAGTGCCAGCACGTCAGCGTCAACGAGTGCATCTGTATCCGCAAGTACGTCCGCATCAACGAGTGCATCCGTAAGTGCAAGTGAATCAGCGTCGACGAGTGCATCGGTAAGTGCCAGCACGTCAGCTTCAACGAGCGCGTCTGTAAGTGCCAGCACGTCAGCGTCGACGAGTGCATCTGTATCCGCAAGTACGTCTGCCTCAACGAGTGCATCTGTCTCTGCAAGTGAGTCAGCGTCGACGAGTGCGTCAGTATCCGCAAGTACATCGGCCTCAACTAGCGCCTCAGTAAGTGCCAGCACGTCCGCATCAACCAGTGCATCCGTAAGTGCAAGTGAATCAGCTTCGACGAGTGCGTCTGTCTCCGCAAGTGAATCAGCGTCGATGAGTGCATCAGTATCAGCAAGTACGTCTGCCTCAACGAGTGCATCTGTCTCTGCAAGTGAGTCAGCGTCGACGAGTGCGTCAGTATCCGCAAGTACATCGGCCTCAACTAGCGCCTCAGTAAGTGCAAGTATCTCAGCTTCAACCAGCGCATCAGTAAGTGCCAGCACGTCCGCATCAACCAGTGCATCCGTAAGTGCAAGTGAATCAGCTTCGACGAGCGCATCCGTCTCAGCAAGTACATCGGCCTCAACGAGTGCGTCAGTAAGTGCAAGCGAATCAGCGTCGACGAGTGCATCAGTGAGTGCCAGCACATCTGCCTCAACGAGTGCGTCAGTAAGTGCAAGTACATCAGCGTCGACTAGCGCGTCAGTGTCCGCAAGCACGTCCGCGTCGACTAGCGCGTCAGTAAGTGCAAGTGAGTTTGCGTTCACGAGCGCATCCGTAAGTGCAAGTACGTCGGCTTCAACTAGTGCGTCAGTGTCAGCAAGTACGTCGGCTTCAACTAGTGCATCCGTATCTGCAAGTACGTCTGCGTCCACAAGTGCATCTGTATCTGCAAGTACATCAGCTTCCACTAGTGCATCTGTGTCCGCAAGTACGTCCGCCTCAACGAGTGCATCAGTTTCAGCAAGCACGTCAGCGTCGACTAGTGCATTTGTATCTGCAAGTACCTCAGCGTCCACGAGCGCGTCAGTGTCTGCAAGCACATCCGCGTCCGCTAGTGCCTCTGTATCTGCGAGCGAATCCGCGTCGACTAGCTCGTCAGTATCCGCAAGTACATCTGCATCAATCAGCGAATCGACTTCAGTTCAGGCGTCTGCCTTAGCGATGGCAAGTAGATCTGCTTCTGTAAGTGCCTCAGAATCAGCAAGTACTTCAGCTAGTCTGTCTGGTTCAGAAAGTGCATCGATGAGTGACTCTCAGTCAATCAGCGAGTCGACCTCACTGAGCACTAGCACATCAGTCTTGCATAGTCAGCTGGATCTGGTTCATGAGAAGGAGTTCTACTCACTCAGCCTTTCTACAAGTGAGTCACTGTCAGCAGCAGTCAGTCTCAGCGAGCTTGCCCGTGTCAGTCAGTCTGTATCAGAAAGTCTGTCTACGAGCCTGTCAGCTAGTCAGAGCACATCTGAAAGTCTGTCTGCTTCAGCAAGACAGTCTGAACTGGATATGATTTCCAGAGGTCGTCTGCCTCAGACAGGGGAAACGGAGAGCAAGGCTTCCATCCTAGCTCTGGGCTTAGGAGCATTGGGCTTGGCCTTCAAGAGACGTAAAAAGAAAAGCGACTCTGAAGAGTAGCAGTAAATAAAGCCAATCAGTTTATCTTTCAGTCTGTCAACAGTTTGCTCGGTGAGTGAACTCTAGGAAGTGGTAGATAAAGCAAGTTATTAAGGAAATCATGTCATGATTTCTAGCGCTTGCTTGTAAAAATCCCATGCTAATGACTGATAAAAATAAACGGATAGGCAATAGAAACAGGAAGTTTTGACAACTTCCTGTTTTTTTGACAATTTTACTGAAAAAAGTCTTCTATATTCTGAAGGAAAGTCCCTGAGAATATAGATTTTTTGGACAATATTTTATATAATAGCAAGTATAGAATTGATGTTTAAGAGTTTATGAAATGAAAGAGTAAGGGAAGAAATGAAAACGATAGTTTTAGTTGGGGATCAGGCTTATCAGGAGCAAGTCTCTACAACGATTAAGTCGATTTTATATTATAATAAAAATGTCAAAATCTATGTTTTCAATCAGGGGTTGAGTGACGAGTGGTTTCGTGATTTTAATGATCTGGCCGAGCAGCTGGATAGTGAATTAGTCAATGTGAGCTTGGACCAAGTGACTATCAGTTCAGAGTGGCTGACGCAGGACCATATCAGCTCAGCTACCTATGCTCGCTATTTCATTCCGCAGTTTGTTGTCGAGGAACGTGTCCTTTATCTGGATAGTGATCTAGTAGTTAATAGAGATTTGCAGCCTTTATTTGATATTTCTCTAGAGGGCAAGCTTGTGGCTGCGGTTGGAGATGCTGGAGGTTACGGCTTTAATGCTGGCGTTCTGCTAATTGATAATCAATCCTGGAAAGAAAAGCAGCTGCAGGAGACCTTTATCAAGGAAACGGACCGCATCATGGGCTTGATCCAGTCTGGCCAGATGGAGGATTTCAACGGCGATCAGACGGTTTTAAATCATGTGTTAGCTCAGGATTGGCTGCCTTTGGATAAGATTTACAATCTGCAGGTAGGCCATGACTTGGTGGCCTTTTATAGCGGCTGGAATGGTCATTTTGAGCTGGATCAGGAACCTCTGATTATCCACTATACCACCTTTCGCAAGCCTTGGAACTCAGATGTTAGCTATCGGTACCGCCAGCTTTGGTGGGACTTTCAGGCCTTGAGTTTGGAGGAGATTTTAGCCTATCATCGGGGAGAGTTTGAGATGCCGGACCGTTGGGAGAAGGCCGCTCTCAACTGCATGCTCCTGACAGATGTGCAAGAGCTAGAGCAGATTGAGTTTTTAGCCCAGTCCCTGCCTAGGGTTCATTTTCACATCGCCTGCTACACAGAGATGGGAGCTTATCTGCAATCTTTGAATCAGTATGAGAATATCCATCTTTATCCGCAGGTTATTCATGCAGTTCTGGATGAGCTCATTGATAAGTGCCAGATCTATTTGGATATTCACCATGGAAGCGAGCACTATCAGTTGAGCAGTCGTTTCAAGACGCTGGACAAGCCAGTTTTGGCTTTTGACAATACTAAGAAAAATGAAAACGAAGAGCTGGTCTATCCGCATGAAAATCCACAGGAGATGGTGGAAAAGCTGCGCAGTCTGATGAAAAAAGAGAAGCCGCAAGCCTTTCGCGCTGTGGTGCTGGCGGCTAATGCTGCCTATAGTGAGCAGGTCTTAACCACCATTAAGTCCATCGTCTGCCACAATCGCTTTATCAAGTTTTATGTCATCAACAGTGACTTTCCGACAGAGTGGTTTGTCAGCATGCAAAAGAGACTGGCCAAGCTGGACTGCCAGATTGTCAATGCTCGGGTGTCTGCTTCGCTGGTATCAAATTTTAAAACGGATATTAGTTATACAGTTTTCCTGCGCTATTTTGTAGCGGATTTTGTCGAGGAAGACAAGGCTTTGTATTTGGATTGCGATATCGTTGTCACGCGGGATTTAAGCTCCCTATTTGAAACAGAACTTGGAGATGCACCACTTGCTGCGGTCAAGGATCTGGGTGGGCAAGTGTATTTTCATCAGCATATCTTTAATGCTGGGTTCTTACTCATCAATAATGCCCTTTGGAAGCGAGAGAATATTCGCCAACGTTTGATTGAACTGACTAATGAATGGCATGACAAGGTACCGTCTGGTGACCAAAGCATTCTCAACATGCTCTTTGAGAATCGCTGGCTGGAGCTACCCTTTGCTTATAACTGCATTACGCTGCACACGACCTTTTCCGACTATGAGCCAGAAAAAGGACTCTATCCGCCTGTGATTCACTATCTGACCGAGCGCAAGCCTTGGAAAGAGTACACCCAGTCCATCTATCGTGAGGTATGGTGGTTTTATCAGGGACTGGATTGGTTGGATATGGAGGAGCCAGTCGGAGCCCTGACTCAAAAGATGGTGGTAGGTGAAGAGGGCTCAAGTCTGTCCTGCCTAGTCTACACCTACTCTTGTGACCTGCTGCATATCAACTATCTGATTCAAGCCCTGCCTGCCTGTCATTTCTACATCGCTGCACCGGTAGTTGTAGCAGAGCCAATCACGCGTCTGCTCCAGTATCCTAATGTCAGCGTCAGTTCAGACATAGCGGGCATTCCGGCTCTCTTGGAGTCGCTGGAAGCCAAGTCTCAGCTGCTGCTGGATATCAATGCTGGTGATGAGGTAGGGGACATTATTGCTCGCTTTAAGTCTGCTGGTAAGCCAGTCTTTGCCTTTGACAGCACAGTCCATGGCCAGCAGGGGCAGGAAGTCTTTCCAACCGATAATCCTGAAGTCATGGTGCAGGCTATTGAGAAGCTGGGCTTAGCCGAGCCTGAAGAGCGGCAGATTTCTGTCCTCTCTATCGACCAATCACTGGATTATCTCTTGGAGAAAGGTGCCTCAGTGGTTCGTTTTGGAGATGGGGAGCTGGATTTGGTTGCGGGCCGTAGTATCGTCTATCAGGACTTTGATCCAGAACTGTCAGCGCGCTTGAGAGAGATGATGTCTATGGAAAGCGATGAGCATTTGATGATCTGTCTGCCCGATGTCTTTACAGGGCTAGAGCGCTATTCCATCGATGCCCAGAATTTCTGGAGTCTAAATCACTTGCCACATTTTCTTGAGAAATATAAAAATATTTGCCGAGCGCCTTGGTATGGATCGACCTTTATTTCCCGTCCTTATATCGACTTGGAAGATAAGACACCGTCTGCGGGCTATTTTGCCAAGCTCAAGCAGCTATGGCAAGACAAGGACCTCTTGATAGTAGAGGGCTTGACTTCTCGCTCTGGTGTAGGCAATGACCTCTTTGACGGGGCTAGGTCCATCAAGCGGATTATCTGTCCTTCGCGCAACGCCTACAACAAGCTGGAGGCTATCAAGCAAGCCGTTCGTGAGCATGCGGACAATCGTCTGATTTTGACCATGCTGGGTCCAACGGCTAAGGTCTTGGTCTATGATCTGGTCCAGGAAGGTTATCGGGCGCTGGATATTGGGCATATTGACTCGGAGTATGAGTGGTTCCAGATGGGAGCGCTCCACAAGGTCAAGCTGTCGCACAAGCATACAGCTGAGCACAACTTTGATCAGGATATTGAGTTTAGAGATGACCAAGCTTATGACAGTCAGATTGTTGCCAATCTGGCTCAGGAATGAAGATTAGAAAAAGAATATGAAAGTTAATATTACCAATCTATACGGTATGTCTGGCCAGAGTACGGCCTTGATTGCCCAGAATGATGTGACCAAGCTAGCCAAGCAGCTGGGCTTTAATGAACTGAGTTTTTACTTTTACGATATTTACAGCGACAGCCAGTCGGAGCTGAGTACCCGTCTGGATGGTATCATGGCTAGTGTGGGCTATGGCGATGTGGTTATCCATCAGTCGCCGACTTGGAACGGTCGGGAGTTTGACCAGGTCTTTATCAGCAAGCTCAAGATTTTGCAGGCCAAGCTGATTACCTTTATCCATGATGTTCCGCCGCTGATGTTTCCGTCCAACTACTATCTGATGCCGGAGTATATCGATATGTACAATCAGTCAGATGCGGTCATCGTGCCTTCTGAGCAGATGCGCGACAAGCTTCTGGCAGAAGGGCTGACTGTGGACAAGATTTTGGTCCAGAGCATGTGGGATCATCCCTATGATCTGCCCCTGCACCAGCCTCAGTTTGCGCCTAAGCTGTATTTCGCAGGAAGTGTGGAGCGTTTTCCGCATCTGATTAATTGGTCTTATGCAACGCCGCTGGAGATTTTTTCGCCTGAGGAAGAGTCAAATCCAGAGGCCAATGTCAGCTATCGCGGCTGGGTCAGTCGGGCAGAGTTGCTCTTGGAGCTGTCCAAGGGGGGGCTGGGTCTGGTCTGGGGTGTTGAGGAAAATCCAGCAGACGAGCCAGAATACTATGGTCTCAATATCTCTCATAAGTCTGCCACCTATCTGGCAGCTGGGATTCCGGTCATCGTCCCTTCTTACCTGTCCAATGCAGAGCTGATCCGCGAGCGCGGTCTGGGCTTTGTCGTAGACAGTCTGGAAGAGGCCAGTCGGATTGTTGAACATCTGACTGTCGAGGAGTATCAGGCTATGGTCGAGCGGGTTAGAAAGTTCTCTTTCCTGCTCAAGGAAGGTTATTTTAGCAAGAAAGTCTTAGTAGATGCGGTCATGGAAGTTTTATCATAAATGCTTTCTAAGAATCGTCATGAGGAGTCAGTGTGAAGTCATTTTTTAAAGCGGTCGTTATCAAGAAATTTCTGTGGACCTTATTTTTCTTATTTATCTATGTCTTGGGAACCAAGCTGACCCTGCCCTTCATCGATATGAGCAAGGCAGCTACCATGGACGGAACCTCTACGACCTTGAACTATGCGACAGCCCTGATGGGGGGGGAATCTGCGCAGTATGTCACTCTTTTCTGTCGGCCTGTCTCCTTGGATGTCCTCTATGCTGATCTGGCAGATGTTTGCTGTGTCTAAGCGCCTGAATCTGAGCAAGCTGCCTATGGAAGTGCAGGAAAGACGACGGATGTTGCTGACCTTGGTCATTGCCTTGATTCAGTCAGTGGCACTAGTCCTAAACCTGCCACTGCAAGAAGCAGGTGGGGTGGATATGACTACGATTATCGTCTTAGATACCTTGGTCTTGATGGCTGGGACTTACTTTCTCATCTGGCTGACGGATTTGAATGCTGCTATGGGACTTGGCGGCTCCATCATGATTGTCATGGCCAGCATGATTGCCTACATTCCGCAGGATATTTGGAACTCCATTCAGGAGCTGAAGATTTCAACTCTTTGGCTGGGTCTGCTGCTGGTTTTCAGTCTAGTCTTTCTCTATCTGGCTGTTACGGTTGAGCGGTCCAAGTACCGAATCCCAGTCAATAAGATCAATATCCATAACCGTTTCAAGAAATACTCTTATCTGGATATTCGTCTTAATCCTGCTGGTGGGATGCCGATTATGTACGCTATGACCTTGGTCAGCATTCCTCAGTACTTCCTTTTGATTATCCACTTTCTCCAGCCAGACAATCAGCTGATTGAGCAGTGGATAGAAGCGCTGTCTATGGGAAGTCCAGCTTGGTTTATTCTCTATCTGCTGACCATTTTCATCCTGGCACTGGCCTTCGCCTTTATCAATATCAGTGGTGACCAGATTGCTGAGCGGATGCAAAAGAGTGGAGAGTATATTGAAAATGTTTATCCGGGAGGAGCAACCCGCCGGTATATCAATGGTTTGGTGACTTATTTTGCTGTCGTGGGAGCCATCTATCTGATTATGACTGCTGGTCTGCCTATGCTGGTGATCCTTCTTGACATTCGCTATTTGCGGCTCAGTATGATTCCGGGGATTTTTATGATTTTTATCGGGATGGTCTTTTCTATTAAGGACGAGGTGGAAGCCTTGACGCTTAATGACCGTTATCGTTCATTGTTGTAGGAGAAACTATGTATTACTTTATTCCTTCATGGAGTGGCAGTGGGGATCGGGTTTGGCACCGGGATATTATCCCTTGGTACCGCTCCATGCAGCGACTGGAGTTTGATGATACCATTCATCAGATTCGGATTTTTCAAAGTGAAAATCTGCCAGTCCAGCTGCTTTTACCAGCCTATATGCCGCATGCCCGCTACCTCTTGCATCGGCAGGATATTTTTGAGACGGACTATTACTCGGTCTTTGATGAGATACAGGGAATCCAGTCTAAAGAAATGCAGGTGTTGCAAATCAAGGATCTGGACTGGGAGCCAGACTGCGAGTTTGTCTATACGCCCTTTCTAATCATGGTCCGCAGGCAGGGACAGCTCTATGCCCATGTCGAGTTTGGAGTAGAAGGCTTTATCAGCTTTATCAAGTTTTTCAAGGATGACCAGCTGGAGAAGTTGTATATCTTTGATGATCGGGGCTTTGTTTCCAGTATCACCTATTATGAAGAGGGACAGCCCCTTTATCAGGACTACCTGCAGCCGGATGGTGACTGGCGGATTCGTGAGCATCTGAAGCCTGACGACGGTCGGGTAGAGGTCAATCCTGCTTACTTACTGGACTTTGATAAGCTGGAGTATGACCGCATGCCGGACTTAATCTTGGAGAAATTAGGCCACTATATCGAGCGCAATGCAGGAGAGGACAGCCGGTTTGTCCTAGCAACGCATCCCTTATACACTCAAGCCATTTTGCGCTTGTTGCCCAAGAATGTTCAAATCATTCTCAGCTTTTTCCACGAGCGCAATCATACAGTGGATTGGCCAGCTTTAGAAGCAGATTTGCAGCAGGCAGATTTAGTCTTGACTGATCGTATGGATTTCAAGAAGGCTATTCAGCGTTACCTGCCTGGACAGGCTCAGAAGGTGCATTACCTGTCGCCTTTTGATACTCGTCTGCAGCTGGGCAAGAGCCAGCGCCGTCGCGAATCCAAGATTTTTTATCAGATTAATCTGGAAGAAGGGCTTAATGACTATGCCATCTTCAAGGTTCTCCACTATGTTGCCAAGCATCCGGATACAGAGCTGACTATCGGTGTTTACAATGCCTGGCAGGAAGGAATCCAAAAGGTGGAGACCAAGGTGCAGGAGGTTATTGATGAATATCTGAATCAATATGAATTTGTCAAGAACTACCGCCGCAGTGAGCAGGCTGAGAATGCCTTGCTGGAAAATCAGGAGCAGGACCTCCGTTTCACCATTAAGAATATCACGGACGAGCTCAGCTTGATTCAGGAGCTGGATGATACACGATTAATCATTGACCTGAGTGAGCAGCCCAATCTCTATACGCAGATTGCTGGGATTTCTGCCGGGATTCCGCAGATCAATCTGGTGGGCTCGGACTATGTGACCCATCTGCAAAATGGTTATATCTTGGATTCTATCTCTGATCTTCCGACTGCTGCAGACTATTATTTGGAAGGTTTGAAAAATTGGAACCAGGCCTTGATTTATTCCATTGAAAAAATCCATCATAATACTGGTCTGGAGCTGATTGGCCGCTGGGAGCAGTGGCTCAAGGAGGCTGAGAATGCAAAATAAGCTGAAAATCTTACAGATTGGCTCTAGCGACTGGAGCAAAGAGTTTTCCATTCCAGACAATATGGCCTGGTATTATTTCTTTCCCAACTCCAATCTAGCCATCAAAAAAGTTATGGAGATGGATAAGATTGGCAAGTTTGATGCGATTCTGGTAGACGATTTGCGTCGGATCCCAGATTTGTTTATGATTGAGCCCAAGATTATCCCTTATACAGTTTTCTATGATCAGGAACAGGAAACCCAGGAAGCGGATATTGAGTACTTCCTTAAGCGTCACTGTGCTCAGCCAACGGATATGAGCGACCGAGCTGACCTAGTCCGCAAGCTGTCCAAGGCTCTCTTTTCCGGTCAGTATGGCGATAAGATGACACCGCTTGATATGGTGGTTAGCCCTGGATTTCGGGGCAAGATTTGTTACAATGGTTATGAAAATCTAGAGCTGGAAGGTGACTTTGGTCAGGACTTTCAGCCAATCCTGTCTTGGAAATACAATATTATTGCCAACAAGTTCAATCCAGTTGAACTCTGGCTTGAATATGAAAAATCAGGCAGCTGTGAGCTGCGGCTGCGCCTCTATAATATCCAGGAAGGCTCGACTGCAGACATCGCTCGCGAGATTATTTTCGCAGAAGAGGACATGCGGGAATCCATGGTTTTGGACAATGATTTTACTTCCTATCTGGGCGTCAGTCTGGAGGCTAGAGGAGAAGGGCGGATTCAGGTGGGGGCTCTGCATCAGCGCCTGACCCGCTACGAGTTTGGGAAGTATGTTCTGGGTGGGAAGATTTTTCGTGATAGCCACCGTCAGGAGATTAATTACTTCTTTTATCCAGGAGATTTGAAGCCACCTTTGGCTGTTTATTTCTCTGGTTACCGTCGGGCGGAAGGCTTCGAGGGCTTTGGGATGATGCGCAGTTTGGGCTGTCCTTTTCTCTTATTTTCAGATCCGCGCGTGGATGGCGGTATGTTTTATCTGGGCAGCCAAGAGCTGGAGAGCAGCATTCATAAGATTATCCAAGAGCATTTGGACTTTCTGGGCTTTACCGAGCGGGATCTAATCCTGTCGGGCATGTCAATGGGGACCTACGGTGCGGTTTATTACGGATCAGAGTTTCGTCCACGAGCTATTGTTTTGTCTAAACCCTTGGGAAATCTAGGCACTATTGCCCAACGCGGTCGTTTACGCCTGCCTGAGGTCTTTCCGACGGCTCTAGATGTCCTTCACCGTCACACGGGTGGCAAAGATCAGGAGCATGTAGAGGAGCTGAATCGCCGCTACTGGCGTAAGTTTGAGAAGGCTGATTTCAGTCGGACGACCTTTGGCATCGCCTATATGAAGGAAGAGGACTATGATCCAACGGCCTATGAGGATCTGGTGGCAGCTCTTCATCTGACTGAGGCCAAGCTGATTAGCAGAGGTGTCCCTGGACGCCATAATGATGACTTAGCTGTGTCTGTGTCTTGGTTTATGAATTACTATCGAATGATATTGGAAAAGGAATTTGGGAGAAAGAAATGAAGATTCAAAAAAGAAAGGGCATATACTGGGGAGAGCTGAGAGGGGTTTCGGCAGCTGGTAAAATGACTGACTTTACTTATCTCTATGGCACTACCCTTATTATTCATTCCCCTTCACATATATTTTTTGAAAATAAACTGATGGCCTCCGGCCAGACCATCCATGAATGGTCTTCCAAATGGAACTATCAGCGAGACCGGCAGGTGCCTGCTCTCCCCTTGCTCAAAAAGGGAGCTCGCTATTGCCTGTCTAGAGATATGACCACCTATCCTGAATCCAGCGTCTTTCTGAAAATCATCTTCTTTGACCGCTATGATAAAGAAATCAGCAATCAAGTAGAGCGCTCGGAGAGTATGATTTTTACCTACCCAAACGAAGCCTATAGCTATAAGGTTCAGCTGCTGAGTGCAGGAGTTGAGTCCTTAGAGTTTCATTGCTTAAACATTGACCAAATCATAGAGGAGTCTGATGATTAAAAATCATTTTCAAATTCAGCGCTTAAAGAAAATCTTAGCTAAAGTCAAGAGCTTTGAGTCAGAAATGGCTGGCCTGTCAGACGCTGATCTTCGAAAGAAAACACAGGAATTTAAAGAGAGATTGGCCTCAGGTGAGACTTTAGACGACTTGCTGCCGGAGGCTTATGCTGTGGTACGGGAAGCGGACAAGCGGGTGCTGGGTATGTTCCCCTACGATGTGCAGGTCATGGGAGCCGTTGTTCTTCATGAAGGCAATGTCGCTGAGATGGCTACGGGAGAGGGCAAGACTCTGACGGCTACCATGCCGCTCTATCTCAATGCCCTGTCTGGTCAAGGAGCTATGCTGGTGACCACCAATACCTATCTGGCTCTGCGGGATGCTCAGGAAATGGGGCAGGTCTATCGTTTTCTGGGGCTGACTATTGAGGCAGCGGTGGTAGCTGATGAGACTGAAAAGCTGACGCCCAAGCAGAAGCGGCTGGTTTACCAAGCGGATATTGTCTATACGACCAATAGTGCCTTGGGCTTTGACTATCTGATTGAAAATCTAGCTGAGAATAAGGATAACCAATATCTTAGTCCTTTCAACTATGTCATCATAGACGAGATTGACTCTATCCTCTTGGACAGCGCTCAGGTGCCTTTAGTCATCTCTGGTGCGCCTCGGGTTCAGTCAAACTTCTATGCTATCATGGATACCTTCATTACGACTTTGAAAGAAGATGAGGATTATCACTACGATGACGAGAAGAATGAAGTCTGGCTGACATCGAAAGGTATTCTGGCGGCGGAGTCTTTTCTTGACTTGGAGCATCTTTTCTCCAAGGAAAATCAAGAGTTGGTCCGCCACCTAAATCTAGCCTTGCGAGCCCACAAGCTCTACAAGAAGGACAAGGACTACGTTGTCCGACAGGGTGAGAAAGAAGCTGAAGTCGTACTTCTGGACCGCTCAACCGGCCGTCTGCTGGAAATGACCCGGCTTCAGGGAGGCCAGCACCAGGCTATTGAGGCCAAGGAGCATGTCAAGCTGACGGAGGAAACGCGGGCCATGGCATCCATTACCTATCAGAATCTCTTCCGCCTCTTCCGGAAAATCTCTGGTATGACTGGAACCGGCAAGGTGGTGGAGAGCGAGTTTATGGAGACTTACTCCATGTCTGTCATCAAGATCCCGACCAACCAGCCAGTTATACGCCAGGACTTGCCAGATCAGCTTTACCAGACCCTGCCAGAAAAAGTCTTTGCTTCATTGGACGAGGTCAAGCACTACCATGCTCAAGGCAATCCGCTCTTGATTTTTACCGGCTCAGTAGAGATGTCGGAGATTTACTCTTCCCTACTGCTGAGAGAAGGCATCGCTCACAACCTGCTCAATGCCAACAATGCGGCGCGTGAGGCACAAATCATCGCTGAGTCTGGGCAGAAAGGTGCGGTGACGGTGGCTACATCCATGGCCGGCCGCGGTACGGATATAAAGCTGGGACCAGGTGTCGCAGATTTGGGCGGTCTTGTGGTGATTGGTACTGAGCGGATGGAGAATCAGCGGATTGATCTACAGATTCGTGGCCGTTCAGGTCGTCAAGGTGATCCGGGGATTAGTAAGTTCTTCATCTCGCTAGAGGATGACCTGCTCAGGAAGTGGGGGCCAGACTGGCTCAAAAAGTTCTACAAGGACTACTCAACTGAAGAAGTTCAGCAGCATCCAGTCCAGCTGGGGCAGCGCCGCTTTAGACACTTAGTAGCCAAGGCACAGAGAGCCAGCGAGAGCAGTGCCAAGATGTCGCGCCGGATGACCCTGGAATATGCCCAGTGTATGAAGATTCAGCGGGAGATTACCTATGCTGAGCGCAATCGCCTGATTCAAGCTGAGGAGCGGATTGACGAAGAAATCGGCCGCGTCCTCAGTCAGGTCATTCATCAGGCAGCCTATGAGCGGTCCTATGGGACGCGGGCTGACCTCTATCGCTTTATCTTAGACCATTTCAGCTATCATGCTGAGCGTATTCCTTATGATTTCGATATTTATTCGCCGGAGAAAATTGCAGAGCTTTTGCAGGATATTGCCGAGCAGGAATTACAGGCAAAGAAAGCCTATCTCAAGTCTGACAAGCTCTTTACCCATTTTCAGCGGGTGTCCGTTCTCAAGGCTATTGATGAGAACTGGGTCGAGCAGGTGGACTATCTGCAGCAGCTCAAGGCAGCCCTGAGCGGTCAGCATTTCTCTATGAAAAATCCTCTGGTAGAATACTACCAAGAGGCTTACGATGGCTTTGAATATATGAAGGAGCGCATGAAGCAGCAGATTGTCAAGAATCTTTTGATGAGTGAATTGGCACTCAACCCTAAAGGAGAAGTCATCATGTACTTCCCGTAAGACGAGGAGAATATGACAGTATATAACATTAACTTAGGCATCGGCTGGGCCAGTAGCGGTGTGGAATACGCCCAAGCTTATCGAGCCCAGCTTCTGCGCAGGATCCAGCAGCCGGCTAAGTTTATCTTTATGGATATGATTTTAGCGGATAATATCCAGCATTTGACGGAAAATATCGGTTTTCTGGATGAGGAAGTTATCTGGCTTTATAATTACTTTACTGATATCAAGATTGCACCGACGACGGTGACGCTGGACCAGGTGCTGGCTCAAGTCGCAGGTCAGCCGGAGCGCTCTGAGAAGGAGGGCAAGATTGTCCGCTATTTCTACCCGCAGGATGATCAGTTTATCACTTGCTACCTGCGGCAGGAAGATCAGGACTTTGTCGAGCATGTAGAGTATGTCTCGCGGGGGAGATTGATTCGCAAGGATTATTTCTCCTATGTCCGTTATGCTAGTGAATACTTCGCGCCCCACAATGACGCAGCAACCCTCTACCAGCGCCGTTTCTACCATGAAGACGGCAGTGTGGCTTATGATATGCTGATAGAGGGTGGTCAGGAAGAGCTCTATCGCTTTCCAGATCGGATTTTCTATTCCAAGGCTGAGCTGGTCCGCTATTTTCTCCAGTGTTTGCAGCTGCAGGCAGATGATGTAGTTATCTTGGATAGGGAGACAGGGATTGGTCAGATTGTCTTTGAAGAGAGCCAGAAGGCTAAGCTGGGAGTAGTGGTCCATGCGGAGCATTTCAGTGAAAATGCCAGCAGTGACGACTACATTCTCTGGAACAATTTCTATGACTACCAGTTTACCAATGCTGACAAGGTGGACTTTTTCATCGTGGCAACAGAGGCTCAGAAAAGGATTCTAGAGAAGCAGTTCCAGCATTACTCGGACAAGCAGCCCAAGATTGTCACCATACCGGTGGGGAGTCTTGACCAGCTGACTTATCCCAAAGAGCCTCGCAAGCCTTTCTCTATGATTACGGCTTCGCGTCTCGCCACGGAAAAGCATATTGATTGGTTAGTGGCAGCGACTGTCCAAGCCCATGCCCAGCTGCCTGAGCTCACTCTGGATATTTATGGCAAGGGGGGCGAAGAAGAAAAGCTGCGCCGCAGGATTGAAGAAGCAGGTTCTCAGGACTACACTCGACTCAAAGGGCATGCAGATTTGAGTCAGATTTATGCAGACTATGAGCTTTATCTGACGGCTTCAACCAGCGAAGGCTTTGGTTTAACGCTCATGGAAGCAGTCGGATCGGGTCTGCCCCTCATCGGCTTTGATGTCCGCTATGGCAATCAGACTTTTATCGATGATGGTAAAAATGGCTATCTGCTGCCGGTCAGTTCCAATCAGGTCGAGGATCAGATTATTGCTGCTTTTGTGGAGAAAATAGTAGCTCTCTTTAGCCAAGGGCGCCAGCAAGAAATGAGCCAACACTCTTATCAAGTGGCCGAGAATTATTTGACCAGTCGGGTTGAAGCGGCTTGGTCCCAGCTTTTAAAGGAGGTCAGAGATGATTCAGCTCTTTGATTATTACAATCAGGAAACCCAGGATTTGCATGATTCCCTCCTTGCAGCTGGCTATGACTGTCCGACCATTGTCATTGAGGCCAATGGCTTTCTGCCGGACGACATGATCTCCCCCTATACTTACTTTCTGGGGGATGAAGAGGGAGTAGACCACCCGCTCTTTTTCAATCAAGTGCCAGTGCCGCCTTTCTGGGAAATCACAGGCGACCATCAGTCGGCGCGTGTCAGTGACATGGGAGAAGAAAGGGCACGGATTCACTATGCCAGTCAGGCCAAGGGCCGGCTGGTCAAGCAGGTGGATTGGCTTGATAAAAAAGGCCAGCTGCGACTGAGTGAGCGCTATAATAAGCAAGGCCGCTGCTTTGCAAAAACAGCCTATAAATCAGGTCAGGAAGCCTTCAACACGACCTACTACAGCACTGATGGCCAGGAGCGTATCGTGGAAAATCATGCCACCGGTGACATCATCCTGACTCTGGACCAAGAGCCCTTGCGAATTTTTAAAAGCCGAGTGGATTTTATCCGTTTCTTCTTGGAACGGCTAGACTTTGACTTGGATCACATTCTCTTTAATTCGCTGGCCTATTCTTTCCTAGTTTCTCACAGCTTGACGGGTCGAGCTGGACAGGACATTCTCTTTTGGCAGGAGCCCCTGTATGACGAGCTTCCGGGCAATATGCAGCTGATTCTGGGAAATAGCCAGCTGCGGGCGCAGACCATTGTCATTCCAGACTTGGCGACCTATGAAAAGGCCAAGAGTTTGGCTGCAGCTGACCAGCAGCAGAAGTTCCTGCATCTGGGTTATCATTATGACTTCAAGCGGGACAACTTCCTACGAAAAGATGCTTTAATCCTGACCCACTCGGATCAGATTGAAGGCTTAGAAACCTTGGTTCAGACCTTGCCGCAGATAGTTTTTCGCATTGCAGCTCTCACGGAAATGTCGCCCAAGCTCTTGTCTATGCTGTCCTATAAGAATGTCGTCCTTTATCAAAATGCCAGTCTCAAGCAAATTGAGCAGCTCTACTTGGGATCAGACATCTATCTGGATATCAATCACGGAGGTCAGGTCCTGCAGGCAGTGCGCAAGGCTTTTGAGAACAATCTCTTGATTCTAGGCTTTGAGCAGACCCTGCATGACAGACACTACATTGCCCGAGAGCATATTTTCGATAGCAGCCAGCCAGCTCAACTGGCATCAACTTTGGAAGAAGCCTTATCTGGTGTCGAGCAGATGCGGTCAGCCTTGCAAGCACAAGGCCGACATGCTAACGATGTGCCCGTCAGTCTTTATCAGGAGACTCTCCAAAGCGTACTAGGAGGTCAGCATGGATAAAAAAGATTTATTTCATAAGGATATTGAGGGGCGGTTAGATGAGCTCAAGCATGGCAAGCCCAAGAAAGAAAAGGCCAGCTTAGGTGAAAATCTCAACAAGGCCTTTGTCATCGCCTTGGGCTTGATGATCTTGATTGGTTTGATTTTTACATTGATTGGAGCCTTGAGGAAATAAAATGCAAACAATATTGATTACACTTACCATTGTAGCAGCTCTTGTCTTGATTTTGCTGGTTGGTCTTCTTCCCAGAGAGAGCCAGAAATTTTTCAGAGATAGCACTACATCAATCGGCAAGTCAGGTTACTGGGAAACTCACTTCGCAAAGAAAATCCTAGTTCTTTTGGCAAGCCTTGCCCTGATTGTGCTTATGATTTTCTTTATGGTTCAGTCTCTTTAGTATCTGTTTAGGAAGCTAGTCAGACGACTGCTAAAAAAGAAAGGCCCTCTATTGCAGACAATGGAGGGAATTTTTATAAGCAGATTTTATATGTAAAGGTTTTAATTTCTGAAAGCACCTTGATATTTTTCTGAAAAGGAGTAAACTGGATATACAAGTGATGGAGGTTTGGTATGAAATTATACGTTCAGTTGATGATTATTTTTATGATTTCTCTCGTTGGAGAAGGGATTTCAAGTGTTTTCCACCTGCCTATTCCGGGCAGTATCATTGGCCTGGTCTTGCTGTTTTTGGCTCTGCAGTTCAAGCTCCTGCGCCTGCGTCATATCAGTATGGTTGGCAATTTTCTTTTGGCAAATATGACCATTCTTTTTCTGCCTCCTGCGGTTGGTATCATGGATAAATTTCAGGTCATTGCACCTTATCTGCTGCCGATTATTTTGATTGTTTTAGGAGCGATTGTGCTCAATGTTTGCGTGATTGCAGTTGTGGTGCAGCTGATTAAGACTCGTTTTGAAGGAGATTATGAGGAAGGAGACGCCAGCAATGTCTGATTTATGGAGCAACCCTCTCTTTGGCCTTGCCTTGTCTATCTTGGCCTATCTGTTCGGTCTATTGATTTTTCGGAGATTTCCTCATCCTTTGACAACACCTTTGCTGATTGCAGCAGTTTTGGTTATTGCTTTCTTAAAATTAACCGGTATTTCCTACAAGGATTACTATGTCGGCGGCTCCTATTTAAACAACCTAATTGTGCCATCTACGGTTGCTTTGGGGATTCCGCTTTACAAGACTTTTCATTTGATGAAGCACCATGCACGCAGTATTTTGATTGGGACCTTTGCGGCGGTTGTAGTCAATACTAGCTTTACTGCTCTGTTGGCTAAGTTTTTCGGCATGGATTTCTTTCTGGCTGTATCTCTTTTTCCGAAATCTGTCACAACGGCCATGGCTGTCGGTATTACAGACAAGCTGCAAGGGCTTGCTACAGTGACATTAGTGGTGGTGGTTGCGACGGGAATTCTGACCAGTGTCTTGGGGCCAACGCTTCTTAAGCTCTTAAGAATCACAGATCCAGTAGCTATCGGTCTAGCTTTAGGGGGAACCGGCCATGCAGTAGGAACGGGAACTGCCTTTAAATACGGCCAGGTCGCAGGAGCTATGGCAGGACTTGCGATTGGCGTGACTGGACTCATGTACGTACTGGTCAGCCCCATCGTGGCAGCCATTATTCTGAAGTAAAAATAAACGAGGTTGAAACGTTTTGTTTCAACCTTGTTTTGTTTATTGGAGATTTAGTTTGTTTTTTACAATGACATAGATTGTAAAATAGAAACCAAAAATTTTGACCAGTTCAAAGACGATTCGGATAATAAGAAAGACATCTAGCATCTGTTCAAAGTCCATAGTGGAGTAACTATAATTGTATAAACCAAATAGTCCATATGGGTCAAAGGAATTAGGTAAGAAGATTGACAGGATCGCCAGAACACTCCAAATCAAAAATCCGAAAAGCACAGCCATCATAATCCGATTCTTCTTAAATAGCTGTCCGACTGAGATTGCTAGATAAAAGAAGAGGATACCAGAAAGGATTTGAAGGAGATTAAGAAAGCCGTATTTGACAATCCAAAGCCACAGATTTGGGATTTCGCCAATATATTTAAAAAACTCATTAAATGAATAGCCTGTAATAGGGAGGGCAATGCCAAAAATGACAAGGCCGCTAATAAACATGATCAGCATACACAAGAGGGTCCAAACAAAGGCGGAAAGAAGTTTAGACAGAAGAATCTGGTGCGGCGTAACCGGCAAGGTCCAGGTCAGGTAGCCCTCTCGCCCAAAGACATTTTTATAAAACCGACGGATAATAATGATGGTATTGGACAAAAAGACAGCGCAGGATGCAGAAAAAAGCAAGAGGAAGAGTAGGTATAAAGTGACAATAACACCACTAGTAGCCATTGGGTAGTCACTATAGCGTTCCATGACCTCCGGTCTCAAGCTGCTGCCAGTTATGAATCCCATCAAGATAGATAGAGTGAGAAGAATGGCAAAGGTGATACAATACCATTTGTAATTAGACTTAAAGTCGTATTTAAACAGTTTTCCAAACATATAATGAAGACCTCCTAATAAAAGCGAAACTGGCTGCGGAAGAGATTATCAATGGATTGATTGTACTGTTGACGCAGCTGATTAGCATTTTCATGCAAAAAGATCTGACCTTGGTTAATCAGGATTACTTCATCCAAGATTGGCTCAATATCCGCAATCAAGTGGGTGGAAATGATGACAGAAGACTGAGGCGTGCGATTTTGGATAATGGTCTGCAGGATATAGTCACGAGCAGCCGGATCCACACCACCGATAGGCTCGTCTAGGATATAGAGTTCCGCATGGCGGCTCATGACCAAAATGAGCTGCATTTTTTCCTTGTTACCTTTTGAAAGGCTTCCGATGCGCACTTGAGGATCGATATGAAGATCCTTTAGAAGCTGCATGGCTTTCGCGCTGTCAAAATTATCATAAAAATCTTGGAAATATTTTACAGCTTCGATTACTTTAGAGCTGTCGCTTAGATAAGTCGTATCTGGCAGATAGGAAACGATTCTTTTCGTATCAGGAGAAGGTTTAACTCCTTTTAGATAGATATGACCAGAGGTGGGCTGCAAGAGACCATTGATAAGCTTAATAATAGTTGTCTTGCCGCTGCCATTAGGACCTAGAAGTCCGATGATTCTGCCAGGCTGGATGTTTAAGCTCACATCATAGAGGGCGGGTGCGTCGCCATAATTTTTATGGACATGGTCAAGATAGACCAGAGGATACTGATTCATACATGTCTCCTTTACTTTGTTAAATTTATCATTATTATACCTTTTCCTTTAAAAAATGGCAAAGAAAGTCAGAAAAGGCGACCGGAATATTTATTTCTAGTCAACTCTTATTTCCCTCATTCAGTGAATTGCGGTATAATAGTTATAAGAAGAAGCAAAGCATGTTCAAGGAGAAAAATGTGGTGATACAACTTGATACCAAGACTGTTTACAGTTTTATGGATAGCTTGATCCCGATAAAGAAATATGTGCAGAAAGCCAAGGGGTTAGGATACAGTCATCTGGGCATGATGGATGTGGACAATCTCTATGGGGCTTATCATTTCTTAGAGGAAGCCGAATCTGCGGGACTACAGCCGCTTTTAGGCTTGGAGCTGAGTCTGATCAAGGCAGAGCAGGAGCTTCATCTCCGTCTGCTGGCCTTAGACAGTCAGGGCTACCGCAATCTGATGAAAGTCTCGACTCTCAAGATGATGGGACAAAAGAATTTGGAGGATTTCCAGCATCTCTTTAAGGGATTGGCTGTGATTGTTCCTGCTTTTGACGGAGTAGCAGATCTGGATTTGGGTTTGGATTTTTATGTTGGAGTTTTTCCAGCAACGCCCCAGCAGGAGTTTGGTCGGCCAACCCTGCCCCTGCATACCGTCCGATATTTTGACACAGGAGATTTGGAGACCTTGCAGATGCTCCGGGCTATTCGAGAAAATGCCAGCCTGCGGGAGATTGGCAGCCTCCCCAATCATGAGTTTCTAATGACTCCAGCTGCTCTGGCAGCAGCTTTTAAGGAAACTTTCCCAGAGAGTCTGGCTAATCTTGAGAAGCTAGTCCGTGATGTTCACTATGATATCAATAGGGAGCTGAAACTGCCCCGCTTTAATCGGGAACGTCCTGCCGTAGAAGAACTTCGGGAGCGCTCAGAAGCTGGCTTAAAAAAACGCGGTTTAACAGGTAAACTTTATCAGGAACGACTGGACCAGGAGCTGGATGTCATTCATCAGATGAGCTTTGATGATTACTTTCTTATCGTCTGGGATTTGCTGCGCTTTGGTCGCAGTCAGGGCTATTATATGGGCATGGGCCGAGGATCTGCTGTCGGCAGTCTAGTGGCCTATGCTTTGGAGATTACTGGGATTGACCCAGTCAAGAATAACCTGCTTTTTGAGCGCTTTCTAAATCTAGAGCGCTATACCATGCCCGATATCGATATCGATATTCCTGATGTTTACCGGCCGGAATTTATCCGTTATGTTCGCGACCGCTATGGCAGCATGCATGCAGCTCAGATTGTGACCTACTCGACCTTTGGAGCCAAGCAGGCCGTTCGTGATGTCTTCAAGCGCTTCGGTCTGCCAGAGTATGAGCTGACCAATATTACCAAGAAAATCCTCTTTGGCGATAGTCTGACCTCTGCTTATGAGAAAAATATGGCCTTTCGTCAGATTATCAATAGTAAGCTGGAATATCAAAAGGCCTTTGATATTGCTAAAAAAATCGAAGGCAACCCCCGTCAGACCTCTATCCACGCAGCCGGCGTTGTGATGAGTGACAATGACCTGACAGACCAGATACCGCTCAAATACGGTGAGGACATGTATATCACCCAATATGATGCCCACGGTGTGGAAAGCAACGGTCTGCTCAAGATGGACTTTCTGGGCTTGCGTAATCTGACCTTTGTCCAGCGGATGAAGGAAGCAACCCTGGAAAAATATAAGGTAGATATTGAGATTGCAGAGATTGACTTGGAGGATGCAGAAACTCTGAAACTCTTTGCAGCCGGCCAGACCAAGGGGATTTTCCAGTTTGAGCAGCCGGGTGCAATCAGCCTGCTCAAGCGGGTTCAGCCAGTTCGCTTTGAGGAAGTAGTGGCTACAACCTCTCTCAATCGTCCTGGGGCTAGCGATTATATCGACAATTTTGTCAAGAGAAAGCATGGAATGGAGCAAGTGGAGTTGATTGATGACAGTTTGGCTGATATTCTAGCTCCGACTTACGGTATCATGCTCTACCAAGAGCAGGTCATGCAGGTGGCCCAGCGCTTTGGTGGCTTTAGTTTGGGGAAAGCTGACATTTTGCGGCGGGCCATGGGTAAGAAAAGTGCTGCTGAAATGCACCGCATGCAGGAGGACTTTGTTGCAGGTGCTCTCAAGCTAGGTCACTCGGAAACTAAAGCCAAGGAAGTCTTTGCTATTATGGAGAAGTTTGCTGGCTATGGCTTTAATCGCAGCCACGCCTATGCCTACTCAGCTCTGGCCTTCCAGTTGGCTTATTTCAAGGCTCACTATCCAGATGTTTTCTTTGATGTCATGCTCAATTATTCAAGTAGTGACTATATCACCGATGCCCTGAGTTTTGACTTTGAAACAGCACCCCTCAGTATCAACAATATTCCCTACCATGATAAGTTTCAGGATAAGAAGATTTTTTTGGGCCTGAAAAATATCAAAGGCCTGCCTAGGGATTTGGCTTACTGGATTATCGAAGAGCGACAAAATGCCGCCTTTACTGGGGTGGAAGACTTTATTCTGCGCCTGCCTCAGAATTACCATAAAATTCCGCTGCTGACTCCTCTAATCCAGCTGGGGCTCTTTGACAGTTTTGAGAAAAATCGCCAAAAAATTCTAGCCAATCTGCCTAATCTGTTTGTATTTGCAGATGAGTTGGGCAGTCTCTTTGCCGATACGACTTATTCTTGGACAGAGGCTCAGGATTTTAGCGATGCTGAAAAGTTTGAGCTGGAACAGAGCATAATCGGTGTGGGGCTTAGCGATCACCCCTTGGTTAAACTGGCCAAAGAATCGGACCAGCCCTTTAGCTGGATTAGTGAGCTGACGGAAAATAGCAGAGCTAGGATTTTAGCTGAAGTCCAGACTATTAAGACTATCCGGACTAAAAAGGGCGAGAATATGGCCTTCTTGCAGGTTTCAGATACGAAGAAAAAACTGGATGTTACCCTCTTTCCTGATACTTATAGACAGCTGGGTGAACGCATTAAGGAGAAGGGGATTTACTACTTGAGCGGCAAGGTGCAGGAGCGGGATGGTCGTTTACAGTTGGTCTTGTCAAATATAGAAGAAGCTACTACAGAACGCTTCTGGATAAAACTTGCGAGCCATGAGCATGATCGGGAAATATCTCATGTTTTGCAGAAATACCCCGGCAATATTCCGGTTGTCCTGCACTATGAAGATGAGAAGCGAACCATATCTGCACCTCATTTCCGAGTGAAGAAATCAGAGCAGCTGCAAGAGGAATTGAAGAATTATACTATGAAAACGATTTTTCGTTAAAAAATATGGAAAATAAGAGAATTTTCATGATGATTGTGGTATAATCTATAAGAATGTTAAAAAGAAAAAGGAGCAAAAAGCGAAATGAAACGTATTGCTGTTTTGACTAGTGGTGGTGATGCCCCTGGAATGAATGCTGCCATCCGTGCAGTTGTTCGTAAAGCAATTTCCGAAGGAATGGAAGTCTACGGGATTTATGATGGTTACGCTGGAATGGTTGCTGGCGAGATTTACCCACTTGATGCGACATCAGTTGGTGACATTATTTCTCGCGGTGGAACCTTCCTTCACTCTGCTCGTTATCCTGAATTTGCCCAAGTTGAAGGGCAGCTGAAAGGGATTGAGCAGCTTAAAAAACATGGAATTGAAGGTGTCGTTGTTATCGGTGGTGATGGATCTTACCACGGTGCTATGCGCTTGACAGAGCATGGTTTCCCAGCTGTCGGTGTTCCAGGAACCATTGACAATGATATCGTCGGAACAGACTTCACTATCGGTTTTGATACAGCTGTTACTACAGCTATGGATGCGATTGACAAGATTCGGGATACCTCATCCAGTCACCGCCGTACTTTCGTTATCGAAGTAATGGGACGTAATGCTGGTGATATTGCTCTCTGGGCAGGTATTGCATCTGGTGCGGACGAAATCATCGTTCCTGAAGAAGGTTTCAAGATCGAAGAAGTTGTTGAAAGCATTAAGAGTGGCTATGCCAAGGGTAAGAAGCACAACATCATCGTCTTGGCTGAGGGTGTCATGTCAGCGGATGAATTTGCTGAAAAGCTGAAAGAAGCTGGAGATATGAGCGATTTGCGTGTCACAGAGCTCGGACATATCCAGCGTGGAGGCTCACCGACTGCGCGTGACCGTGTTCTTGCATCTCGTATGGGAGCACATGCTGTTAAACTGCTTAAAGAAGGTATCGGCGGAGTTGCTGTTGGAATCCGCAATGAGCAGATGGTTGAAAGCCCAATCCTGGGAACTGCTGAAGAAGGAGCACTCTTTAGCTTAACTGCTGAAGGAAAGATTGTCGTCAATAATCCGCATAAGGCTGATCTGGACTTGGCTGATTTGAACCGCAGCATCAATATTTAATTATTATTTGTTATTCAGGCCAAGAGGCCAAATAGAAGAAGGAGTTTCATACAATCATGAATAAACGTGTAAAAATCGTTGCAACATTAGGTCCTGCGGTAGAAATCCGCGGTGGTAAAAAATTCGGTGATGACGGATATTGGGGAGAAAAGCTGGATGTTGAAGCATCAGCTCAAAACATTGCTAAGCTGATTGAAGCTGGCGCAAATACATTCCGTTTCAACTTCTCACACGGTGACCATGCTGAGCAAGGAGAGCGCATGGCAACTGTTAAGCGTGCAGAAGAAATTGCCGGCCAAAAAGTTGGTTTCCTTCTTGATACAAAAGGACCAGAAATTCGTACAGAATTGTTTGAAGGCGATGCAAAAGAGTATTCATACAAGACTGGTGAAAAAATCCGTGTTGCTACTAAGCAAGGTATCAAATCTACTCGTGAAGTCATTGCTTTGAACGTTGCTGGTGGATTGGACATCTACGATGATGTTGAAGTAGGCCGTCAAGTATTGGTTGATGATGGTAAACTTGGTCTTCGTGTTGTCGCTAAAGACGATGCTACTCGTGAATTTGAAGTAGAAGTTGAAAACGACGGCATCATTGCTAAGCAAAAAGGTGTGAACATTCCTAACACTAAGATTCCTTTCCCAGCACTTGCTGAGCGTGACAATGACGATATCCGCTTTGGTCTTGAGCAAGGAATCAACTTCATCGCAATTTCATTTGTACGTACTGCAAAAGACGTCAACGAAGTTCGTGCAATCTGTGAAGAAACTGGTAATGGCCATGTTCAATTGTTCGCGAAAATCGAAAACCAACAAGGTATCGATAATTTGGACGAAATCATTGAAGCTGCTGACGGTATCATGATTGCCCGTGGTGATATGGGTATCGAAGTACCATTCGAAATGGTTCCAGTTTACCAAAAGATGATCATCACAAAGGTAAATGCAGCTGGTAAAGTGGTTATCACAGCAACTAATATGCTTGAAACCATGACAGAAAAACCACGTGCAACTCGTTCAGAAGTATCAGACGTATTTAACGCTGTTATCGACGGAACTGATGCAACTATGCTTTCAGGCGAGTCTGCAAATGGTAAATACCCACTTGAGTCAGTAACAACAATGGCTACTATCGATAAGAATGCTCAAACCCTTCTTAACGAATATGGCCGTTTGACAACTGATAACTTTGAGCGTAACTCTAAGACTGAAGTTATGGCTTCAGCAGTTAAAGATGCTACAAACTCAATGGATATCAAGTTGGTAGTTACCCTTACTAAGACTGGTCACACAGCTCGCTTGATTTCTAAATACCGTCCAAATGCTGATATCTTGGCTATCACTTTCGACGAATTGACTCAACGCGGTCTTATGCTGAACTGGGGTGTAATTCCAGTGACTACAAACAGGCCATCTAACACAGATGATATGTTTGACATCGCTGAAAAGATTGCGGTTGAGCAAGGCTTGGTTGAATCTGGTGATGATATCGTTATCGTTGCTGGTGTGCCGCTTGGTGAAGCAGTTCGTACCAACACAATGCGTATCCGTACAGTACGTTAATAATAATTTAAAAACCTTGCTATATCAACGCTTTATCGTTGTCAGCAAGGTTTTTATTTGTTATAAGGGGCAAGCAAGGGGCAAAGAAATTATTTTCAGTCATTGGCGATTTTGTCTAAAAATGATATAATGGTATAAAAGAGATGGGAGAGACAGATGTTAAAGAGAGATTTATTAAGAAATGTCATTATTTTTTCAGTTCTAGCAGCTATCATTATAGGGTTGAGAGTTTTTATTTATACGCCTTATCGGGTGACTGAACAAGACAGCAATGCTTATGTGGCAAAGAATGACTTGGTCTTGGCGACGAGAAAGCAAGACATCAAGCGTGGAGACTTTGTTCTCTATGAAGTGGACGGCAAAGACTATGTCGGCCGGGTCATTGCCCAGGAAAAAGATCAGGTAACCTATATGGATGACCTCCTTTACCTGAACGGTCAGGTCATGTCGGAAGAATACATTGAGAAAATGCGCGAGAAATATTTGGCTTCAGCAGGAAGTTCGGGTTACTACACTCATGATTTCTCTATTATGGATTTAAAAGACTCAAAGTCTGATAAAATTACTAAAGATTCTTATCTGATTCTTAATGACCGACGTGAAAATACCAAGGACAGCCGAGAATTTGGACTCATAAAAGCTAGTCAAATCAAGGGAGTGGTGGAGTTCCGACTCTCACCTCTTAATGAATTTGGTTTTATTAAGAATAAATAAATTGAAGTCTATTTTCAACCAAGGCAGGGCAAGCCTTGGTTTTTTTCTTTGAAAATCAACTTTCAAGTTCCAAGTAAACATAAAGATACTTGTCCTGATGTGGTATACTAATATCAAAAGACCGTTAAAGGAGAATGCTCTTGAAGTCAAGAAAGAAGAAATTATTATTTTTTGCTATACTGGCTCTAAGTTTTTTGACAGCATGCAGCAGTATAGTAAATAGAGATGGTGAAAAAATATGGATGTCAGATACTGAAATGTCGGAGCTTCGTAAGAAAGAGGAAAAGATTGCACTTTATATCATTAATCATTATGAAGATGTTCAAAAAATTGAATTTGATGAATTTTCCAAGGGAAATTTATGGAAAGGGGATTCCGTTAGTCTCATTGTAAATGATACCAGTTATATCCCACATGTTTCTTTGGACTCAAAAGATGAAAACTATAATATAAATGATAACTCTCACGCTGATTCGACAGAATTGACTTTTCGTCTGAAAAAGAAAGAGAAGGTCACAAATTTTAAAGATGCGGGTGAGACGGATGTTATTTACTCTGGACAAAATGTTTGGCTGACGACTGAGGAAAAAGTAAAGGTGCGCAACCAGGAAGAGGGGCTGGCTTTATTTTTACTGAATCACTATGAAAATGTTGAAAAAATTGAATTTACAAAGATTTCAAGAAAGCCTTTTGGACAGGCAAGAGAAGCTACGTTAGTTGTTAATGATAAGATAAAGATTTATTCCTACCTAGATGATAGCTATGACAACTATCATTTGTCTTATAATCCTGAAAAAGACGGCCTGAAAGCTAAAGAGAATCAAACAAATTTGCAAAGTCTAGATAGCATTACTGTTATCTATTATACGGGGAAATGAATGATGTGTTGCAAAGAAAAAGCCAGACTGACTTAATTATCAGACTGTTTTTTTCGTGTTTCTTGATGAAAGATGTTTTGCCATACTTCGTGGCGACGCCAGAGGCTGGTATGGATAACACCGTCCATTTCATAGCGGATGAGCTTGGTTTTCTGGCTGACAGAGAGGAGTTCAAAGTTTTTGATAGGTGTTTTTGAGGCTCTTTCTGCCTGAAATTCAGACTTGTTTAGCTGTCGGCCATCTTGGGAAATATAGAGAAATTCGGCGGACAGAAGCGTATCCAGTTGGCTGCCTTGCTCTACGAGCTGCTCACGCATGAGTAGGTTTGGATAAAGATTTTCCAATCTCTCATCTTCAGGAATGGGAGCGGGCTCGATATGAATGTCAATGTCAAAGACCCCAAAGCGCTTCATCAACATATCCTCAACCTGGTCCGCAATCTCATGACTCTCATAGACAGAAAGGTCTGGATTCATTTCAAGAATAATATCTAGATAGATATTACTGCCATAGGTCCTACCCCGCTGGGACTTAACCTGAGTGATTTTAGGAATTTCCAGGATAGCTTGCTTATAGTCTTGGAGTAGGCTCTCATCAAATCCGTCGGACAGGCTGAAGGATGATTCCATAAAGATATCATAGGCCGTCTTGAGAATGAAGAAGGTAATGACAATGGCTGCCAGCTTATCAACGATTGGGAAATTAAAGGCGCTGGCAATGATAGCAACTGAAGTGCCGATAGAAGTGACAGCGTCTGACAAGTTGTCCTTGGCTGCAGCATCCAGAGCCTTGGAATGAGCTTTTTTAGCTAGCTTTTTATTGTAAAAATAAACACCCAACATAATGATTGCCGAGATGATTCCGACCACGGCACCAACAGGGTCAATCTTGGTTTCTTGGTTGGAGATGATCTTCTGAATGGTTTCTATCAAGACATCAAAACCAACGAAAAACATGATAAAAGATGTGATGAGACTGGCCAGATCTTCTATCTTCCAGTGGCCGAAGCGATGGTCACGGTCGGCTGGTTTTCTGGCCATACGCAGGCCGATTAGAACGGCGATATTAGCCACGATATCAGAGACGTTGTTGAAGCCGTCGGCCGTCAGACTGGAGGACTGGAGGGTCGAGCCAGCGATGATTTTGACCGCGGAGAGAATCAGATAGGTAGCGATGGAAAGGATGGCTCCTCTCTCCGCTAGCTTCAGATTGTTACTAGGATTTTTCATGACAGCCTTTCTTTCTAAGTGGGGCAGCAGAACGGAAAAGAGACTTGCGAAGAAATGTCATCTCTGGACAGATGTTCTAAGTCTCATATGGGCTTATTATAGCAAAAATAGAGCTAATTTTCAATTTGCGTCGGGCGTAGGGTTGCTAAAATGACTTGCTAAAAATCTAATCTAAAATCAGAAATTCCTCTTCTTTCTGGTTTAGCTTCATCAGGATTTTTGTTATAATAGTAGCATTGACTTTGAAAGAGGAAGAAACATGCATCCTTTATTAAACGGTATGAATGACCGTCAGGCTGAGGCGGTTCAGACAACAGAAGGTCCTTTGCTGATTATGGCGGGGGCTGGTTCGGGCAAGACCCGTGTCCTGACCCACCGTATCGCCTATTTGATTGATGAGAAGATGGTCAATCCTTGGAATATCCTTGCCATTACCTTTACCAATAAGGCGGCGCGGGAGATGAGAGAACGGGCTGAAAAACTTAAAACGGAGGCTCAAGAATGCTTAATCGCTACCTTCCACTCTATGTGTGTGCGTATTCTGCGGCGAGAAGCAGATCATATTGGCTACAACCGCAACTTCACCATCGTTGATCCGGGTGAGCAGCGGACTCTGATGAAACGGATTCTCAAAAATCTCAATCTAGATCCTAAAAAGTGGAATGAGCGCGCCATTCTAGGTACTATTTCCAATGCCAAGAATGATCTGATTGACGAGGTGGCCTATGCGAATCTAGCTGGTGATATGTATACAGAGATTGTGGCCAAGTGCTACACAGCCTATCAAAAGGAATTACGCCAGTCTGAGGCCATGGACTTTGACGATTTGATTATGCTGACTTTGCGGCTTTTTGACCAGAATCCAGATGTCCTGACCTATTACCAGCAACGTTACCAATATATCCATGTAGACGAGTATCAGGACACCAACCATGCCCAGTACCAGCTGGTCAAGCTCTTGGCTTCGCGCTTTAAGAATATCTGCGTGGTCGGAGACGCTGACCAGTCTATCTATGGCTGGCGGGGAGCCGATATGCAGAATATCCTGGACTTTGAAAAGGATTATCCTGAAGCTAAGGTAGTCTTGCTTGAGGAAAACTATCGCTCGACTAAGACCATCCTTCAGGCAGCTAATGAGGTCATCCGAAACAACCGCAACCGCCGTCCTAAAAATCTCTGGACTCAAAACGAAGACGGTGAGGAAATTGTCTACTATCGGGCTAATGATGAGCAGGACGAAGCTCTCTTTGTCGCTCGAACTATTGATCAGTTGAGCCGAGAAGGCTACAGCCATAAGGATTTTGCAGTTCTTTACCGGACCAATGCCCAGTCCCGGACGGTGGAGGAAGCTCTGCTCAAGTCCAATATTCCCTATACCATGGTCGGTGGAACCAAGTTCTACAGCCGCAAGGAAATCCGGGATGTTATTTCTTATCTCAATCTCATCGCCAATCCTAGCGACAATATCAGCTATGAGCGCGTGGTCAATGAGCCCAAGCGGGGTGTTGGACCTGGTACTGTTGATAAGATTCGAAATTTTGCGTCCAGTCAGGAAATCTCTTTACTGGATGCATCGGCCAATATCCTGCTGTCACCGGTCAAGGGCAAGGCGGCTCAGGCGGTCTATGATTTTGCCAATATGCTTCTCGATTTGCGGGAGCGCCTGGATGATTATACAGTGACTGAGCTAGTAGAAGCCGTATTGGAAAAGACAGGTTATGCTGCAGCCTTGGCAGCCCAGGCAACCTTGGAAAGCCAAGCGCGAATTGAAAATATCGAAGAATTTCTGTCTGTAACCAAGAACTTTGATGAAAGTCCAGACAATCCTACTGATGAGTCTGGTCTTGATAAGCTCAGCCGTTTTCTTAATGACTTAGCCTTGATTGCAGACACAGATGACGGAGATACGGAGAGTTCTGAAGTGACTCTGATGACCCTCCACGCAGCCAAGGGATTGGAATTTCCAGTCGTCTTTCTGGTTGGTATGGAGGAAAATGTCTTCCCTCTGAGCCGGGCATCTGAAGATGAGGATGAGCTAGAAGAAGAGCGGCGTCTGGCCTACGTCGGCATCACTCGAGCAGAGAAGATTCTCTATCTGACTAATGCCAATTCTCGGATGCTTTATGGTAAAACTAACTATAATCATCCTACTCGCTTTTTGAGAGAAATCAGCTCAGACTTGCTTGACTATCAGGGACTGGCTCGACCAGCAAACAGCTCCTTTAAGGTCAGTTATACCAATAGCGATACTAGCAAATTTGGTCAGGGCATGAGTCTAGCACAGGCTCTACAAGAGCGGAAGCGTCAGGCGGCTCCTAGTTCGATTTCTACAGGCAGTCTGCCTTTTGGAAAGAGCAGTCAGAGCCAGCCATCTAAGCCAGAAGTTGCTTGGGCTATCGGAGATATTGCCCACCATAAGAAATGGGGCGATGGGACAGTTCTGGCAGTCTCTGGCAGCGGAAATAATCAAGAGCTTAAGATCAATTTCCCAGAAGTCGGTCTGAAGAAAGTGTTGGCCAGCATAGCGCCAATTGAGAAAAAATCATGATAAGACAGTCGATTGAAGCCTGGATCTATCATCCAGAGGAGCGAGAAATCTTGCTCTTGAAAGTGGAAGCTGAGAAAGTTTCCTTTTGGCAACCCATTACTGGTGGGATTGAGAGCGGCGAGAGTCCAGAAGAAGCCTGTCTCCGAGAAATAAAAGAAGAGACCGGCTTGCTCTTAGCTTGTTCAAGTCTGACGGGTCTTGGAGATTTTATGGTAAAGATTGATGAAAATCTGTCCATCCACAAAAATCTCTTTCTAGTTCTGACAGAACAGAAGGAAATCCAGATTTCAGATGAGCATGTAGGAGCTCAGTGGGTAGCTTTAGACAAAGTTTCGTCGCAGTTGTACTGGCCCAGCAATCAGGCGACTTTTGAGATTATATCTGAGAAGCTATAAGATATAGCTTCTCTTTATTTCTTTTGATAAGGAAATTCTATTAGTCAAGCGGGGCGTTTAGTGGTAGACTTATCACATAACTATAGTGAGGTGACCTTATGACACGTGAATTTAAATTTGAAACCCTGCAGCTTCATGCCGGACAGACAGTTGACCCGACAACCAAGTCACGGGCTCTGCCTATTTACCAGACAACTTCCTATGTGTTTGATGATACTCAGGAGGGAGAAGATCTCTTTGCCCTACGCAAGCCTGGCAATATATACACTCGGATTACCAATCCGACCCTGTCTGCTTTTGAGGAGCGGATTGCGGCTTTGGAGGGTGGAGTCGGAGCTCTAGCAACAGCTTCTGGTATGGCGGCCCTTACCTATACCGTTCTAGCTTTGGCGCATGCTGGCGATCATGTAGTGGCAGCCTCTACCATCTACGGCGGTACCTTTAATTTGCTCAAGGAAACCCTGCCTCGCTATGGCATTACCACGACTTTTGTTGATATTGAAAATCTGGCTGAAGTAGAAGCAGCCATTCAGGACAATACCAAGTTGGTTCTGATTGAAAGCTTGGGCAATCCGCTGATTAATATTCCTGACTTTGACGCTTTGGCAGAGCTGGTTCATGCTCACAAGATTCCGTTGATTTCCGATAATACCTTTGCTACGCCTTATCTGATCAATGTTTTTTCTCATGGTGTGGACATTGCGGTGCATTCTACGACCAAGTTTATCGGCGGTCACGGGACCAGCATCGGAGGTGTGATTGTGGACAGCGGTCGCTTCGACTGGGAAGCTTCTGGCAAGTTTCCGCAGTTTGTTGATCCGGATCCGAGTTATCATGATATTAGTTATACGCGTGATGTCGGAGCAGCAGCCTTTATTACTGCTGTCCGGACCCAGCTCTTGCGCGATACAGGCGCAGCCATGTCCCCCTTCAATGCCTTTCTCTTCCTGCAGGGGTTGGAAACTCTCTCTTTGCGTGTAGAGCGCCATGTGTCCAATGCCGAGAAGATTGTAGATTTCCTAGCAGAGCATCCTAAGGTTGAGCAGGTCAATTATCCCAAGCTTGCTGACAGTCCTTATCATGCTTTGGCAGAAAAATATTTCCCTAAAGGTGTGGGCTCAATTTTCACTTTTAATGTCAATGGCGGAGAGAAAGAAGCTCGTAAGGTTATTGACAGCCTGGAGATTTTCTCTGACTTGGCCAATGTAGCAGATGCTAAGTCTCTGGTTGTCCATCCAGCTACGACGACTCATGGTCAGATGTCGCCAGAAGATCAGCTGGCAGCAGGCATTACACCAAATCAAATTCGTCTCTCTATTGGCTTGGAGAATGTGGATGACTTGATTGAGGATTTGAGAATCGCCTTGGAATCTATCTAATTTTCAAGGTCTCTAGACTAAGCAAATAAGAATAAAACTAGGTTTTCGCCTAGTTTTTTGTTATAATGAGAGATATTAAAAAATAGCAGGTAATCAAAATGACAATTTCAGTGATTGTTCCGTGCTTCAATGAAGAAGAGTCTATTCCTCTGTTTCATGAGGCTATGGAAGCGGTCAAATATCAAATCCGTGACCAGTTTGAATATATTTTTGTCAATGACGGATCGACGGATCGGACCTTAGCTGTTTTGCGTGAGCTCAGCAGTCGCTGTCCAGATGTGCACTATCTGTCCTTTTCTCGTAATTTCGGAAAAGAAGCAGCCCTCTATGCTGGTTTGCAAGAGGCGAGCGGGGATTTTGTGACGGTCATGGATGTAGATTTGCAGGATCCGCCCGAGCTCCTGATTGAGATGAAGGCCATGCTGGACACGAATCCTGAGCTGGACTGTGTGGGTACTCGTCGCACTACGCGTGAGGGCGAGCCGCCAATCCGAAGCTTTTTTGCCAATTTGTTCTATAAGCTGATTAACAAGATTAGTCAGGTAGAGATGGTGGATGGTGCGCGTGACTTTCGACTGATGCGCCGCCAGATGGTAGAGGCTATTCTGGATGTTTCAGAGTACAATCGCTTCTCCAAGGGGATTTTTGCCTGGGTTGGCTTCAATACCGAATACTTGGAATACAAAAATGTCGAACGAGTGGCTGGCAAGACCTCTTGGAATTTCTGGTCTCTTTTCAACTATTCTTTGGAAGGTATCGTCAATTTCTCTGATGCGCCGCTCAACATCGCCTTTTTAGGAGGTATCTTGTCTTGGATTTTAGCCTTCATCCTGATGGCGGTAATTATTATCCGTACCTTAGTTTTTGGTGACCCAACATCGGGCTGGCCGTCCCTTATGACTGTCATTCTCCTTATCGGTGGTTTTCAGCTACTGACCATCGGTATCCTAGGCAAATACATTGGCAAAATCTTTATGGAAACCAAGCATCGGCCGATTTATGTGATTAAGGAGAAGAGTAAGTGACTCTTATTTAGCTGAGGAGAGATTGTGAAAAATAAAAAAATTAATATTGTCTTATGCTTGTCTTCGTTTATTTATGCGATACAGTTTTACATCAATAATAAAATCACCCCAGTAGGAGACCAAACAGCCTTTTTAGAATACGCTAAGGAATTTCATTACAATTATTTATTCTTTGGGATTGATCGTTATTTTACATGGAGCAGTAGGCTGCTCATTGAGTCAGCCACCTTATTATTTTCCGTTCACGAAAAGCTGTTTATAGCAGCAGCCTTTCTGGCAACTTTGCTTTTGGTCTATGCTTTAAGGAAGTTGACCCCTCCCTTGCCTTGGCTGCCTGCTTTACTAATTTTTATATTCCTTCCGGCAACTGAATTTTTAAGCGCTGGCTCTATTCCGACCTATGTCAATTACATTTTCCCTGCTTCCTTGTTGCTTTTCGCACTTTTTTTCAGAGAATCTAAAAATATTTGGGTTAATATAGCTAGTCCTTTGTGCTTTTTAGTTGCTATCATGCAAGAACAATTAGCAGTATATGCTTTTTTGTGGCTTCTGTTTGAAACTGTCCTTGCAAAGAAAGATAAGAAACCTTTACTGGGTAATTTATGCTATTTGGCATTGAGCGGTATAGGAATCTTATCAGCCAAGCTATCTCCGGGGAATGCTCTGCGTTTGGAAAAGAATATTGTCAGTTGGTTCCCCAACTTTCCGAACTTGAATATCTTCCAAAAGCTTGGGCTGGGCTTTCTGGAGACAGGGGATAATATGCTTTCCACGTCCTTTGCCTTTGTGATGGTCTTCTTGCTTGTGCTCTTTGTTTATGCTCTTCACAAGAAAAATGTAACAGCCATAGCTCTGAGCGGTTTTGTCATACTCAATATTTTTTCACAAAAAATGGGCTGGAATACTATTTTTGGTACCTTAACAGGTATCAGTAAAGCAGCCAGAGAATCAGGGACATTTTCTTTTAATATCACATATATGAGCGCAGTAGCCTTTTATGGCTTGCTGCTGTTAATGATTCTTTACGCTTTGTGGCTTGTAGTTTCTGACTGTAAAGAAAAAATATGGCTGACCTATTTATTTGTAATTGGCTTTATTGGCCGCATGGTCATTTCATTATCTCCCACTCTCTACGCTTCAAGCACTCGAACCTTTTTGCCTCTGATGATAAGTCTATTCATTATTACTTGCAGATTGTTGTATCACTTGTATACAGAATATCAAAAGCGGCAAGAAGCTCTTCTCTAGATCATACTATTAAGTATATTTTCCGATAGGGATTCGACCAAGCAGATTTTTTCTGCTTTTTTTGTTATAATAAACTCATTGAATGTTTATGATGTGAAAGGAAAGACAAATGATTTTAATTACAGGTGCGAATGGACAGCTAGGAACGGAGCTCCGCTATCTTTTGGATGAGCGCAATGAAGAGTATGTGGCTGTCGATGTGGCGGAAATGGATATCACCAATGCCCAAATGGTGGACAAGGTCTTTGCGGAGGTCAAGCCAAGCTTGGTCTATCACTGCGCAGCCTATACCTCAGTTGATGCTGCTGAGGACGAAGGAAAAGAGCTGGACTATGCCATCAATGTGACCGGTACCGAAAATGTGGCAAAAGCTGCAGAAGCACACGGAGCAACCTTGGTCTACATCTCGACAGACTATGTCTTTGACGGACAAAAGCCTGTCGGTGAGGAGTGGGAAGTAGATGACCGGCCGGATCCGCAGACTGAGTATGGCCGTACCAAGCGCATGGGTGAGGAGCTGGTTGAGAAATATTCTAGCCGTTTCTACATTATCCGTACTGCCTGGGTCTTTGGTAACTACGGTAAAAACTTTGTCTTTACCATGCAAAATCTTGCTAAGACGCACAAAACTCTGACTGTAGTCAATGACCAACATGGCCGTCCGACTTGGACTCGTACGCTGGCTGAATTTATGACTCATCTGGCTGAAAACCAAAAGGAATTTGGTTATTACCATCTGTCTAATGATGCGGCAGAGGATACGACATGGTATGACTTTGCAGTGGAAATTCTCAAAGATACAGATGTGGAAGTCCAGCCGGTTGATTCCAGCAAGTTCCCAGCCAAGGCTAAGCGACCTTTCAACTCAACTATGAGTCTGACCAAGGCTAAGTCTACAGGCTTTGTCATTCCGACTTGGCAGGATGCCTTAAAAGAGTTTTACAAGCAAGAGAAGAAACAGTGATTTTCTTTGAAGTTGATAACAGCGACAGAACTTAGTTTCAGACTAGGTTCTGTTTTTTCTTCTGGCAGATTCAAGAAGTGATTTTGAGGTGCGTGCTCTGGTGGAGAAAGAGCTGTCTTGAAGATACGAGGGGAAAATGATAATGAGAAGAATTTTCCACAGATCTTATCCCCTTAAAATAAAGATGTTTCAATTTGATGAAATTCTGTGGATAACCTTTATTATTTCATTCAACTGTGTTACAATGTTACTATAAATAAAATAGAAGAGGTGTGTGAATATGTCACGTAAACCATTTATTGCTGGTAACTGGAAAATGAACAAAAATCCTGAAGAAGCAAAGGCTTTTGTAGAAGCAGTTGCTGCTAAGCTGCCTTCTTCAGATTTGGTAGAAGCTGGTATCGCTGCTCCAGCAATTGATTTGACGACTGTTTTGGCAGCAGCTAAAGGAAGCAATCTTAAGGTAGCAGCCCAAAACGCTTACTTTGAAGATGCAGGTGCCTTCACTGGTGAAAACAGCCCTAAAGTTCTTGCAGAAGTTGGAGTTGACTACATCGTTATCGGTCACTCAGAACGCCGCGATTATTTCCATGAAACAGACCAAGACATCAACAAAAAAGCGCACGCTATCTTCCGCAATGGTCTGGTGCCAATCATCTGCTGTGGTGAGTCGCTTGAAACTTACGAAGCTGGCAAAGCTGTAGATTTCGTTGGTGCTCAAGTATCAGCTGCTTTGAAAGACTTGACAGCAGAGCAAGTTGCATCATTGGTCATCGCTTATGAGCCAATCTGGGCTATCGGTACTGGTAAGTCAGCAACTCAAGACGACGCTCAAAAGATGTGTAAAGCAGTTCGTGACGTTGTAGCAGCTGACTTTGGTCAAGAAGTAGCAGACAAGGTTCGCGTTCAGTACGGCGGTTCTGTTAAACCTGAAAATGTTGCGTCTTACATGGCTTGTCCAGATGTGGACGGTGCTCTTGTTGGTGGTGCATCACTTGAAGCTGAAAGCTTCTTGGCATTGCTTGATTTTGTAAAATAAAAAATGTTGAAAAAAGACTTGTCCTCCCAAAGGTGACAAGTTTTTTAAAAGTTGGAGAGAAAAGTTGAAATCGAAAGAATTGGTTTATTTAGCGAGTACGGCTATTTTGTTGGCAGCGACTGCCAATGTTGCAAAAGCCGAGGAACATACGATCGCTGAGTCAGAAGTTTTAAAAACAGAAAGGTCTGTTAGTTCCCAGAATCAGATAGTGAATGCGGCTGCATCACAAGCGTCTAATCAGCCGACTGTAGCAGTATCATCTGCAGAACAGTCAGTTCAAGCAGTTAAGCAAGAGGAGCAAGTAACGAATGCTGTAGGAACAGCTGTTGAGTCTGGAGGAGCAGCTCAATCAGCAACTGCATCACCTAAGGTAGCCCCTGATCAGCTAGAAGAGCAAAGTCAGTCGGAAGAAAATGCTTCTAATCAGAATGAAATTGCAGCTGATCAGTCAGCAAAAGCAAGCTCTTCTGTTGCAGATTCTGCTACTGCCTCAGAGCCAAAGGCCAGTCCTGCAGTAGCATCAGCGCCAAAAGCTAGTAATGCTGGAAAAACTGTATTTTATAATGCTGGGTCAAAGGCTCAGGCAGCCCGCGGGAATTCTCAAGCGGAGATTAAAGGTACTTCCTTTGTAGATGTCAGCAGCCACAATGGCCATATCAGCGTAGACGACTATCATAAATTAGCCCAGCAAGGGGTTGGAGGTGTCGTTGTCAAACTGACAGAAGGAACCCATTACACTAATCCATTTGCCGAGTCTCAGGTAAGAAATGCTCAGGGAGCTGGTTTACAAGTATCGACCTATGCCTTCTCGCACTATACCAGCGATGAAGAAGCGAGAGCCGAAGCTCGTTATTATGCTGCCTTTGCTAATAGACTAGGCCTTCCTAAAAATACAGTTATGGTCAATGACATGGAAGATCCTAAAATGCAAAATGGGATTAACCAGCATACCCAGGCTTGGGCGGATGAGATGCGCAGGCTGGGTTATTCTAACCTGATGTACTATACCAGTGCCAGCTGGCTGGATCAAAATAATCTTCGCAGCAAGGGACCGGTTAATACATCGCAATTTGGCTATAGCAACTTCTGGGTGGCCCAGTATCCGTCTTCTAATTTAAATCTTGATGGAGCTAAATCTCTCAAATACAATAGTGGCGCTGGAGCATGGCAGTTTACAGCCCAGGCTCAGCTGTTAGCTGGCAAGCATGTATTTGACCATAGCGTTGATTACACTGGTAGATTTACCCAGCAGTCTGCTCTTGCTAAGCAGCCTTTAAAGGGGAACATCAGTATTCAGAATAAGAATAATGTCAATGGTAGCTTTGATGTTGTGATTTCAAACGTTTCTGCTCCTTATGGAGTGTCTGTTGTTAGTGTTCCAGTGTGGTCTGAAGCTAATGGTCAAGACGATATTATCTGGTACACAGCCACTCAGCAGGCCAATGGTACTTATAAAGTTTCTGTTGATTCTAGCAGACATAAGGATTCAGTTGGCAAGTACAATGTCCATCTCTATTATGTCCGCAACGACGGTCAATTAGTCGGTGTTGGCGGTACTACAACTAATGTATCTGTCATCAAGCCACAGGGTAAAATCAGCATTCAGAATCGCAATAGCGAAACTGGTGATTTCGATATTGTGGTTTCAGGTATCTCATCCCCTGGTGGTCTTAAGACTGTCTCTCTGCCGACTTGGTCAGAGGCCAACGGCCAAGATGATATCAAGTGGTATACTGCTGAACGTCAAGCTGACGGCACCTATCGGAAGCGGGTACGCATCAGCGATCACAATAATGTGCAGGGCGAGTACAATGTCCATCTCTACTATGTCCAAAATGACGGCCGTTTGGTTGGTGTAGGTGGTACTAAAACGACCGTTTCTCTTGGCAAACCTAAGGGCACCATCAGTATTCAAAATCGAAACAAAGAAACTGGCGATTTTGATATTTTGGTTTCAGGTATTTCATCTCCAGGCGGTCTGAAGGAAGTTTCCCTGCCAACTTGGTCTGAGGCTAACGGCCAAGATGATATCAAATGGTACAACGCTGAGCGTCAAGCTGATGGCACTTATCGCAAACATGTCCGTCTGAGTGATCACAATAATGTTGAGGGCGAGTACAATGTGCACCTTTACTATGTGCAGAATGATGGGCAACTGGTTGGTGTCACAGGAACTAAGACGACCATTTCCATAGAGAAACCAAAAGCTCAAGGCAAAATCAGCATCCAGAATCGCAACAGCGAAACTGGCGATTTTGATATCGTAGTTTCGGGTATTGTCTCTCCGGGCGGTCTGAAGGGGGTTTCCCTGCCAACATGGTCTGAAGCCAACGGCCAAGATGATATCAAGTGGTATGACGCAGAGCGCCAGGCTGATGGTACTTATCGGAAACGAGTTCGCCTGAGCGATCATAACAACGTTCAGGGCGAATATAATGTGCATCTTTACTATGTGCAAAACGATGGCAAACTAGTAGGAGCAGGCGGCATCAAGACCAATGTTTCTATCAGCAAGCCGCAAGGTAAAATCAGCATCCAGAATCGCAACAGCGAAACTGGCGATTTTGATATCGTGGTTTCAGGGATCTCATCCCCAGGGGGGGTGAAGAGTGTTTCTCTTCCGACCTGGTCCACAGCCAATGGCCAAGATGATGTCCAATGGTACACAGCTGAACGCCAGGCTGACGGCACTTATCGTAAGCGTGTCCGTCTGAGTGATCACAATAATGTTGAGGGCGAATATAATGTGCACCTTTACTATGTGCAGAATGATGGCAGCTTGGTTGGTGTGAGCGGCACTAAAACGACTATTTCCATAGAAAAACCAAAAGTTCAAGGCAAAATCAGCATCCAGAATCGCAACAGTGAAACTGGCGATTTTGATATTGTAGTTTCAGATATCGTATCACCAGGTGGTCTTAAGACAGTTTATCTTCCAACTTGGTCAGAGACCAATGGCCAAGATGATGTCCAATGGTACACAGCGGATCGTCAGGCTGATGGTACTTATCGTAAGCATGTATATGCGCGTGACCATAACAACGTTCAGGGCGAGTATAATGTGCATCTCTACTATTTGCAAAATGATGGCAAGCTAGTAGGAGCAGGCGGCATCAAGACCAATGTGTCTATCAGTAAGCCGCAGGGTAAAATCAGTATTCAAAATAAAAATAATGATACTGGAGAGTTTGATATTGTAGTATCAGGCATTGTGGCACCAGAAGGTCTCAAGACAGTTTACCTGCCGACTTGGTCAGAAGCGAATGGCCAAGATGATGTCCAATGGTACACAGCGGATCGTCAGGCTGATGGTACTTATCGTAAGCATGTGTATGCGCGTGACCATAAGAATAATGCAGGCGAGTATAATGTTCACTTGTATTACTTAAATAATCAAAATCAGCTACAGGGAGCAGGCGGAGAAAAGACCTCTATCTCTGTGAACCGTCCTCAGTCAGCTAGTCAGCGAGACCGCGTTCTTGCGGCGGCAGCTGCAATGGTAGGTGTCAGGGGAGGCAGTGCTGAGCATCAGCGCTTGGTCAACGATTATAACAGTGTCAGACCGCTGCCAGTTGGCTATGCTGTAAAAAACACAGATGACTGGTGCGACATTTTCACGACGGTTATTTTCCAAAGAGAAGGCTTGAGTGATCTCATCGGTCGCGAGTGCGGGGTAGAGCGTCATATTCATATTTTCCAAAGACTAGGCATCTGGAATGAAGATGGCAATTCGACACCTAGCGCAGGTGATATCATCACCTTTAACTGGGACAAAGATACCCAGCAAAACGATGGCTGGGCTGATCATATCGGTATTGTCGAAAAAGTCGAAAATGGCATCATTCATACGATTGAAGGCAACAGCAATAACGTAGTTAAACGAAACACTTACCGCATCGGTCATGGGAATATCCGTGGTTTTGCGACACCTCGTTATAAATAAACATACAAAAGAGGCTGGGACAAAAGTCCTAGCCTCTCAATTGTCTTTGGATTGTCGAGCAAGACGCAGTGGTTGAGTGGGCTCTACTACGCTTATTTTATCAGCTTTTACAGCCCTACTCAACTGTGCGGAGGTGGGACGACGAAATCGAATTCTAACGAATTACCGATTTCTGTCCCACTCTCTTTTAACGTCTTAGAATTTTCTTTATGAGCTGAAGCAGCTTAAATTTGAGAGGGTTAGGATAATAACGGAAAGTCCCCATTTTTCGGACGATGAAGCCGTTGAAGTTCTGCTTGAAGCGCAGAACACCGTCAGAACCGTCGAAAATTCCCATAATGCCGAGGAAATTGTAAAATGGGATACCTCTCTTGATGCTTTCGGTCATAACATATTCCTGCAGCAGGGCTGGGGCGTAGAATTTGTTAAACTCAGGATAAGAGCCGCTGAAGAGGTAGGTTGCTTCCTGAGGGGTGTAGATAAAGAGGCTAGCAGCCAGGATCTGGTCTTGGCCGCCGTACTTGTCAATCAGTTCTTGGGCCTCTGCTTTGCGGGTTTCAAAGCTGTCAAACTGGCTGGAAAGCTCTCGTAGCTGATTTTGCTTCTTTTCAGATTGAGGATTTTTTTCCAAGTCAGCCTGCAGTTTCTGAATTTTCTGGCCCAGTTTCTCTTGATCTTTTTGTAAGTTTTGAAGATAGTCCTTGAAGTTGAGACTGGCTGTCATAAAGTCCGCCTGTTGACCAAAGCTATCATAAAAATCTTGATAGTAGTCTAGTGGCTTATCATCATATTCCCGCCGGTCAGAAGTAGCAGCTGTGATGTCTTTGAAAATGCTGAGTTGGTCACGTTCCAGCCTTTTTAGCTTGATACCAAAGGTATTCGCCTTTTTGACGGTCGCCTTGCCGTTTTTACTGAAGGATTTGAGCAAGTCTTTCTCCGTCAGACCAGCTAAATCTTTGACATAATGCCAATCAGGCTCCCCGCCTGGATAGCCTGTCTGTAGGCCGTCAAAGTCAAAGCCCAAATCAGTCAGTTGCTGGATAAGCTGGCCTTTTTCACCAGATGTGGGCTGGCCATTGCTGTCAAAAGTCTGATACGTCTCGTAAGGCTTGATGATGAGCTCCAGGGCGCCTTCTTTTTTAGCGTAAGCCTGCAATGCTTGATAGAAGGGAGTCAGGTATTGAGCATCGGTAGAGACAGGACCGCAGTTGATTTCCATATGGAGGCCACCAGTCATAGGCATACTGTAGAGGACAGCAGACACCACTACCTGTCCCTGCGGGTCAGTGTAGCCGACATACTGGGTACTGAAGCCACGTTTGCTCAGCAGCTCTGCCATTTCCACGGTCTGCATAAAAGAGCGTTGGGAGCTAGCTGAGGTATGCTGGATGAATTCTTCTTGGCTGAGAAGTTTAAAGGTCATAGGCTTCCTTTCTTTTAATGCTTGCTGCGCAGTTTCTTTCTGAGTGTGTAGGCCAGATTGGAGAGGTGGTAAAGAGGATTGGTTGGCAGGTTAAACTCACCAGCAAATTCCTCAATGGTTGGATTGAACTTCGATTTAAAACTGTAGAGACCGCCCTTGAGGTCGTTTTCGATTCCGCCCATATTTTGCCAATCTGCACCGCGCTCAAAAGCATGTTTGGCTGTTTCGTACCAAGTGATGATAGCTGGCTGGTAACGACGGTACTCCTCGTCCATTCCGGCATAGATATTTTCAGAGGTCTTGCCGTATTCTAAGACCAGGGTGCCAGACAGGGGAACGACAGTAGCACCTTGGCTGATTTTGTCCTGCAGAAAGTCAATCTCTTCTTGGAGGCGTTTCTGTTCTTGCTGGTTATTCTCAATCTTGCCGGGCTTGGTTTTCTCGGTAAATTTCTCTGCTTCTTTGAGTGTCTTGGTCAGCTGAGCTTGCAAGTCTTCCAATCGTGCCTTTAGATCAATACCGGACAAGGTGATGTAGGAGTGCTCAGGATAAGTATCCAAGAGTTTTTGGTAATAGTCTTTGCCGCGTAGGTGGATATTTTTTCTATTTTCCGTTTTCTTCATCAGGCCTGAAAAGTCATCAAGTAATTCTGCTCCGCCAAATTGGATTTGAATACCTTTGTTACGGGCTGTACGAATAGCCTGTCGAGTACTCTTAGAAAGCAGATTCTCGCTAAAATCTTCTTTATGAATATTGGCCTGCAAGCGAGGCTGGATTGTTTCGTCTAGAGACTCAGTCCGTCCGACCCAGACAGCTCCTGCTTGCTGCAGTTCTTGAATCAGTTCAACTGTCTCTGCCTTGTCTTGCAATTCACCGCCCATCTTGCTTTCTGCCAGAAAGAGGCTAGGATCAAACTTGACAAAGAGCGCTTTTTTCTCCTTGGCAAATTTCTTGAGCGACGCCAAAACAAAGGTCAACAGTTCCTTGTCACTATAGTCCATGATGGGACCGCGCGGGATATAAAGCATGGTCATTCCCAAGGGCAGTGGTTTGATCAGGACACTGGCTGCAGCAACCAAGTGGTCGTCTTTATAGATGCCCAAGCGCTCATTTGCCCAGTTATCCTTAATCTGAGCCCAGGCTGAGCTCTGCAGAAGATTGGCCTGCGGATGAGCCGTGACAAAATCGTCGTGTTCCTGAGCTGAAATTCCAATTTTGTAACTAAACATTATTTTAAAACCCACTCTCTAATGGCATGTGCTACGCCGGATTCGTCGTTCGATTTGGTGATATATTTGGCGATTTTCTTGAGTTCTTCCTTGCCATTTTCCATGACAACAGGAGATCCAACGGCTTCCAGCATGGCGCGGTCGTTTTCTTCATCACCGATAGCCATGGTCTCCTCCTTGCTCAAGCCCAGTTTTTCGGCCAGATGGAGGATAGCAGCCCCTTTATTTACAGTCTTTTTGACAATTTCCAGATAGAAAGGAGCTGATTTAACCAGTGTATATTTTTCGGCTAATTCTGGTGGCAGCTTAGAAATGGCCGCATCCAAAATTTCCGGCTCATCAATATACATGCACTTAACGATTTCTTTATTGACCATTTCTTCAGGTGTGCGATAGAAGATAGGTATGCTGACCAGATTGGACTCGTAAACAGTGTACTTGCCGATGTTGCGATTGGCTGTATAAATGCCGTCCTTGGTGATGGCATGCATGTGGACACCTACTTTTCGTCCGAGAAGTTCGATATCCAAATAGTCGTCATAAGTCAGTGTTTCTTTGATTAATTCTTGACCTGTAACAGTATCCTGCACCAGTCCGCCGTTGAAGGTAACGACATAGTTGTCTGGCTGATTAAGCTCTAGCTCCTCGAGAAGCTTTTGAACACCCGCAATAGGACGGCCTGTTGCAATGACGATTTTAACGCCAGCAGCCTTGGCATCCTGAACAGCGCTGAAGACTTCAGGAGTGATTTCTTTTTGGTTATTTAAAAGGGTGCCGTCAATGTCAACGGCAACTAATTTGATAGACATATTATTCTCCGTAGGTAAATTGGTCGTTTTTGATATAGTGCATAAAGGTCTGGTTTTTTTCGCTGAAAAGTCCTGTATCTGCTAGCATTTCCTTAGGGAAGTAGAAGCGATTATCGCCCTGTCTGGTCCCTGCTAGCGAATGGACGATAGGTGACAGGCTGGACAGTTCTGCTAAGCTGCCATCTTTTTGCAGAATTTCGATCTGGGTCCGAGGTTTTTCAACGTCAGGCCGGTAGAAATCATAAGGCAAATCAAAATTACGATGGATAGCAGTATAGTAATCAGGGTCAAAACCAACCTGTCCAACTAGGTCTCGCATGATATCCAAATGCGCTTCGTTTTCCTGAGAGAAGACGATAGACTTAAAGACTTTGCGGTTGATAAAACGCTGAGCCAAGTCAGATAAAATCTTGTCTGGACTAGCCATCCAAACTTGGAAATAGGTATTCATAACACCATCATCCAAGGCCAGATAATCCTGCAGGGTCACTCTATTTTCAAAGAATGGAATGAGATTGGGAGATGATAGGGCAAAATAATCTTTCTGAGCCGGATAGAGAAACTTGGCCCGCTTGAGCAGATTTTGCAGTAAGACTTCCATAGCTCGACTGGCTGGGTGGAAATAGACCTGCATGTACATCTGGTAGCGGCTGACTACATAGTCTTCTACCGCATGCATGCCATTGCGCTTGAAGGCGATGCCGTTTTCTACAGGACAAATCACTCGTAAAATTCTAGTCAAGTCAAATTGCCCATAGGAAGCACCAGTAAAAAAGGAATCTCGCAAGAGATAATCCATCCGGTCCACATCGATTTGGCTGGAAATCAGCTGGACCACCTGCTTATTGGGATAGGTATGGTTGATGACGCTAGCTACCTTTTCTGGAAAATCTGGTGAAACCTGCACCAAAACCTGATGAATCTCTGTCTCTGGGCTGGTGATGATTTGCCGCGTAATATCCTCGTGATTGGTATCAAAGAGGCGCTCAAAAGTGTGTGAATAAGCTCCGTGTCCCAAGTCATGAAGGAGAGCGGCTGTCATGGTCAGCAGGCTTTCATGGCTGTCCCAGTTGGCTTGGTATTTTTCATTGAAAATCTTGGTGATGCGCCGGGCAATCTCATAAGCTCCCAGACAATGCGAAAAACGGCTGTGCTCACCGCCGTGGAAAGTATAGCCGGAGGTACCCAGCTGTTTGATGCGGCGCAGCCGTTGAAATTCTTTGGTATTGATTAAATCATAAATAACCTGATGGTCCACATGAACATAATTGTGAACCGGGTCCCGAAATACTTTTTCAATCATGCTACCATTATACCACAAATCATAGTAGGAAAAAAATCAAAGCTGCGACTGAAAGAAGAGCAATTTTGTCATTTTTTTGATAAAATAGGGAAAGAAAAAGAGAAACGAGATAAAGATGCAAATCAGAATAAAAAATCACATCCAGCTGGACGGGCATACCGAGCTAATTGATCAGGTCTACGATACGGACTGGACGCAAAAAGGAGACTTTCATTATCTGCTATACAAAAATGAAGAAGGGGAGAAAGTAGTTCTGAAGTTTCACGATAAAGAGTTGGTTATGACCCGCTTTTCTGAGCCTAAGTCCATCATGCGCTTCATCAGTCAAGGGCAGGCGCTGGTTGGCATCCATACACCTGTGGGCTTGCAGCAGTTTGTGACCGATACTCCTTTCTATAAGGTTGATTTGACTAAGCAGGTTCTGCAACTTCATTATCAGCTAAAAACTATTGATGGGGAGCAGATTTTTGCCAGCTATGAAATGGAGATTAGCTGGGGCTAGCTACTATTCTCCGAGAAAACTCTTGAAAATCATGATGTTTCCCCTTGCAAAAGCTTGAAAATTTGGTATAATAGTTTCTAACTCAAGGGAGTAGCTAACGGAATAACCGTTACAAGGTCGTCAATACGAAAGAAATTTCCGGCCTTGTATGAAATAGCGAGACTTGTTAATAAACAGGTCTCTTTTTTGTTTCTGACTTTTTGGATATGACTGATGTGGCTCGAGATGATGAGTCGTAGTGGTCAGAAAACTTCAGGAATAAAAGAGGCCAAGAGGAGGAATACATTGTCAAAAGAACAAAAGCGCCAAGCTTTTTACACCCAGAGTCCTGAGGAAATTTTCAAAACTTTGGACGCTTCAGAGCAAGGTTTGTCCAGTCAAGAAGCAGCCAAGCGTTTAGCTGATTATGGCCGCAATGAACTGGATGAAGGGGAGAAAAAATCTCTCTTAATGAAGTTTTTGGAGCAGTTTAAGGATTTGATGATTATCATCTTGTTGGTAGCAGCGGTCTTGTCTGTTGTCACATCAGGTGGTGAAGACATCGCGGATGCCTTGATCATCCTAGCGGTAGTAATCATCAATGCCATCTTTGGTGTCTATCAGGAAGGCAAGGCTGAAGAAGCAATTGCGGCACTCAAGTCTATGTCCAGCCCGGCTGCGCGTGTCCTGCGTGATGGCCATGTCACAGAAGTAGATTCTAAGGACTTGGTGCCTGGTGATATCGTTAGATTGGAAGCCGGTGACGTTGTTCCAGCAGATATGCGGCTTTTGGAAGCTAATTCACTGAAAATCGAAGAAGCAGCTCTGACAGGTGAGTCTGTACCGGTTGAGAAAGACTTGACTGTTGAGGTAGCTGCAGATGCTGGTATTGGTGACCGTGTGAATATGGCCTTCCAAAACTCAAATGTGACCTATGGTCGTGGGGTTGGATTGGTTGTTAATACAGGGATGTATACAGAAGTCGGCCACATCGCAGGTATGTTGCAAGATGCGGATGAAACGGACACACCTCTTAAGCAAAATCTTAATAGTCTGTCTAAGGTTCTGACCTATGCTATCTTGGTGATTGCTGCAGTGACTTTTGTAGTCGGTGTCTTCATTCAAGGGAAAAATCCACTGGATGAGCTGATGACTTCTGTAGCTTTGGCAGTTGCGGCTATTCCAGAAGGTCTGCCTGCTATCGTTACTATCGTGCTGGCTTTGGGAACTCAGGTTTTGGCTAAGCGGAATTCAATTGTCCGTAAGCTTCCAGCTGTTGAGACTTTGGGATCAACTGAGATTATCGCTTCAGATAAGACTGGTACCCTGACCATGAATAAGATGACGGTCGAAAAAGTCTTTTACGACGGAGTCCTGAATGAAGCTGGACAAGATATCGAACTTGGACTGGAGCTGCCGCTCTTACGTTCGGTTGTCTTAGCCAATGATACCAAGATTGACCAGGAAGGGAAGCTAATTGGTGACCCAACAGAAACAGCCTTTATCCAGTATGCTTTGGACAAGGGCTATGATGTGAAGGCCTTTTTAGAGAAATATCCTCGAGTAGCTGAGCTGCCCTTTGATTCAGATCGTAAGCTCATGTCTACTGTCCATCCATTGCCAGATGGGAAATTCCTTGTGGCAGTAAAGGGAGCACCAGATCAACTCTTGAAACGCTGTGTTGCCCGTGATAAGGCTGGAGATGTTGCAGCGATTGATAACGCTACTTCACAGCTGATTAAGTCTAACAACTCAGACATGGCTCACCAAGCTCTGCGTGTGCTGGCCGGCGCCTACAAGATTATTGATGCAGTTCCGACTGACCTGACATCTGAAAATCTAGAAAATGATTTAATCTTTACTGGTTTAATCGGTATGATTGACCCAGAACGTGCAGAAGCTGCAGAAGCCGTTCGTGTAGCCAAGGAAGCAGGTATTCGTCCGATTATGATTACCGGTGACCATCAGGATACAGCAGAAGCTATCGCTAAACGTTTGGGTATCATCGAAGAAGGAGATACTGAAGACCATGTCCTGACTGGTGCAGAGCTCAATGAGCTTTCTGATGCAGAATTCGAAAAGGTTGTTGGCCAATACTCTGTCTATGCCCGGGTTTCTCCTGAGCATAAGGTACGGATTGTCAAAGCTTGGCAAAACCAAGGTAAGGTCGTAGCCATGACAGGTGATGGTGTCAATGACGCACCAGCTCTGAAGACAGCTGATATCGGTATCGGTATGGGAATTACCGGTACAGAAGTATCTAAGGGTGCCTCTGACATGATTCTGGCAGATGATAACTTTGCGACCATCATTGTAGCCGTGGAAGAAGGACGCAAGGTCTTCTCTAATATTCAAAAGACCATCCAGTATCTCCTTTCAGCTAATACAGCTGAGGTGCTGACTATTTTCTTGGCAACCCTCTTTGGTTGGGATGTGCTGCAGCCAGTTCATCTGCTTTGGATTAACCTAGTAACGGATACCTTCCCTGCCATCGCTCTGGGAGTTGAGCCTGCTGAGCCAGGTGTCATGAGTCATAAGCCTCGCGGCCGTAAGTCTAGCTTCTTCTCAGGTGGAGTTATGAGCTCTATCATCTATCAGGGGGTCCTGCAAGGGGCTTTGGTTCTGGCGGTTTATGGTTATGCTATCTCTAATCCCGTTCATGCCGGTGATATCAAGGCTATCCATGCGGATGCTCTGACAATGGCCTTTGCAACGCTTGGCCTCATCCAGCTCTTCCATGCTTATAATGTAAAATCTGTTTATCAGTCTATCTTTACAGTTGGTCCATTCAAGTCTAAGACCTTTAACTGGTCTATTCTGGTTTCTTTCATCCTATTGATTTCGACTATTGTAATTGATCCACTGGAAAAGATTTTCCATGTGACCAAGCTGGACTTATCACAATGGACAGTTGTTCTGATTGGTAGCTTTGCCATGATTGTCATTGTTGAAATTGTTAAGTTCATCCAACGTAAATTAGGTATGGACAAGAATGCTATTTAACAGCAAAAAGTCATCTTCGGATGGCTTTTTTGCGTACAAGGCGATATAATCAAATTCAAAGAAAGCAACTCGAAATGACGGTGAAAGTATGTATCAAAATTTACGAAAGAAGTTGGAAGAGGCTTCTCCTTTATATTATGAGGAAGAAATCTTATGGTTACTGGATCATATTGGTCATCCAGAAGCGACAATCCGTGATGAGTTAGTCTTTTCGTCCTTAGCTAGGGGACTTCAGGCTGACCTGTTTTCAGTTGAACAGTTTCGTTTCTTGGCTCAAGAAGCAGTCAAAAGACAAGGACTTTTTTACAAGAGTGATAAAAATGGTCAAGCTACCTTAACACGTTCCTTCACGGCTTTACTTTATGCCAATCTCTTAAACTGTGATGGTAATCCAAACTCTTCGTATTATCAGGCTTTATCAGTGCAAGGAAGAAAATATTTACTAGATAAGGGGCTAACCTACCTGTCAGTAGAAAGAGACACAAGGGGTTACTCCAGGAAATACGGTTGGGTTCATGCCTTCGCTCATGGAGCAGACTTATTGACAGAAGTGGCTTGTCACCCGGACTTTCCCTCCAGTAGGATGCCAGAGGTTTTAGAGGTCATTCATCAAGTTTTTAAAAGAGTTTTAGTCCGTTTCGGAAATGATGAGGATTGGCGCTTAGCCCAGGTGCTCTATCAAGCTGTCTTAAAGGAAAAACTGTCGCAGCATGAACTTAGACTGTGGCTTCAATCACAGAGTTTTCCATTGGAAAACAACCAAGACTTCATTGCTTTTTCCAATTTTCGCTCCTGCTTATTAGAAGTCTTTGTGCAGTTGGACAGCAAAAAACAGCTCTCAGATGAGCTGAGAACTGCTATTCAACATTTCCATTACTGAACTTCAATTACTGTTAAAGCGTCTCGCAGTTCAGCTGCTAGATGTTTTTTCTTATAGTCTAGAAATTGCTCTAAATCTTTAACGGCATTATAACGTTTGTGGAGACGATACATCTGGGGAATCTTATACTGAGGAAAGTCATTAAAAAAGTTCCGAGTCAGTTCCCATTCGCGGATGTAGCCCAGAGGACGCATATGGTAACGGACACCTTCGATAACACGGCTTTGGTGGCGGTGATGAAGATGGCCGAAAACAACCTCTTTCACCTTGTATTTGACAAAGAGCCGATGAAAAGCTTGGCTTCCTAGGAAGGCGTTGAAGCGCTGGAAATAGGGATGGTCGTATAGAAAGTCTTGATGAGGGACAAAATGCAGAGCAACGATAATGGGGCCATCTAAAGTTGCCAACAGTTTTGCTAACTCTTGCAGTGTCTGAGCTGTAATGCTAGGATCGTCGAGTTGACGCTCCAATCTGCGGTCAAACCAGAAATTTGTCTTGGTTCTCAGATGCTCTTCCTTGCTTTTTTCTGGAACAAAGCTGTAGTCATACCAGCCAGAAAAGCTGACGAGCTTGGTCTGGCCGAACTGTTGGACCTGAAAATCATAGTTTGAAATTTCTTGCTCAGAAAGTCCCAGCATATCGTGATTTCCCAGATTAAAAGAAAGGGGAATCTCTTGCTTCAAAGTTTCAAGAAAGGGCAAACTGATATTGGTCAGGTCGTTGGATAAATCTCCAGCAATGTGTAGGTGGTCAATCCCTTCCTCTTTTAAAAGCAGGCGAAGAGATTTCCGCTCAAAATTCCCAAATTGATTGGAGTCCAGATGGAGGTCGCTCATAAATCCGATTCTTGTCATGGTTTTAGTCTAGCATATTTTTTAAAACTTGAAAATGCTTAAGGCCCTATGGAGTGTCTCCCTTTTTATCCGAACACCTCATAAATTATAGTGATTTTGTATTTCGTTTTTCCATGAATGAAGTCTAGGAAGGCTTGAAATAATTCTTCCAACCCCATGTCATTATATTACTTTTCTAACAATTAGGTGACAAGGAGCCGCTTGTCTTGCCTAGCTAGGGAAAATCCGATAAAATGTAAGCTGCTGAATGTGAGATTAGGCAAACTGTTTAATTTATGTTATAATTAAACGATATGTGAAAAGAGGTATTTATGGACATTTCAGAAATTCGTCAAAAGATTGACGCAAATCGTGAAAAATTAGCTTCTTTCAGGGGGTCTCTTTGACTTAGAAGGTCTGGAAGAAGAAATTGCCATCTTAGAAAATAAGATGACAGAACCCGACTTTTGGGATGACAACATTGCAGCCCAGAAGACATCTCAAGAGCTGAATGAACTCAAGCAAACCTATGAAAATTTCCATCAGATGACTGAGCTTTTTGATGAATCGGAAATCTTGCTTGATTTTCTGGCCGAGGATGAGTCGGTTCAAGGAGAGTTGGAAGAAAAGCTGGACGAACTCGAGAAAATGATGACCAGCTATGAAATGACCCTGCTCCTATCTGAGCCTTACGACAATAACAATGCTATCCTTGAAATTCACCCGGGCTCTGGTGGTACAGAGGCCCAGGATTGGGGAGATATGCTGCTGCGTATGTATACACGCTTTGGCAATGCCAAGGGCTTCAAAGTAGAAGTCTTGGACTATCAAGCTGGTGATGAAGCAGGAATTAAGTCAGTAACCCTTTCATTTGAAGGACCGCACGCTTATGGTCTGCTCAAGTCAGAAATGGGAGTCCACCGTTTGGTCCGGATTTCACCATTTGACTCAGCTAAACGTCGCCATACTTCTTTTACTTCAGTAGAGGTCATGCCAGAGCTGGATGACACCATTGAGGTGGAAATTCGCGATGACGATATTAAGATGGACACTTTCCGCTCGGGAGGAGCCGGCGGACAGAACGTCAATAAAGTTTCTACTGGTGTGCGGCTGACCCATATTCCTACAGGAATTGTGGTGCAGTCTACGGTTGACCGGACTCAGTATGGAAACCGTGATCGAGCGATGAAGATGCTACAGGCCAAGCTTTATCAGCTAGAGCAAGAGAAACAAGCAGCCGAAGTCGATTCACTCAAGGGAGATAAGAAGGAAATTTCCTGGGGCAGTCAAATCCGCTCCTATGTCTTTACGCCTTATACCATGGTCAAAGACCATCGGACCAGTTACGAAGTAGCACAGGTGGACAAGGTGATGGATGGAGATTTGGATGGTTTCATCGACGCTTATTTGAAATGGCGTTTGAACTAGGAAATGCAAGAGATTAGAATTAGATTGAAAGGAAATTTCAATAGATGTCAATAATTGAAATGAAAGATGTTGTCAAGAAGTATGGCAACGGGACCACTGCCCTGCGTAGTGTGTCTATTAACGTAGAACCTGGGGAGTTTGCCTATATTGTAGGCCCTTCAGGAGCAGGAAAGTCAACCTTTATCCGTTTGCTTTACCGGGAGATAAAGCTGGATAAGGGAAGTCTTAAAGTAGCTGATTTTGACTTAGCTAAGATTAAGAAGCGTGATGTTCCAATGCTGCGCCGTCAGGTCGGAGTAGTCTTCCAGGACTATAAACTTCTTCCTAAAAAGACAGTATATGAGAATATTGCCTATGCCATGGAAGTTATCGGTGAGCGCCGCCGCAATATTAAAAAGCGGGTTATGGAAGTGCTGGACCTGGTTGGTCTCAAGCACAAGGTTCGCTCATTCCCTAATGAGCTGTCCGGTGGTGAGCAGCAGCGGATTGCCATTGCGCGTGCTATTGCTAACAACCCTAAAGTCCTGATTGCGGATGAGCCGACAGGAAACTTGGACCCAGATAATTCTTGGGAGATTATGAACCTGCTAGAGCGGATTAACCTTCAGGGAACAACTGTCCTGATGGCAACCCACAATAGTCAGATTGTAAATACTCTGCGTCACCGCGTTATTGCCATTGAAAATGGCCGTGTGGTACGTGATGAAGCGGAAGGAGAATACGGATACGATGATTAGAAGATTTTTTCGCCATTTGATTGAGTCGCTTAAGAGTCTTACGCGGAATGGTTGGATGACTGTAGCAGCTGTCAGCTCGGTTATGATTACCTTGAGCTTAGTGGCTGTATTTGCTTCAGTAATTTTAAATACAGCTAAGCTGGCAAATGATATTTCAAACAATGTCCGCGTCATGGTATACATGCGTAAGGATGTTGCCGATAATAGCGAAACGATTGTAAAAGAAGGCCAAACAGTTCAGAATGAGGACTACCATAAGGTCTATGATGCTCTGACTTCTATGAAAAATGTAGATAAGGTTACTTTTTCTAGTAAGGAAGAACAATATGAGCAGCTGACAGAAACCATGGGTAGCGAGTGGAAGATTTTTGACGGTGATGCCAACCCACTTTACGATGCTTATATTGTTGAGACCAAGGCGCCTAAGTATGTAGAATCTGTTACAAAAGATGCTCGGAAGATTGATGGTGTTTCAGAGGTTCAAAATGGTGGTACCAACACTAAAAAGCTCTTTGCGCTTTCTAATTTTATCCAAACGTGGGGCTTGATTGGTGCAGCGCTTCTGATTTTTGTTGCTGTCCTTCTCATTTCCAATACTATTCGGATTACCATTATTTCCCGCAGTCGAGAAATTCAAATTATGCGCTTGGTTGGTGCCAAGAATAGCTATATCCGTGGACCATTCCTGTTTGAAGGGGCATGGATTGGCTTGCTAGGGGCAACAGTTCCGTCAGTGGCAGTGTATTTTATATACAAAATAGCCTTCCAGACTATGAATAAGAGCCTAGTCGGTCAAGGGCTTTCTATGATTGATCCGAAACTCTTTAGTCCGATTATGATAGCAATACTCTTCGTATTAGGTATTCTTATCGGATCGTTGGGATCTGTTTTCTCTATGAGACGCTTCTTGAAGATTTAATAATACATAAAAAACCAGAGTTTGAAGAATTTCAAACTCTGGTTTTGTTATAGATAACTATTAGGTAATCAATTAAATAGCTACTGAGCTAAAAATGGATTAAAGATTTTTTCATGTGAAATAGTGGTATCATGACCATGACCAGGATAAACAGCATAGTCTTTGGGCAATACCAGAAGTTTCTCGCGAATGGATGTCAGCAATTGCTCCATGTTTCCAGTCGGCAGATCCGTTCGTCCGATGCTTTCCCGAAAGAGGGCATCACCCGTCAAAACAAGGTGGTCATCTGGAAAGACTAGAGAGACACCTCCGATGGAGTGGCCAGGTGTTGCAAGCACATAGAAGTGAAAGCCTCCAAGATCATAGTCTGTTTCGTAGGAGAAAAACTCTTCTGCTGGTCGACAGATAATATCATCCAGATCAGCATGGCGCGCCAGACCAGATAGGTTATCTGTCGGTGTGTAGAGCCAGCTGCTTTCGCTCTCAGCCACATAGACAGGTGGGGCGGCAAAGTGCTCCCGGACCTTTTCTAAACTCATAATGTGGTCATAATGGGTATGGGTCAAGAGAATAGCAATCACAGGCTTGGCGAGTTCCTCTAGCTTGCGCTCAATCTTTTTCCAGTCACTGCCAGGATCGACGACTAGGAGACCCTGGTTATTTTCTAAGATATAGGTATTTTCAAAAGCAATAAGGTTGATAATTTTATGAATCTTCATTTGATTTCCTCGGAAAATGTATTATGCTATTGAGTGTAACAGAAAAGCGTTTTTTTGCACAGAATTGCTTTCTAGGCTAGGGCTGAAAATTTTCAGATGTCTCAGAATGGCTTTTATGATATAATCATAGCAGTATGACAGAAAATAATTATAAGTATGCTGTTGTGGACTTGGAGGCTACAGGAACGGGCAGCAGTGCAAAGATTATCCAGATTGGCATTGTTCTGATTGAGAATGGAATCATTACCAAGACTTATGAAACAGATGTCAATCCTCATGAGGAACTGGATGAGCATATCAAAGAGCTGACGGGATTGAATGATGAGCGGCTTGGCCGAGCCCCGGAGTTTTCTCAGGTAGCAGCTGAGGTATATGAGCTGATTCAGGATGCGATTTTTGTCGCTCATAATGTCAAGTTTGATGCAAATCTACTAGCAGAGGCCCTTTTCTGGGAAGGGTTTGACTTGCTGACACCGCGTGTGGACACGGTAGAGCTGGCTCAGGTCTTCTACCCGACTTTTGATAAATACTCTTTGGGCAATCTCTGTAATTTGCTGGATATTTCTTTAGAAAACGCCCACACTGCTCTGGCAGATGCTCAAGCAACGGCTCAGCTTTTTTTAAAAATACAAGAAAAAATCAAGAGTCTTCCCAAGGCCTTGGTTGTCAAAATGCTGACTCTAGCTGACAGCATTATCTATGAGTCGCGTCTGGCTATCGAGGAAGTTTGTCAGACGATGCCGGATCAGCAAGATAATGAACTGCAATCCTGCCACGGTATTTTCCTGCGACGTCCCCAAAAGCTGACTTCGGAAAAGAAACTGTCGCAAGATTTCCTGACCAATTTATACCTACTGGGCTTAGAAGAGCGGTCTGAACAGCTCAAATTTGCTCATTTTATGGAGGAAGCTCTGGACCAGCAGGAGCCTAGTTTTTTAGAGGCGCAGACAGGATTAGGTAAGACCTTTGGTTATTTGCTGCCCATTCTATCTAGAGGTCAGGAAAAAGTACTAGTGACGGTTCCGACTAAGATCCTGCAGGACCAGCTGCTGCAAAAGGAAGGACGATTGTTGGAGGAAGTATTTGGTATTTCTTTTCACAGTCTTAAGAGTCCGGAGAATTATCTCAAGCTGGACCATTTCTATCAGACATTGGATAGGGAATATGACAACCGTTTGGTTAATCGTTGCAAGTTGCAACTCTTGGTCTGGCTGACAGAAACCAAAACAGGTGATTTGAATGAAATCGGGCAGGCTCATCGCTTCTCAAGCTACTTCAATGAAATCCGTCATGATGGCAAGCTGAGCAAACATTCTCTTTTTTATGAGGAAGATTTTTGGCGGTTGGGACAGGTCAAGGCGGCCACCAGTCGAGTCGTGATTACCAATCATGCTTACCTACTAATGCGTTTAGAGGATGACCAGTCTTTGCTGGACAATCGCATTCTGGTAGTTGATGAAGCTCAGAAGATGTTTTTCGCCTTGGAAAGCTTCTCTCAGTCCAGTATAAATCTAACTAAAACGCTGCAGCAGATAAATCATCTCCTTCAGGAAGAAGGGGAACTTTTGCAGCAACGGCTTTTGCAAAGCATTCAGTTTGAGCTGGCTGATGCCGCAGAGAAGCATCGCAAGAAAACATCTGAGCTAAGTCAGGAAAAGATTGCCCGGCTGCTTCAGGATGTGTCTGAGTTAAAGACTAGTGCACTGCCTGAGCTGCAGCACTTGTTCAGTGGCAAATACCAGTATTATTGGTTGGTTGATGAAGTATTGACAGACCATCGCTTGATGACGTTGCATGCTGGCCGTTCAGAATTGCTGCATTTCACAGATTTTTTAACTGAAAGAGCTAAGGTTATCTTGGTTTCGTCCACTCTGGAAATCAGCTCAAAGGTCAATTTGGCGCAGTTGCTAGGCTTTGAAAGTTATCACTTTTACAAGCTGAAAAGCAAGAAGAAGCCACTGCAGAAGCTCTTTTTAGATGAAAGTTTTCCAGCAGTGGTGGATTTGTCAACTGAGGATTTTGCCCGAGAGATTGTTGCGTGTCTGCAAGAAGTGGCGGAACTCGGTCTGCCTATCGTCGTTCTCTTCACCTCTAAAGACTTGCTTTTAACTGTTTCGGACTTGCTGGCTCTTCCGCATTTGGCCCAATATAAAAATGGCGATGCTGGCAATATCAAGCGGCGTTTTGATAGAGGAGAGGCAGGTATCCTTTTGGGCTCTGGCAGCTTCTGGGAGGGGGCTGATTTTGCTGAGCAAGATCAGATTATTCAGCTGATTACTCGGATTCCATTTGACAATCCCAAGGATTTCTTTGTACAGAAGATTAACAGCCGCCTGAAAGCGGAAGGTAAGAATGCCTTTTATGATTATCAACTGCCTCTTGCCATCTTACGACTTAAGCAGGCCATTGGTAGGACCCGGCGCAACGAACATCAGAAGTCAGCTGTTATTTTTTTGGACAACCGAATCTCTAGCAAACGCTATGGCAAGCAGATTCAGCATCATCTGTCACAATTGGCCTCTTTGGAAATTCTGCCAGAGGCAGCCATTATGCAGGAATTACAAGACTTTTTTGACTGAAACTATCTGAAATCAGCTGAGTTTTATCGGCTGATTTTTTAGGTCCATTTACATTTTCGTGACAAAATCTGTTATAATGAAAGGCATAGGAAAGAAGGGGTGTTCGTGAAAAAATATTTACCAGGAATTCTGTTATCCTTTGGCATAGCAGCTGTTTCTATCTTTTTAGGCGGTTTGCTTCCCTTGATAGGCTCTAGTGTTTTGGCTATTGTCTTTGGGATTGTTTTGAACAACAGCATGAAGCTGCCAGCTGTTTTTCAGGAAGGACTCAGCTATTCGGGGAAGAAATTGCTGCAGTATTCCATTATCTTTTTGGGATTTTCCATGTCCATAGGTCAGGTTTCTGAGACGGGGCTTTCTTCTCTTCGTATCAGTCTTATCACCATTCTGATAGCCTTTCTGGCGGCCTATTTGGCTGGGTGTTTCTTTAAAATGAACCGCGTCTTGACTATTTTAATCGGTTTTGGAACAGCCATCTGCGGTGGCTCTGCCATTGCGGCTGCTTCACCAATCTTAGAAGCTGACGAAGAGGAAATCGCCCTGTCCATCTCCACTATTTTCTTTTTCAATATCTTAGCGGTATTCATTTTCCCTTTTTTAGGGCATTTGCTGCAGATGTCGGACGCCTTTTTCGGGACTTGGGCTGGAACAGCCATCAATGATACTTCGTCAGTAGTGGCAGCAGGCTATACATATAGCCCGTCAGCTGGGGACTTGGCGACCATTGTCAAGCTTAGTCGGGCTCTGATGATTGTACCGGCCTGTTTGATCTTCGCAGCTTATCGCTATATCAAGTCTAAGAAGTCGTCGCAAAAGACAAATTTGAAACAGATTTTTCCTTGGTTTATAGCTTGGTTTGTCCTAGCTTCACTTGTCAGCAGTCTTGGGTTTTTGCCGGCTGCTGTCATCCCCTATACAAAATTCATTTCTCAGTGGCTGATGGCTATGGCCTTAGCAGCTATTGGCGCAAAGGTTTCCTTTAAGCAGTTTAAGCAAGCAGGAGCAGCGCCTTTGCTGACTGGTGCCTTCGCTTGGTTTTGCGTTGCTGTTTCTAGCTTGATTATCCAGTATTTTTTCTAAAAAGGAGGGACTATGCCCTATCAAAGACGGACGTTTGAGTCTCGGATTGATTATAGTTTAATTTTGCCCGTTTTGATGCTGCTCTCAATCGGTGTTGTAGCTATATACATTGCTGTTAGTCATGATTATCCTGACAATGCCTGGCCCATGGTTGGGCAGCAGATTGCCTGGATTGCGGTGGGCTTCCTGCTCAGCTTTATTCTCATGTTTTTTAACACCAAGTTTCTCTGGAAAATTACGCCCTATCTCTATGTTTTTGGTCTTGGCCTCATGGTCTTGCCTCTGATTTTTTACAGTGAATCGCTGGTAGCCTCCACTGGTGCTAAAAACTGGATTGCTATTCGTGGGGTGACCCTCTTTCAGCCTTCGGAATTCATGAAGATTTCTTACATCCTTATGCTGTCGTGGCTGGTGGTCCACTTTCTCCAGCAACACAAGCAGGATGAGCGAACCTTGGCTTTAGATTTTTTTCTAATTCTGAAGCTTGGGCTCTACACTGTGCCTGTTCTGGTTCTGTTAACCCTTCAGAGTGACTTGGGAACAGCTCTAGTTTTTGTTGCTATATACGGCGGTATCGTTCTTCTGTCTGGTGTTTCTTGGAAGATTATCCTGCCGGTCTTTCTGACGGGAGTCCTGCTGTTGGGAGGATTTCTCTTTATCTTTATTTCCGATGGCGGCCGTGCTTTTCTGCATAATCTTGGCATGCCAACCTACCAAATCAATCGGATTTTGGCTTGGCTTCATCCTTTTGACTATGCTCAGACGACCACCTTCCAGCAAGCACAGGGACAAATCGCTGTCGGAAGCGGCGGTCTGACTGGTCAAGGCTTTAATGTTTCGAATCTCTTGGTTCCTGTTCGGGAAAGCGATATGATTTTCACCGTCATTGCAGAAGATTTTGGCTTTTTGGGCTCGACCTTGGTTATCATGCTCTATTTACTGCTGATTTACCGCATGCTCAAGATTACGATTAAATCCAACAACCAGTTTTATACCTATATCTCAACTGGCTTTATCATGATGCTGCTCTTCCATATCTTTGAAAATATTGGAGCGGTGACAGGGATTCTGCCTCTGACAGGGATTCCGCTGCCCTTTATCTCACAGGGTGGTTCTTCCATCATCAGTAATCTTATCGGTGTTGGTCTCCTGCTGTCCGTCTCCTATCAGAACAGCCTGACGGATGAAAAGAAGGAGCGAATTCCTGCAGTCCGAAAAAAAGTCGTACTAAAGAAATTAAAATAAAAATAAAGCAAGTTTTTGACTCACAAATCAGATGCGATTTTGTGACTGGCTCATCTCAGAAAGGATATTTTCATGAAAAAAGCCGCTTTACTCTTAGCTCCCGGTTTTGAAGAAATCGAGGCCTTGACAGTTGTGGATGTCTTGCGCCGTGCAGGTCTTGTCTGTGATATGATTGGTTTTGATGAATCAGTGACTGGGTCTCATGCCATCACTGTTCAAGCGAATCAGGTCTGGAAGGGGCAGCTGGATGACTACGATATGGTCATTTTGCCAGGGGGGGGATGCCAGGATCGGCCAATCTTCGTGACGATGACCGTCTGATGCAGCTTTTGCAGGATTTTCAGCAGGCGGATAAATTCATCGCTGCCATCTGTGCCGCTCCCATTGCTCTTGACCGTGCAGGTATCTTGACTGGTAAGTATTTCACTTGCTATGATGGTGCGCAAGACAATATTAAAAATGGAACTTACCGTAAAGAAACAGTTCTTGTTGATGGGAAGCTGATTACTAGCCGTGGTCCATCGACTGCCTTGGCTTTCGCCTATGAGCTGGTTCGTCAGCTGGGAGGGGACGCTGATCAGTTGGCTGATGCCATGCTTTATACAGATGTATTTGGAAACTAAAAAGAGGCTGGGACTCAAAATATGTCCCAGCTTTTTTGAACACTTATTCATCTTTGTCGTCCTCTATTTGGTAGGGGGTTAGAGCTGTTGGAAAGGACGAAACCAGCAGCTATTTTTAAATTTTAGATTCTTTGAGATATTTTGTTTAGAAAAAGGCTTGAAAAAAGTCGGAAAAGTGCTGGATTCGGGCAAATATTAGCCCCTTTTTCATGAAAATTATGGTATAATGAAAGGTATGAATTATCAAGATTACATCTGGGATTTAGGTGGAACACTCTTGGATAATTATGAAACTTCGACAGCAGCTTTTGTTCAAACCTTGAAAGAGTTTGGTCTACAAGCTGGTCACGACGAAGTTTATAAGGCCCTCAAGGTGTCTACAGACTATGCTGTCCAGCAGTTTGCTCCCCAAGAAAAAGACTTTTTAAAGTTTTATAAAGCCAATGAAGCAGAAGAGTTGTCTCACCCTGTCTTATTTGACGGCGCGGCAGACTTGCTTAGGCGGATTGTGGTCAAGGGTGGTCGGAACTTTCTGGTCTCCCACCGGGACAACCAAGTGCTAGAAATCTTGGAGAAAACTGCCATTTCATCAGCATTTACAGAAGTAGTGACAGCAGTAAATGGTTTTCCAAGGAAACCCTCACCAGACTCCATGCTCTATCTAAAAGACAAGTATCAGATTTCCTCTGGCTTGGTTATTGGTGACCGTCCTCTGGATATTGAAGCAGGGCAGGCAGCTGGATTTGATACCTATCTCTTTGATAATATGCAGCATCTTGAAGAATTTATAGATATTGATTAGAAAAGGAACACTATGACAGAAGAAAAGCAACAAGATATACAGGCCCAAGAATATGATGCCAGTCAGATTCAGGTCTTAGAAGGTCTAGAAGCCGTTCGTATGCGTCCGGGCATGTATATTGGTTCGACCTCCAAGGAAGGTCTGCACCATTTAGTATGGGAAATTGTTGACAACTCGATTGATGAAGCTCTAGCTGGTTTTGCCAGCCACATTCAAGTCTTTATCGAAAAAGACAATTCCATCACAGTAGTGGATAACGGTCGGGGAATTCCCGTTGATATTCAGGAGAAAACAGGCCGTCCAGCCGTGGAAACCGTCTTTACTGTTCTCCATGCTGGAGGAAAATTCGGCGGTGGCGGATACAAGGTATCAGGAGGTTTGCACGGTGTGGGCTCTTCCGTTGTAAATGCCCTGTCCACTCAGCTGGATGTTCGCGTTTATAAAAATGGCCAGATTCATTACCAAGAATACCGTCGCGGTCATGTAGTCGCTGATCTAGAAATCATTGGTGAGACAGACCGTACAGGTACGACAGTTCACTTTACACCGGATCCAGAGATTTTCACTGAAACAGTAGAATTTGACTTTGAAAAGCTCAATAAGCGGGTGCAAGAATTAGCCTTCCTCAACCGTGGTCTTAGAATTTCCATTACTGATAAGCGAGATGGAATGGAGCAGGTCAAGGATTACCACTATGAGGGTGGGATTGCCAGCTATGTTCAATACATCAATGAAAATAAGGATGTAATCTTTGAAACGCCGATTTATACCGACGGTGAAATGGACGATATTACAGTTGAAGTAGCTATGCAGTATACAACTGGCTACCATGAAACAGTTATGAGCTTTGCCAATAACATCCATACCCACGAGGGTGGAACGCATGAGCAAGGTTTCCGGACTGCCCTGACAAGGGTTATCAATGACTATGCCAAGAAAAACAAGCTTCTCAAAGAAAACGAGGACAATCTGACTGGGGAAGATGTGCGTGAGGGACTGACAGCGGTCATCTCTGTCAAGCACCCCAACCCTCAGTTTGAAGGTCAGACCAAGACCAAGCTGGGCAATAGCGAAGTGGTCAAGATTACCAATCGCCTCTTTAGTGAAGCTTTCTCAGATTTCCTTTTGGAAAATCCTGCGGTGGCTCGAAAAATCGTTGAAAAAGGAATTTTGGCTTCTAAGGCCCGAATTGCTGCCAAGCGAGCTCGGGAAGTAACCCGCAAGAAGTCTGGCTTGGAAATCTCCAATCTGCCTGGTAAATTGGCTGACTGCTCGTCTAACGACCCTCAGGAAACTGAACTTTTCATCGTGGAGGGGGATTCAGCGGGTGGTTCAGCTAAGTCCGGCCGTAACCGTGAATTCCAGGCTATTCTGCCAATTCGCGGTAAGATTCTCAACGTTGAAAAAGCCAGCATGGACAAGATATTGGCCAATGAAGAAATTCGCAGTCTCTTTACTGCTATGGGAACTGGTTTTGGAGCTGACTTTGATGTCAGCAAGGCCCGCTACCAAAAATTAGTCATCATGACTGATGCTGATGTAGATGGAGCCCACATTCGGACCCTGCTCTTGACTTTGATTTACCGCTATATGAAGCCGGTTCTGGAAGCTGGATTTGTCTATATCGCTCAGCCGCCAATCTACGGTGTCAAGGTCGGAAGTGAAGTCAAAGAATATATCCAGCCAGGTGCTAATCAGGAAGAAGAGCTTCAGGCTGCTTTGGCTCGCTACAGTGAAGGCCGCTCCAAGCCAACCATTCAACGCTACAAGGGGCTCGGAGAGATGGATGACCATCAGCTGTGGGAGACAACTATGAATCCTGAACATCGCTTGATGGCACGGGTTTCAGTGGATGATGCAGCGGAAGCTGACAAGATTTTTGACATGCTGATGGGGGATCGCGTTGAACCTCGTCGTGAATTTATCGAAGAAAATGCTGTATACAGTACGCTCGACGTCTAAAAAAATCAGAAAAATCAACCATTATGGGCAAAAATATGATATAATCATTATGTTTGCTTTATAGTAACAATGTGAAGGAGTTCTATATGTCTATTGGACTAGTTATTCTCGTTGCTGTGGTAGCTCTGCTTTTGGTTGTCGGCTATGGTACTGCAGTTCTGATGAGAAAGAGAAATGAAGCTTTACTTCAAAATTTGGAGGAGAGAAAAGAAGCACTCTATAATCTCCCTGTGAATGATGAAGTTGAAGAAGTAAAAAATATGCATTTGATTGGGCAGAGTCAGGTAGCCTTCCGTGAATGGAATCAAAAATGGGTAGACTTGTCCTTAAATTCATTTGCTGATATCGAAAATAATCTATTTGAAGCAGAAGGTTACAATAATTCTTTCCGTTTCATAAAAGCCAAGCATGCTATCGGCAATATTGAGAGTCAGATCGATTTGATTGACGAAGATATCAAGATGATTCGTGCTGCCTTGGAAGATCTTAAAGAGCAAGAGTCTAAAAACAGCGGTCGTGTGCTCCATGCCTTGGATTTGTTTGAAAAACTGCAAACTCAGGTGGCGGAGAATGCAGACTCGTATGGGCAAGCCCTAGCTGAGATTGAGAAACAGCTGGAAAATATCCAGTCAGAGTTTTCTCAGTTTGTAACTCTTAATTCTTCTGGTGACCCGGTTGAAGCAGCTGAAATCTTGGACAAGGCAGAGGATCATATTCTTGCTCTGACACATATTGTTGAGAAAGTTCCTGCTATTGTTGAAGAGTTGACTGTGAAATTGCCAGATCAGTTGGAAGACTTAGAATCTGGTCACCGTAAGCTCTTGGAATCTGGTTATCACTTTATCGAAACAGATTTAGAGTCTCGCTTCCAGCAGCTCCATGCAAGTCTCAAACGCAACGAAGCCAATATTTCAGCTCTAGAGCTGGATAATGCTGAGTATGAAAATGAGCAGGCGCAAGAAGAGATTAACGCTCTCTATAAAATTTTTACCCGGGAAATAGAAGCCCACAAAGTAGTGGAGAAGCTGATTAAGAACTTGCCTAGCTATCTGGCTCATACAAAGGAAAACAACCAGCAACTCCAAAAAGAGTTAGAACGTTTATCTCAAACCTTCCTTCTCTCTGATACAGAGACTTCTCATGTCAAGGAGTTGCAAGCTGAACTTTCTGCCCAGGAAGATGTGGTGTTGAGCGCGGTAGAAGATTCTTCTGAAACCAAACAAGCTTATTCAGTGGTTCAGGAAGAGTTGGAAGCTATCCAAGAGCGCTTGAAAGAAATCGAAGATGAGCAGATTTCTCTTGGTGAAGCACTGGCAGAGATTGAAAAAGATGATGCCAATGCTCGCCAGAAGGTCAATATCTATGCTAACAAATTGCATACCATTAAGAGATATATGGAAAAACGCAATTTGCCAGGTATTCCAGACTCTTTCTTAGAAATTTTCTTCTCAACCAGCAATAATATTGAAGAGTTGGTGAAGGAATTGGAAGCTACACGAGTCAATATCGAATCAGTTAACCGTTGGTTGGAAATTCTAGGAAATGATATGGAGCAATTGGAAGAAGAAACCTATCGTATCGTCCAAGATGCTACCTTGACTGAGCAGTTGTTGCAGTATTCAAACCGCTATCGTTCCTTTGATGATAATGTACAAGCAGCTTTCAATAAGTCCTTGTATGTCTTTGAACATGACTACGACTATGCTCAATCCTTGGAAATCATTTCAAAAGCTTTGGATCTTGTCGAGCCAGGTGTGACCGAGCGCTTTGTGACATCCTACGAAAAAACACGCGAGAATATTCGTTTTTAAAAAAAGTTCCTGAGGGAACTTTTTTCTTTTACAAAGAGAAAGCTAGAGAACAGTCAGTAACAAGGATTCTGGGACTTCAATTTTCCCCAGCTTGTTTTGAAATAGAATTTCCTGTATAATACAAAAAAATAGAAAGAATGAGGTCGGACAATGAAAACAGTCAAAGGCTTGTTAGTCATGGATGTAGACAGTACCTTAATCATGGAAGAAGGGATCGACCTGCTAGGTGAGGAAGCGGGTGTAGGAGCTCAGGTTGCGGCTATTACCGAGCGTGCCATGCGAGGAGAGTTGGACTTTGAAGCTGCCTTACGTGAGCGTGTTGCACTTTTAAAAGGCCTGCCAGAGGATATTTTTGCTCGAATTGCTGAAAGGATTCACTTCACACCAGGAGCCGAGGACTTGGTCAAGGAGTTGCATAAACGTGGTTATAAAGTAGGCTTGGTGTCAGGTGGTTTTCATGAAACGGTGGACAGACTGGCTGAGCAGCTTGGAATTGACTATGTCAAGGCAAATCGTTTGGAAATCCAGCAGGGCTTTTTAACAGGCCAAGTCTTAGGAAAGATTGTCACTAAGGATACCAAGCTTGCCATGCTAAAAGCATGGGCGGCTGAAAATAAGTTGGAATTAAATCAAACAATTGCTATGGGGGACGGCGCCAATGATCTGCCTATGATTCAGGCAGCAGGGATAGGAATTGCCTTTATGGCCAAGCCAATCGTGCGAGAGCGGGCTCCTTATCAGATTCAAGAATGCAATCTCTATCGGGTCATTGATCTTTTAGACAATAGAAAAGAATAGGAGAGAAGCATGCATATTCTAATTGCACCGGATTCTTTCAAGGAAAGTTTGTCAGCTCCTCAGGTTGCTCAAGCTCTGCAGACGGGCTTTTCTCAGGCCATGCCAGATGCCAGCTTTGACTTGCTGCCGGTGGGTGACGGGGGCGAGGGAACAATGGCTGCGCTGACAGCAGCCTTGGGCTGGGCTGAATTTTACCACACTGTGACTGGACCCTTTGGCCAGCCAGTAAAAATGCCCTACGCCAGAAATGGTCAGCAAGCGCTTTTTGAAATGGCTGATTTAGTCGGACTTGCCTCTATTCCTCAGGAAAAACGAAATCCCTTGGCCATAGAGACCAAAGGATTGGGAGAATTGATTTTGCACCTGGCTGAAGACGGTGTCAGAAAGATTTTAGTTGGTGTTGGTGGTTCGGCCAGTAACGACGGTGGGATTGGACTGGCAGCGGGCCTGGGCTATGAATTTTTCGATGCGGATAATCATAGACTGCGCCCCATTGGCTCGTCTTTGGGAAAGGTCGCTCGAATATCAGCTGAGCAGGTTCCTGCTTTCTTGAAAGAAGTTGAGATTGAGATTTTGACGGATGTAGACAATCCTCTTTGTGGAGTGCGAGGTGCGACAACTGTTTTCGGAGGTCAGAAAGGCCTATCTCCCTTATTATTCTCTCAAGTGGATCAGGCTATGTCTGATTTCTATCAGTTGGTTAATCCTCAGGTGATTGATATGGAGGGAGCCGGAGCCGGAGGCGGAATGGCAGCAGGACTGATTGCTTTTGCTGGTGGAAAAATCGTTTCGGGGATTGAAACCTGTTTAGACTTACTGGATTTTGATGACAGAGTAAAAAAAGCGGACTTGGTCGTAGTTGGCGAAGGGCGGATGGATCGTCAGTCTTTGGCGGGCAAGGCACCAGTCGGGGTCGCAAGACGAACGTTAGAAGGTATCCCTGTACTGGCGATTTGCGGTAGCCTGGCTGATGATTTGCCGGATTTCCCGATTGAAAATATCCAGGCAGCTTTTCCCATTATTGCAAGAGCAGATAGTTTGGATAGGATTCTAGAGCAGGCGGAGCAAAATTTGATTCGTACAGCAAGAAATATTGGCAATGTACTAAAAATGAAAAAAAGCGATTAGTCCGCTTTTTTTAGTAGATATTCAATTTCTTTGACAATCATGCCCTTTTTAAAGAAGAAGATGTCACAAGAAAGGTCACCAACGTCATTTTCTAGAAGGGTCACAATCCGATTCTGGTTGGGACTAAGCTGATAATGAGTGCAACGAAACTGGACGGGGTTCTTATGATAGACTTTTTGAATTTTAGTCAGGTAGTCAGCTTTACCTTTGATTATTTCGGTTGTGTCACCCTGTAATTCCCAGCTTACATGATTAGAAAGAAAAGTCTCATAAGTTTGCCAATCGCGCTGATTTTCAGCTTCAAAGAAGGCAAAAAGTTTTTCTAAATTTGTCATCCTAGCTAAACCATTTTTTCCATAGGGAGCGCTTTTCTTTTACTGGTTTTTCTGCTAGCTGAAGGAGACTAGCAAACTGTTGGCTCATGTCTTTGTCATCTACTTGGACCAGATGGTCGCTATGGACAATCAGTCCAAAAGGAGAAGCCTGGTAATCACTTGAGACGATAGTCGCTTCGCAGCCTAGTTCCTTAGAGGTTTTTAGATAAAAGATTTGATTGCTAGACTCGACTTCTGGGGAAATTTTGACAATTACTGGTTGGCAGTTTTTCATGATGCTGCTGAGCATTTCTTTGAAATGATTGCGAATGAAAGAGTCGTTGACTTGCTCAATGGAGCAAGAAGCCAGCACTCGCTCCTCAAAAGTCCCTAAAAACCTACGCTGTTCATCAGGGTTGAGCTTGACTCCGCCCTGAGCTTTTTCCATGATTACTTTATTAATATCAGTCATAATAAAATTGTACCATAAAAGGAGAAATTCTAAAAGGTCGAATCTTCTTTCTGATTTGCTGGAAAAACATTTATATAGTAAATTTGGAATCGTTTTCTTGTGCGAAATTTCTCAAATTTGCTTAGATTCTCTATTTTTCCTTGAAAAAAAAGCGTTTTTGAGGTATCATAGACTAGTAAATAATTTTAAATAATAAGGAGAGTAAGAAATGTCAATTATTACTGATGTTTACGCTCGCGAAGTCCTAGACTCACGCGGTAACCCAACACTTGAAGTAGAAGTTTATACTGAATCAGGTGCTTTCGGACGTGGTATGGTTCCTTCAGGAGCTTCTACAGGTGAGCACGAAGCAGTTGAACTTCGTGATGGCGACAAATCTCGTTACGGTGGTCTTGGTACACAAAAAGCAGTTGATAATGTAAACAACGTTATCGCTGAAGCTATTATCGGTTACGATGTTCGTGACCAACAAGCCATCGACCGTGCAATGATCGCTTTGGACGGTACTCCTAACAAAGGTAAATTGGGTGCGAACGCAATCCTTGGTGTGTCTATCGCTGTAGCTCGTGCTGCTGCTGACTACCTTGAAGTGCCACTTTACAGCTACCTTGGCGGATTCAACACTAAAGTTCTTCCAACTCCAATGATGAACATCATCAACGGTGGATCTCACTCAGATGCTCCAATCGCATTCCAAGAGTTCATGATCTTGCCAGTTGGTGCTCCAACATTCAAAGAAGCTCTTCGTTACGGTGCTGAAATCTTCCACGCTCTTAAGAAAATCCTTAAATCTCGTGGTTTGGAAACTGCCGTTGGTGACGAAGGTGGATTCGCTCCTCGCTTTGAAGGAACTGAAGATGGTGTAGAAACTATCATCGCTGCTATCGAAGCTGCTGGTTATGTTCCAGGTAAAGATGTATTTATCGGATTTGACTGTGCATCATCAGAATTCTACGATAAAGAACGTAAAGTATACGACTACACTAAATTTGAAGGTGAAGGCGCTGCTGTTCGTACATCTGCAGAACAAATCGACTACCTTGAAGAGTTGGTTAACAAATACCCAATCATCACTATCGAAGATGGTATGGATGAAAATGACTGGGATGGTTGGAAAGCTCTTACTGAACGTCTTGGTAAGAAAGTACAACTTGTTGGTGACGACTTCTTCGTAACAAACACTGACTACCTTTCACGTGGTATCAAAGAAGGATGTGCAAACTCTATCCTTATCAAAGTTAACCAAATCGGTACTCTTACTGAAACATTCGATGCTATCGAAATGGCTAAAGAAGCTGGTTACACTGCAGTTGTATCACACCGTTCTGGTGAAACTGAAGATTCAACAATCGCTGACATCGCTGTTGCAACTAACGCAGGTCAAATCAAGACTGGTTCACTTTCACGTACAGACCGTATTGCTAAATACAACCAATTGCTTCGTATCGAAGATCAACTTGGTGAAGTTGCTCAATACAAAGGTCTTCAAGCTTTCTATAACTTGAAAAAATAATCTAACAAGATATAAGAGGAGCTAGGACTTAGTCCTAGCTTTTTTGATGTGTAAAGATATAACAATGGATATTTTTTGATTTAGGATTCCCCCTAATTGATGAGAGGGAGATTTATCATTTTTTCCTAGAAGTAGTGCGTAGGGCTGGGCATGCTCTTTCCCTTGAAAAATTAGAGGACAAAATGACAGTTTTTATTTCGGAAAATATAATCAAGAAATTCCTGCGTTTCCTTGTGACTACATGCTTGAAAAAGTGAGTGATTTACTGAAGATTTTATAGCTTTCTTGTATCAAAATCAGTCTTTTATGGTATACTAGCAAAGTGGAAGGAGGAGTACAATGGAAGAATTATTAAATCAGGTCTTACTATCACAGGATAGGGAAGTTTTTAATCAGATATTTGACGATTATTATCCCATTGATATTGCTCTTTCTTTGGAGGCCTTGGAGGATGAGGAAGGGAATCTCCTCAAAACCTTTACGGAAATGGCTAGTGATGATCAATTGGTAGAGATTTTAAAAGAAGCCGAGCCGGAGTTGCAACGACAGATTATCCAATCGATTTCTTTCAAACGTACCAGCACTCTTTTTTATCTTATGCCAGATGATGATGTGGTAGATATTTTGGGTTACTTGAGTGTGGACTTGCGTAAGCAATACTTAAGTATGATGAAAAATGCCAGTCAAGAGAATTTGAAAGCTATGTTGGCTTACGATCCTCAGACAGCTGGTGGTCTGATGACGAAAGAATTCATTACCTTAAATGAAAATCTGACCGTCTCAGCAACTCTCAATAAATTGAGAGAAATTTCGCCCAATACAGAAGTTATTGATACCTTATTTATTAGAAATGTGCATCATTCGCTAGTTGGCTGGATTGATATCCGTGATTTGTTTATTCATGATGCGGAGATGAAACTCAGCGAATTTATGAACACTCAGTTAGTGACTGTGACGCCAGAGGTTGACCAAGAAGAGGTAGCCCAGCTTTCTGCCAAATATAATTTATCTGTCGTACCGGTCGTCAATCATCGGCAGGTATTGCTAGGAATCATCACAATTGACGATATCGTCGATGTTTTGCAAGAAGAGTACCAAGAAGATATCTTGCGGATGGGTGGTGTCCAAGAAAGTGAAGAAATTGGAGGACCTTTCAAAGAATCACTCAAGAAACGCTTACCTTGGTTAATGATTAACCTAGTAACAGCATTTCTAGCTTCTGCGACAGTAGCACTTTTTGATGATACGATTTCAAAAGTTGTAGCATTAGCAGCGATTAGTCCTATTATCACGGGAATGGGCGGAAATTCTGCCTCTCAGACACTTGCTTTGGTTATCCAGGGGATTGCCTTGGGCAAACTAGATCTGAAAGAAGATCGGTATTTAGTATTCAAAGAAATCGTGCTAGCTTTGGTTAATGGTTTCTTTACTGGCTTGATTGCAGCGATTGTCATGTTTGTCTTCTATCAAAATTTCTATCTGTCTGTTATTGTGATATTGGCAATGATGATCAATCTAGCATGTGGTGCTCTATTTGGTTACTTTGTACCGCTGATTATCAAGACACTGAATCAGGATCCAGCTCTAGCTTCGACCATTTTCATTACCACGGCAACAGATGTATTGGGTTACCTAGCTTTTCTAGGCTTAGCACAAGTTTTCTTACCATTGATTGTATAAAAAATGATACACAAAAAACGCTTGATTTTCAAGCGTTTTTGTTTTCTTAGTTGTCGAACAAACCTTTAATTTTATCAATCGCGCCGCTAGCCATTTCATTTCCAGCTACTAGTTTTTTAGCTTGATCAAGGTATTCACCGAGTTTGTCTTTGTTTTCTTCAATAAATTTTTTGGCACCATCAAAGTCTTTCTTTTCAATCATTTCTTTTACTTGGTTAAATAAATCTACTGAATTCATAGATGTTGCTCCTTAGTAATTTTTTATACTATTTAATCAAATTTCTAATAGAAAGACAAGAATTCTGCTTATTTAAAGGTCACACAAACAGCTTCGGGAATATAGAAATCATGGGAGATTTCTGTTAATTTTCCACTTTCAGCATCGCGTTTGAAGATGGTTGCATTGTCAGAGTCTTGATGGACAGCAATGATATGGTTTTGATCCGGTGTGATGTTGAAATCACGCGGATTTTGACCATTGGTAGGTGCAATCTGGATTAAGTCCAAACTGCCGTCAGCTAAGATTTTGTAAACGGCAAGAGAGTCATGACCACGGTTGGAACCGTAGAGGAACTTGCCATCAGCAGACAGGCGGATAGCAGCTGTTCCGTTTGCACCTTCAAAGTCCTCTGGTAAGGTGGAGACAGTTTGCAGGTGTTCAAAATGGCCGACTCCATCGTAAATCAGGACTTCAATAGTAGAATTAAGCTCACAGATCAAATAGGCGATTTTATAATGATGGTGGAAAACGATATGGCGGGCACCAGCTCCAGCGGCACACTTGTAGGTATCTAGAGAGGTAATCTTTCCGTCTTCAGCAACATCATAGGTGGTGACTTCATCAGTTCCCAAGTCGCAGGTAATCAGGTATTGATCTGGTGTAAGGTCAGTGTAGTGGACATGAGCAGAGGCTTGATTGGCGTGTGGTCCTTGACCTTGATGGGTAGCTGAGTCAGTCAGTTCCAGTCTGCCATCAGCCAGGCGTTTGTAGACCAAGACTTGTCCCTTGTGGTAGTTAGCACCGTATACCAAGTCACGCTCTTCGTCGACTGCGACATAGCAAAGCGGAGCTCCTTCTTCGACGACATGGTTGAGAAGCTGACCTGCCTGGTCAAAGGCTGCAATGCCCCCCTGTCCGTCCTTTGTTCCGACAGAATAGAGATGTCCAGCCTTGTCAAAGGCTAGGTAGGTTGGACTGGGCTCTTCAGCAACCAAGGTTAAGTTTTCTAAAGTTCCTTTGTTAGAATTAAAATCTGCCTTGTAAATTCCCTTGGAATCTATGCGAGTATAGGTTCCAAAGTAAACCGTTTGTGTCATTCCATTACCTCGTATGTATTTAGATTTCTTGCTACTATTATATCATAAAAGCAGATGATAGGTCTTAGAGCGGAGGATTTGCCTGATTTTCAAAAGAATAGTATTAGTTTCGAAAAAACAGATAAAAAACAGATAGTGGGTAGGAAGGGGATAGATGGCTTTGTTAGAATGGAATTGTTCAAAAAAACAATTACTGTCAGGAAGCAACAAACTTCCTGCTTGCTAAACAAAGGAGAAATCAAATGAACGTTAAAAAAATTGCTATGCTCGTTGCTCTTATCGGAATGTCAGGATTCTTTTTAGCCGCATGCGGAAATAAAGAAGCTGATAACTCAGAAATTAAGGATGGAAAACAAGTGGACTTCCAGAAAGATGCTGTTGATAAGAAGACCAAGACAGTCGATGGCAAAGAAGTGACAGAATACACAATGCCTGATGGGAACGTTATCCAAATTCCAGCAGATGGTGAGGAAATTCCAGAAGATGGATCAGGATCTAGCTCAGAAGCTGAATAAAGATTAAAACATGTAGGTTGGAGGCAATATGTTTCGAAGAAAAAAAATGAATCGTAAGACCATTCTATTGGGCAGCACGGTCATTCTTGCTTGTGCTGGGCTGGGAGGCTATCTGTATTTTAGACAGATCAATCAACAACAGGCCATGAAAATGGTAGATAAGACGATTGATTCGCTGACAGTCCAAGAAGCTGTCAATAACAGTAAAAAAACAAGCCTGGTTTTATCTGGGGAAGTAGTTGCCAACAATAGCAGTAAGGTCAAGATTGACCCTTCTAAGGGGGAAGTCAAGGAAGTATTTGTCAAAAATGGCGATACCGTTACACAAGGGCAGCCGCTCTTTTCCTATGTGACAGAGCAGCAATTGACAGCCCAGTCAGCTCAATATGATGCCCAGTCCAAGGCTAATGGCATCACAGCGGCTCAAAACAGCGCTGCGATTAAATGGGAAACCTATAATCGTAAGTTGGCCAGCTTAAACTCACTCAAGGACAAATACAATTCCAGTCAGGATGAGTCACTGCTGGAGCAGATAAAGTCAGCTGAAGATGAGCTGGCTCAGGCGCTGAGCGATGCCAAGACGGCGGATAATGAAGTAACGACAGCTCAGATTGAGGCTGAAAAGGCTCAGGTGACAGCTCAGACAGAATCAGACCGGATGAAGTATGATACTGTGACTGCAGATACAGCAGGAACGATTACTTCTATGAATGAAGATTTGCCCAATCAGTCCAAGGCCAAAAAGGAAGAAGAAAACTTTATTGAGATTATGGACAAGTCCAAAACTCTGATTAAAGGTACTGTCAGTGAATTTGACCGTGAAAAGCTGAGTGTCGGTCAGAAAGTGGAAGTGGTGGATCGCAAGGATCCTAAGAAGCGATGGAGTGGTACGGTAACTCAGGTCGGCAGTCTGACAGCAGAAAACACTTCCAATAATAATGGTGGGAATAAGCAACAGGAAAACCCCAACCAAGGTAAGTTTCCTTATACTGTAGAGCTGGATCAAGGCGGTGAAATGCCGCTGGTTGGTTCCCATTCCTATGTCAACATCGTGGAGAATGCTCCCGAGGCAGGAAAGGTAGTTGTCAATAAGGCCTATACTTTCAGTAAAAATGGCAAGACCTATGTCTGGAAAGTAGAGGGCAAGACTCTGAAAATGCATGAAGTCAAGACCAAGAAAGTTTCTGACAGTTTGGTGGAGATTACAGAAGGTTTGACTATGCAGGATACCATTTCAACACCGAGAGTAGGTATGGAAGAAGGGATGGAGGTAGGACAGCATGTTAAAGCTTAAGGATATCCACAAATCTTATCAGCAGGGCAGTCAGGAATTTCCAATTTTAAAAGGAATTGATCTGCATGTGAAAGAGGGGGATTTTCTGGCTATCATGGGACCGTCTGGATCTGGTAAGTCCACTCTGATGAACATTATCGGCTGTCTGGATAAGGCAAGTTCAGGGACTTATCATATTGAAGGGACCGATGTGTCTGAGCTGTCTGACAATCAGCTGTCCGATCTGCGCAATCAGAAGATTGGCTTTGTTTTTCAAAATTTCAACCTCATGCCCAAGCTGACGGCCTGTCAAAATGTAGAACTGCCTCTGACTTACATGAAAATTCCTAAAAAAGAGAGACGGGAACGGGCTCTAGAAATGCTGCGCTTGGTCGGACTGGAAGAAAGAAGCGATTTCAAGCCTATGGAGCTGTCTGGTGGTCAAAAGCAGCGGGTAGCCATTGCGCGAGCCTTGGTAACCAATCCCAGCTTCATCCTTGGTGACGAACCAACGGGGGCCCTGGATACCAAGACCAGTGTGCAGATTATGGACCTCTTTAAGCAGTTTAATGATGAGGGTAAGACCATTGTCATCATTACCCATGAGCCGGAAGTAGCCCAACTCTGCAAGCAGACGGTTATCCTGCGGGACGGTAATATAGAGAGCAAAGCGATAGGATAGAAAGGAAGCTGTATGGAAGATATTTTTGTAGCTCTGAATTCAATCTTGTCGCATAAAATGCGCTCTATGCTAACTATGTTGGGGATCATCATAGGGATAGGCGCTATCATCGCTATCTTTTCCATCATTGAGGGAAATACGGAAAATACCAAGCGTCAGCTTATCGGTGGCAACAATAACACAATCAAGGTCGTCTATGACAAGAAAAGCGCCATCGATCCAACCATTCCAGAGAAATCTCAAGCTCAGAAACCTTCTTATATTCCCTTTATGGGAGAGGATGTGCTGAGTAAGATTAAGGAAATCTCTGGGGTCAAGAATGCTCTGCTGACCTATGGTACAGATGAGAAGATCTACTACCTAAGCCAAAAGTCGTCTGGGAAGATTCAGGCTGTTTCGCAGACAGCTGCTGACATCAAGCAGCAACGTTTACTAGAAGGTGAAGGATTTGACTCAGAAGCCTTTAAAAATCAAGAGCAGGTGACCTATCTGGAAAAGTCGCTTTATGATAGTCTTTTTCCAAAGGGGGATGGTATCGGCAAATATGTTGAAGTCTTAGGAAATCCCTTTAAGGTTATTGGCGTATTTGAGTCAACTGAGCAGAGTGGCTTAACAGCTGGTGCGGAAAAGGTGGCCTATATTCCCCTGCAGCAGTGGCATCGGATTTTTGATACCATTAATGTCAGTCCTGAAGTGACTGTCCAAACCCACAAGGCCGATGATTTGAAGAAGGTGGCCAAGAAGGTCAGTGATTATCTCAATGAGCAGATGCCACCATCAGATTATATGTTTGGTGTGCTCAACCTGCAGGAATTTGAACGGCAGCTGGATAATCTCAACAAATCTAACTTCGTCTTGCTAGCAGGTATTGCCAGCATCTCTCTCCTAGTCGGAGGTATCGGTGTTATGAATATCATGCTGGTTTCAGTGACAGAGCGGACTCGTGAAATCGGAATTAAAAAGGCTCTGGGAGCTAGACGGAAGATCATTCTCAAGCAGTTCCTGATTGAGGCAGTTATCCTAACCTTGATGGGAGGAATTATTGGCGTGGTGGCTGGTATCGCCTCTGGCTTTGCCATCACTCAGTCTCTAGCTTATCCGTATATTCTATCCCTCTTTTCTGTCTTTGTAAGTTTGATCTTTTGTTGTATAATAGGAGTAGTATTTGGGCTCCTGCCAGCTGTGAAAGCATCCAAGCTGGATCCAATCGAGGCCCTGCGATTTGAATAGGTAAAGGAGAAAAATCTAAGTATGCACAAGATTCTAGTGGTGGAAGATGATACGACGATTAATCAAGTGATTTGTGAGTTTTTAAAGGAAAGTCAGTATGAGGTAAGGCCAGTATTTGATGGTGGCGATGCTTTGCAGGCTTTTGAAGAAGAGCCCTTTGATCTGGTCATCTTAGACATGATGCTGCCAACCAAGAGCGGTCTGGAAGTACTGAAGGAAATCCGCAAGACTTCTCAGATTCCGGTCATGATTTTGACAGCACTTGATGACGAGTATACCCAGCTGGTCAGCTTTAACCACCTCATCAGTGATTATGTAACCAAGCCTTTTTCACCGCTAATCTTGGTCAAACGGATTGAGAATATTCTGCGCAGAAATACTGTTGCTTCAGAGATTGCTGTTGGAGATTTGACGGTTTCGATTGATGACTGCACGGTTTACTGGCAGGGCGAAAAGATGCCTCTGACCAAGAAAGAATATGAAATCTTGCAAGCTCTGGCTAAGAGGAAGGGCCACTTGGTGACCCGTGATCAGCTGATGAATACCATTTGGGGTTACAGTGAGCTGGATAGTCGGGTGCTGGATAATCATATCAAGAACATCCGTAAAAAGATTCCGGGTGTGCCTCTGAAAACCATTACGGGTATGGGTTATCAGCTTGGAGGAGAAGACAAGTGAAAATTGTCAAAAAGAACTTTCTTTTGACCTCGTCCATCATTTTCGTGGTGGTGACTATCGTTCTAGCCAGTCTCTACTTTGCTATGCCGGTGTATTATCAGCAGGTTAAGAGCGGAGAAGCTAAGAGAGAATTTGACCAAGTTTCCAAGCAGGTCAAGGGAAAGTCCAGTCAGCAAATCGGCGAGCTCTTGAGTGATTATAGTAAAAAGAGCAATCTGATTTGGTTTACCCTGCTGGCGAAAGACAATACGATTCTCTATCCCTCACTCGAAGCTGGCGATGAAAGTTCTCTGCAGCTGACCATCGTCCCAACGATTGCCAACAGCGACTATGAGAGCAAGAGTTTATCAGAAAGTTTTCGAACTTCGGATGGTAAAGAAGTTGTCCTGAGAGGGGAATATTCCTTACAGCCAGTTTCTGATGCTAGTCGGATTTTGCTCAATCTCTATCCATTTGTCTTGCTTGTGTCTCTGAGTCTGGGTGGTCTGGCAGCCTATCTCTATAGCCGGACTTCCAGTCAACGGATTAAAGCCATCTCTAAGAGCACCCGTCAAATGACGAGTTTGGCTCCAGATGTGACCTGTCAGGTCAAGGGGCGTGATGAGATTGCTGAACTGGCGCAAGACATCAATCATCTCTATGCTAATCTACTGACCAGTATCGAGGCTCTGCGCCTAGAAAATGAAAAGGTAGCAGAAAGCGAGCGGGAAAAGGCTGAGTTTTTGCGGATGACATCGCATGAGCTCAAGACACCCATTACCAGCATGATGGGGATGGTCGATGGCATGATTTATGGAGTAGGAGAGTTCAAGGATCGAGACAAGTACTTGCAGAAGTGCCGAGAAATTCTAGAGGAGCAGTCGGAGTTAGTCCAGTCTATCTTAGCCATTTCTAAACTGGAGATGAAGACTGAAACCGAACAAGAAGTCTTTTCACTAAAGCAGGTCTTGGAGGAAAATCTGAGCACCTATCGAGTTTTATCAGATGTCAGGCACTACCATTTTCAGGTTGAGCTGACAGAAGCGAAGGTCAAGGGGAACCGCACCTATCTGCTCAAGGCTATCAAGAATCTTTTGGACAATGCCTTTCATTATACAGTAGAAGGCGGAGAGATTCTACTCAGGCTGGAAGAGCGTAAGCTAGTCATCGAAAATGAAGCAGAACGAGTCTTAAACAAAGACCAAATCCAGCAGATTTTTCAGCCTTTCTATCGGCCAGATTACAGTCGCAATCGCAAGGATGGCGGAACTGGTCTGGGACTCTTTATCGTTCAGCAGATTTTGGACAAGCATGGTCTTCGTTATCAGTTTGAAGCCGTTGATGGGCGGAAGATGCGCTTTAGCATTTCTCTGCCGGCTGTTGAAAAATAGTCTTGCATTCTAGCCGGTCCTGCAGAAGCCGAAGAGAGAAGTCAGAAGCTGTATTTTGCGAAAAATACAAGTCTTCTGTCTTCTCTCTTTTTTTGCTTTTCCCTATAGCTGAGCTGAGAATTTTTCTCCGAAAAATGTTACAATGAAATGACAAGTCAAAGGAGGAGAATATGGAGCATAAAGAAAAAGATTTTAGCCTATCTTGGTTTTTTAAATGGTTTTTGGATAACAAGGCCATTACAGTATTTCTAGTAACCCTTTTGATGGGACTGAATATTTTTATACTTAGTAAAATCAGTTTTATTTTTAGCCCAGTCATTGAGTTTTTGGGAGTAATCATGCTGCCGGTTATTTTAGCTGGCCTGCTTTATTATTTGTTAAATCCCATCGTCGACTGGATGGAAAAGCACAAGATTAATCGACTGGTTGCTATTACCATTGTCTTTGTTTTAATTGCTTTTTTGATTATCTGGGGCTTGGCTGTTGCTATTCCTAGTTTGCAGCATCAGGTCATGGCCTTTGTTAGAAATGTTCCGGCTTATCTGAAGCAGGCTGACAAGTTCATCGACGATGTCGTGACTAAGTATATTTCGGCAGATTTCAAGCCGCAGATTGAGGAATATACTAGCAATCTGTCTAGCCAGATTACCGATTGGGCCAGCAATTTTTCATCTAGGGCAGTCAATTGGGCGGGGAACTTAATCAGTACAACTTCGCAGATTGTCGTGGCTATTATCATCATGCCTTTTACCCTTTTTTACCTGCTGAGAGACGGGAAAAATCTGAAAGGCTATGTGACCCAGTTTCTGCCAACTAAATTCCGAGAATCCTTTGGTCAAGTGATGACAGATATCAACAGCCAGCTGGCCAACTATGTGCGAGGTCAGGTGACGGTTGCTATTATTGTAGCTCTGATGTTTATCGTTTTCTTCAAGATTATTGGCCTTCGCTATGGTGTCACTCTTGGAGTAATTGCCGGCGTTCTCAATCTGGTACCTTATCTGGGCAGCTTTTTGGCTATGCTTCCGGCTCTGGCAATCGGTTTGATTGCTGGCGGTCCAGTGATGTTAGCTAAAGTCATTGTCGTTTTCATCATTGAGCAGACTATTGAGGGGCGTTTTGTTTCTCCTCTGGTCTTGGGCAGTCAGCTCAGTATTCATCCGATTACGATTTTATTCGTATTATTGACTTCTGGTACTATGTTTGGCATTTGGGGCGTTTTCCTGGGAATTCCTGCCTATGCTTCAGCCAAGGTTGCCATTGCGGCCATCTTTAAGTGGTATCAGAAAGTAAGTGGACTTTACGAAGCCGATTTTGAACAAGAAGGAGAAATCAGTGAGCAAGAGTGAGCATATGTTGGCAGCTTTACAGGAGCAGGACCTAGCTCTGGCTGATCGCTATTTCGAGCAAGCCCTGACTACAGACAGCGAAGAAGAATTATTGGATTTGGCCGATTACTTAGAGAGTATCGGCTTTTTCCCTCAGGCCAAGCGTATTTTTGAAAAATTGGCCCCTGACTATCCAGCTTCTTATATCAGTCTGGCGGCTATTGCCAGCGATGATGGGGACTTGGAGCAGGCCTTTACCTATCTGGAGGAGATTCAACAAGGCAGTGACTGGTATGTTGCTGCTCTCTTGGCTAAGGCTGACCTCTATCAGCTAGAGGGGTTGCCTGATGTGGCTCGTGAAAAATTAGCTCAGGCAGCAGAGCTGACTGATGAGCCTTTGGTAACCTTTGGTCTGGCTGAGATAGATTTGGAGCTGGGAGATTTTTCTCAGGCGATTAAGGAATACGCCCAGCTAGACAATCGCTCAATCTTTGAGCAGACAGGCGTCTCAACCTATCAGCGGATTGGAGTTTGCTATGCCAGTCTTGGAAAATTTGCAGCGGCCATTGAGTTTTTGGAGAAAGCAGTTGAGCTGGAGTATGATGATGCCACAGTTTATGAGCTGGCAACTATATTAGCGGATCAGGAAGAATATCAGAAAGCTAATCTTTATTTCAAGCAGCTGGATACTCTTTCGCCGGATTTTGAAGGCTACGAATATGGCTATGCCCTATCTCTTCATGCAGAGCATCGGACGGCTGAAGCTCTGACTCTTGCCCAGCAGGGCTTGGCTAAGAATCCTTTTGAGACTCGGCTCTTACTTTTAGCATCACAGCTTTCTTATGAACTTCATGATGAGAAAGCGGCTGAACATTATCTCTTGCAGGCTCAGGAAGATGCGGATGATTTGGAAGAGATTGCCTTGCGATTGACTACTCTTTATTTGGAACAGGAGCGCTATGAGGAGATTTTAGAATTTGCAGAGCAAGAAGTCGATAATGCCTTGACCCGCTGGAATCTGGCGCGTGCTTATCAGGCTTTGGAAAATCTGGAAAAAGCAGAGGAACTCTATAATCAACTGGCTCATGAACTGCAAGACAATCCAGAGTTTCTGGAGCAGTATGTCTATCTTTTGCGAGAACTAGGCAGATTCGAAGAAGCTAAAAGGGCTGCAGCTTCTTACTTAAGACTAGTACCTGATGATGCTAGTATGCAGGAACTCTATGAAAGCTTATAAGAGCACTCGCTCAGCCCTTTCCTGCGATTTATGGTATAATGATTGGCAGTAGAAACTCAGTAAGCACATGTAATAAGGATGAAAAAAGCTTAGCTGGATGGTTAATAATATTTTTAGGAAGAGAAAGATTAAGGAAAAATGGCAGAACCAATCAAATTATTTCAATATAATACTTTGGGAGCTTTGATGGCTGGTCTTTACGACGGAAGTATGACCGTTGGAGAGCTGCTGCAGTATGGAGATTTGGGCTTGGGAACGCTGGACTCTATTGATGGCGAGCTCATTATTCTCGATGGTAAGGCTTATCAGGCAAAGGGATCTGGAGAAGTGCCAGAAGTGGTTGAGGTGTCACCGGATATGACAGTACCTTATGCGGCAGTGGTTCCTCACCAGGCGGAGGTCATTTTCCGTCAGCGCTTTGAGATGAACGACAAGGAACTTGAAAAGCGGATTGAGTCTTACTATGATGGGGAAAATCTTTTCCGCTCTATCAAGATTCATGGTGATTTCGCCCGCATGCATGTTCGGATGATTCCCAAGTCTACAACGGAGCGGAAGTTTGCAGAAGTAGCGGTTAATCAGCCTGAGTACTGTAAGGAAAATATCACAGGCACCATCGTCGGTATCTGGACGCCAGAGATTTTCCACGGAGTCAGTCTGGCAGGTTATCATCTGCATTTTGTATCGGATGATCTGACTTTTGGCGGTCATGTCATGGACTTTGTCATCAAGGAAGGTGTCGTCGAGTTGGGCGCTGTAGATCAGCTGGATCAGCGTTTCCCAGTACAAGATCGCAAGTATCTCTTTGCTAAGTTTAATATGGATGAGATGAAAGAAGATATGGAAAAGTCGGAATAAATAGCAGGGGCTAGCATTGTTTGCTGCCCTCTTTTTTGATATAATTGGAAAAAGAATAGAGGAGAAGTGAAGCTATGATTTATTTGGTAAACGCCAGCCCAAATAGGAATGGCAATAGTTTTAAGCTGGGGCACTTTTTTCTGCGAGATAGAGATTATGAGGCTCTTCAATTAGTGGATTACCATATTGAGCAATATGGCCAGTCGGCAGAAAACGATCAGTTCTTTCAAGTCTATGAGCAGCTGAGCCAAGCCGATGTACTGGTGTTTACCAGTCCTATTTATTGGTGGTCTTTTTCGGGTCTGCTAAAAACTCTGTTGGACCGAGTAGCTGATGTGCATGAGCCGCAAGAAGCACTCAAGGGCAAAAAGGTGTTCCTGCTCTTGCAAGGTTCTCAGCCCAGCAAAGAAATTGAAATGCTGGACCACGTGATGAGCCGCTTTTGCCAGAACTACGGACTCAAATATGAGGGGCTGGCAGTAACCACTCATGAACTGAAAGAAATCAACGGTTGGGAATTAACGTCCCTGAAAGAAAAATTAGATAAGGTTTTATCATCAGAAGGTTAAAAGTGAGAAGATTCGTTTGCGGATCTTCTTTATTTTGCTCTAAAAATGGAGCCTTTTTTTCAGGTGTCTATTTTTGGACACTATGCCCCTCAACTACAGTCATATCCATGGCTAACTAAAATTAATTGGTGTATAATACCTATTGCTATTAAATATTAATATAGGAGATTCTATGGGAAAAGAATTATTTAACCCCCATTTAAACAAATTTTCGATTCGAAAATTAAATGTTGGAGTTTGCTCGGTATTATTATCTACCGTTTTCCTTTTAGGTACTGCGGCTACAGTAAATGCTGATGAAATTGCCAGCGGAACTGTGGATGATAATATCTCACTGCCAGAAAAACCGACGGAGTCAGCAGTCAGTCAGCCTGCTCTTGAGAATACAGCAACATCTGCTGTTTCTGAAACAGCTAACTCAGAAGCAAGAGCGGATCAAAATCAGCTGGTAAGCCCAGCTGCTGCTCCAGAGCAAGCGACACCTGAAAAGCCACAAGAAGCTAATCAGACAGCTGAGACCTCTAATGAAGCAAGATCTGCTGAAGCTAGTCAGACTCGCTCTTATTCAGTGCAATATACGCCAAAACCAAGTTCTGCGGCTATGCCTAGGTCCGAGCGTAATGGCCAGCCAATGGAGACAGGAACATCATTTCGTACTACCAGTCCTGCTGGTCAAGCTAGCCCTGCCATACAAGATGCAACAGCTAATCCTACAGTTTCTAAACCAACACTGGAAGAATCTGTAAGAAAACGCTCTGATGAGTTGATGAAGCAGGTAAACTGGCTAGATTTTGGTGATACTAAATCACTGAGAAATCTAGATAAAGATGGCTCATTTAAAGTTGGAACAGTATATGAAAAGGAAATTTCGCCGGGCTATGTGGTCAAACTGACCGTGACGGAATTGAAACCTTTCTATGCGACAGAGATCTATCGTGATCGAGTAAAGGGAACTGAGTACGAAAGCAGTTATGATCCCAATGCAAAAAATACTTGGCTTCAATATAACAATAGCAATAATTATGCTTATCAGTATTGGTATGGTGATGATTACCGTCCTAAAATTACTGGTGCTGCTCAGAATCAATATTCAGCTATTAAGTCAGAGGGAATTGATACTAAAGGGCGTAAAACCCAACTGCAGGTTCCTAAAGATGAAGCCAACTATGGCGTGAAGTTCAAAGTTGAAGCTAGATATCGTGGGAAGCCAGTTAAAGCAACAGTTGTCATGGCTGATGGTGAAGAAGCTAATCCGGGTGAGTACGCTATCTTTACAACCAATGGTAAGGGTTGGGAACATTTGGCCGAGTGGAAGCGCACAGTTACAGACGCAAATGGTGTGACTACTGAGATTACAGAAACCTATAAGCCAATGAAGCCTACCACAGAAGGCCAATTTATTGGAACTGACGGTACTGGTGTTCATTGGCAGGCCTATGTCAGCTCTGATCAAAAGACTGGCGGACTGGGAAGCCAAGTATTTGGACCTAATCTTTCTAGAAATAATACAATTCCACTTGTAATGACACGTGGTGCATCAGAGGTTGGTATTTACATAGCCTCTTCTGGTCAGCAAGCTGCGATGATTGGTTTTATGGCAATCGATGAAGGTGATGCACCGGATTCTTATGGAAAAGCTATCCATGCTATTTCAAGATACAATGCAGAAACTGGCGGTCAAAATCCACAGCCATTCTTGGGCCGTGTTGCGGCTGATATTGATACCACATCTGGAAACAACTGGCAGCATGACGATCAGAATGATTTAGCCGATGAAGGTATTAATCAGCTCTTGTCTGATGATTTAGTCGGGAAAACCAATGGTCTTTTTCCAGTAAACCGTCTGCACGACGGAGATTATTCTCTCCGCATCCATGCTTCAGCTAACGGATACGAAAAAGCCTATGTCCGTGCCTGGATTGACTTCAATAACAATGGTGTCTTTGACGAAGACGAAGCCAGTGAATTTACCGAAGTAACAACTGCGGGAGATTATACTGTCAACTTTAAGAAGAACCCAGCCATGACCAATCCTGAACTTAGCAAGCTTGGAATGCGGGTTCGTATTGCCTTAAACAAGGGAGATATTGAAAAGCCTACTGGAACTGCATTTAGTGGTGAGGTGGAAGACTTAGAAGTTGAACTGACTTATCCACCAAAAGGCGAGAAGAAGGAAAGTACTGGAATCCGTGACCAGAGACAGACAGCCACTCTTCATTTCACTCCTCAAGGTGTTGATCAAAACAATGAAAACAAGAAAGTAGCGATTGACACTACTAAAGCTCCGATTGTATTGGATGCTAATGGTAATGTGCTGACTGCAAATGCAGAAGGTTGGTATAAGACTGCTGAAGGCCGTTATAAAGTAACAGCAAACGGTGCTGATGTAGATGTGGTATATGAGCCTAAGGCTGGCTTTATCGGCACAGCTCAGGGGATAAACATCCGTCGTTTTGATACTAATGGAGCAAGTACAGATTGGGTTGCCAAAAATCAGGCTGAAGCAGCCATCAATGACCAGCTCAACACCATGGATGGACGCTTTGTACCAACCGTGCTAAATGTTCCTATGTATGAAACAACGGATGCCCAAGGACTAACGCAAGAAAAGACGTCTGTCTTTAATGATGGAGATGCTGGCAAAACTCCTGCAAGTCCAAGTACAGCAAATCCTGTAAAATTTGTGAAAGTAGATAGAACGACTACAGATGATACTAGAGTTCCAGCTTTATCAAATGGTCAGGAAGTTGGTCGTTTTGAAGTCGAGCCTTCAACAGGTAAGATTACCTTTACGCCAAATAAAAACTTTGTTGGTACAGTGGATCCAGTTTCCGTTCAGATGATTGATGGCAAAGGTATTCCGCATCAAGCTGTTTATCAGCCAAAGGTGACTCCTGTTAGACCATCTTCTCAAGGTGCCAGCAGCGAGGGCATTCAAGGTGCAGTTCAGACAGGACAGCTGACCTTCAATCCGGGCAATAATCGTGTACCTATTGATAGCAAGAAGTTGCCAACCTTTGATAATGGCAGCCAGACTAAAACAGTTGCTGGTGTTGGGACTTATCAGGTGGATAATCAAGGCCTAGTTACCTTCACTCCACTACTGACTTATACTGGACGTCCAGCGGCAGAGGCTGTCAAGCGAGTAGATGTCAATGGAACAGAAGTAACAGCTACCTATCAGGCTGATGTAAAAGCAGCAGCACCAAGTGCGATGAATGCTGAAACCAGTGGTATACAAGGCCAAGTTCAGCGAGGCAAAGTCAGCTTCACAGAAGGTTCTGCGCAAGTCAACGGTCAAAAACAAACGGTGGCCTTTCCGGCTGATTCAACTCCTCTCTTTAACAATGGTTCGACTGTTAAAGAAGTGCCTACTGTTGGTAAGTTTGAAGTGGATGAGGATGGAAATGTAACCTTTACTCCAGAGAAACAATTTAAAGGCCTTACGCCAGACATCAGGATTACTCGTACAGATACGAATGGCAGCACAGCTACAGCTATCTACAAGGCAACAGTCACTGCTGTAACTCCAACAGGAACAAACATCACCAGCACTGGTAAACAAGGCCGTCCACAGACAGGTAAGCCAAACTTTGTCAGTGGCAACCCAGATGTACCATTGGATAATGATACTCCAGCGACTTTCGAAGATGGAAGCAAGCGCAAGGTGGTTCCAAATGTCGGAATCTTTGAAGTGGCACCAGATGGATCTGTTACTTTCACACCTGACAAGCAATATGTTGGCACACCAGATCCGGTTGTTGTTAAGCGTGTAGATAAGAATGGCACTCCTGTGACGGCTAAGTACACGCCTACTGTTGAGAAAGTGACTCCAAGAGCCACAGGCGCTCAGACAAAAGGCCCTCAAGGTCAAGTTCAAAAAAGGCAAGGTTACTTTTGAACCAGGAAGTCCTCAGGTTGGTTTCCCAGAAAACAGCACACCAGTCTTTGATACTGGTACGAATGTGAAAGAAATTGCCAAAATCGGTAAGTTCGAAGTTGATGGAGAGGGTAATGTCACCTTTACTCCAGTCAAAACCTTTGTAGGCAAAACTCCAGAAGTTGAACTCAGCCGTGCAGATGTCAACGGAACAGTAGCCAAGGCTAAATATCGGGCGACTGTGACCGCTGTGACTCCGACGGGAACTGGAGATCAGACAGAAGGTCCGCAAGGCCAAGTTCAAAAAGGCCGTGTAACTTTTAAAGCTGGCGATCCAAAAGTAGGATTCCCAGCCAATAGCACGCCAGTCTTTGACACGGGCACGAATGTAAAAGAAATTGCCAAAGTCGGTAAGTTCGAAGTAGATGCTGAGGGCAATGTCACCTTCACGCCAGAAAAGCGCTTTGTAGGTGAAACGCCAGAAATTAGCATTTCTCGCAAAGATGCAAATGGTATTGCAGCAAAAGTCACTTATATCGCGACAGTTACATCAGTAACTCCAATGGGCACTAATGTAACTAGCACCGGTCCACAGGGGATCCCGCAAACAGGTACCCCAACTTTCCAAGTTGGTGATCCACTTGTTCCAATCGATGACATAGTCGAGCCAAGCTTTGACGATGGCAGCAAGGAAAAAGCTATTTCAGGTCAGGGAACTTACACCATCACTCCAGATGGCACAGTGACCTTCACACCGGAGAAGCAGTTTGTAGGAAAGCCAGATCCAATCACTGTAAAACGTGTCGATAAGAATGGTACACCAGTGACCGCGACTTACAGTCCAGAGTTCACCAAGGTGACTCCAATAGGTACTAACGTGACTAGTACGGGTCCTCAAGGTCTTCCGCAAACGGGTACCCCAACTTTCCAAGGTGGTGATCCGCTAGTTCCGATTGATGAAGCAGTCGAACCAACTTTCGAAGATGGCAGTAAGAAAAAGGCTATTCCAGGTCAGGGAACTTACACCATTGCTCCAGATGGCGCAGTGACCTTCACGCCGGAGAAGCAGTTTGTAGGCACACCAGAGCCAGTGACAGTGAAACGAGTAGATAAGAACGGGACGCCAGTGACTGCGACCTACAGTCCAGAGTTCACCAAGGTAACTCCAACTGGTACTGGTGATAAGACTGAAGGATTGCAAGGTCAGGTTCAAGAAGGCCATGTTACCTTCACACCAGGTCATGATTCTGTGCCGTTTCCAGCTGAAACAACTCCACTCTTCGATAACGGTTTGACTGTTAAAGAGATTCCAGCCGTTGGTAAATTTGAAGTGGATGCTAATGGTAAGGTGACCTTCACGCCAGACAAGCAGTTTAAGGGGATCACTCCTGAGCTGACATTGATTCGAGCAGATGTGAATGGCACTCCTGTTACCGTCAAATACCAAGCGGTAGTGAAAGAAGTGGTTCCAACAGGAACAAATATTACCAGCACTGGAGAGCAAGGCAGACCACAAACAGGCAAGCCAAACTTCGTAAGCGGCACTCCGGGAGTACCACTGGACAATGACACTCCAGCTACTTTCGACGACGGAAGCAAGCGCAAGGTTGTTCCAAATGTCGGTATCTTTGAAGTGGCACCAGACGGTTCTGTTACCTTTACCCCAGATAAGCAATATGTTGGCACGCCAGATCCAGTTGTTGTTAAGCGAGTGGACAAAAATGGCACTCCAGTGACAGCCAAGTATACGCCTACTGTTGAGAAAGTGACTCCAAGAGCGACAGGTGCTCAGACAGAGGGGCTTCAAGGCCAAGTTCAAAAAGGCAAGGTTACTTTTGAAGCAGGAAGTCCGCAAGTCGGCTTCTCAGAAAACAGTACGCCAGTCTTTGATACCGGCACGAATGTGAAAGAAATTGCCGAAGTTGGTAAGTTCGAGGTTGATGCAGAGGGGAATGTTACCTTCACACCAGTCAAATCGTTTGTCGGTAAGACACCAGAAGTTGAACTCATCCGTACAGATGTCAACGGTACAGCAGCAAAAGCCAATTACCAAGCAACTGTGACAGCTGTTACTCCAACAGGTACTGGTGACAAGACAGAGGGTCTTCAAGGTCAGGTTCAAAAAGGTCATGTCACCTTCACGCCAGGTCATGAATTAGTTCCATTCCCAGCAGGTTCGACTCCGCTATTTGGTAACGGAAAAAATATTAAAGAAGTACCAAATATCGGTAAATTCGAAGTGGATGTAGATGGCATTGTAACCTTTACTCCAGACAGACAGTTCAAGGGTGAAACACCAGAACTAGGAATTATTCGTGTGGATGCCAACGGCACCCCTGTTACAGTTAAGTACCAAGCGGTGGTGAAAGAAGTAACTCCGACAGGTACCACCGTTACGAGCACCGGTCCACAAGGTATCCCGCAGACAGGAACTCCAACCTTCAAAGCTGCGGATCCACTAGTTCCAATCGATGAAACAGTCGAGCCAACTTTCGACGATGGTAGTAAGAAAAAGGTTATTCCAGGTCAGGGAATGTACACCATCACTCCAGATGGCGTAGTAACTTTCACACCAGACAAGCAATTTGTAGGTAAACCGGACCCAATCACAGTGAAGCGAGTGGATAAGAATGGTACACCAGTAACTGCGACTTACAGCCCAGAGTTCACGAAAGTAACTCCAATAGGTACTAATGCAACAAGCACAGGTCCTCAAGGTCTTCCGCAAACCGGCACCCCAACCTTTGCGGGTGGCGATTCTCTGGTTCCAATTGATGAGTCAGTCGAGCCAAGCTTCGACGATGGCAGCAAGGAAAAGACCATTCCAGGTCAGGGAACTTACACCATTACTCCAGATGGTTCAGTGACCTTCACTCCTGAGAAGCAATTTGTAGGCAACCCAGATCCAATCACTGTAAAACGCGTCGATAAGAACGGCACACCAGTGACTGCCACTTATAGTCCAGAATTTACGAAAGTAACTCCGACAGGTACTGGTACCAAGACAGAAGGTCTTCAAGGCCAAGTTCAAGAAGGTCAAGTTACCTTCACGCCTGGTCATGATTCAGTTCCATTCCCGACTGGTTCGACTCCACTATTTGACAATGGTTCTTCTGTCAAAGAAGTACCGAATGTTGGTAAGTTCGAAGTGGATGCGGACGGTAAGGTTACTTTTACTCCAGATAAACAATTCAAGGGTGAAACGCCAGAACTTGAGTTGACGCGCACTGATGTCAATGGCACCCCTGTTACAGTTAAGTACCAAGCGGTAGTGAAAGATGTAACTCCAACAGCTACTACCTCAACCAGCACTGGCCCACAAGGCCGTCCACAAACGGGTAAACCAAACTTTGTCGGTGGCGACCCGAATGTACCACTGGATGATGATACTCCAGCGACTTTCGATGATGGAAGCAAACGCAAGGAAGTTCCAAATGTCGGTACCTTTGAAGTGGCACCAGATGGATCTGTCACTTTCACACCTGACAAGCAATATGTTGGTACACCGGATCCAGTTGTTGTTAAGCGAGTAGATAAGAATGGCACTCCTGTGACGGCTAAGTATACACCAACTGTTGAAAAAGTCACTCCGATAGGCGCTGCCGCGACCAGCACCGGTCCTCAAGGCCTGCCTCAAACGGGTACTCCAACCTTCACAGGTGGTGATCCGCTGGTTCCAATTGATGACTCAGTTGAGCCAAGCTTCGACGATGGAAGCAAGAAGAAATCCATTCCAGGTCAGGGAACTTACACCATTACTCCAGATGGCGCAGTGACCTTCACACCTGACAAGCAGTTTGTAGGCACACCAGATCCAGTCACTGTTAAACGTGTCGATAAGAACGGTTCGCCAGTGACAGCAACTTATGGACCAGAGTTTACCAAGGTAACTCCGACTGGTACTGGAGCCAAGACAGAAGGTCTGCAAGGCCAGGTCCAAAAAGGCCAAGTCACCTTCACTCCAGGCCATGATTCAGTTCCATTCCCAGCAGATTCGACTCCGTTATTCGACAATGGTTCTTCTGTCAAAGAAGTACCGAATGTTGGTAAGTTCGAAGTGGATGCAGACGGCAAGGTAACCTTTACTCCAGATAAACAGTTCAAAGGTGAAACACCAGAACTTGAATTGACTCGCACTGATGTCAATGGTACCTCTGTTACAGTTAAGTACCAAGCGGTAGTGAAAGAGGCAACTCCAACAGGCACAACCGTGACGAGCATTGGCCCACAAGGTCTTCCGCAAACAGGTACTCCAACCTTCAAAGGTGCGAACCCACTAGTTCCAATCGATGAGACTGTTGAGCCAACCTTTGCAGATGGAAGCAAGAAGAAGACCATTCCAGGTCAGGGAACTTATACCATTACTCCTGATGGGGCAGTGACCTTTACGCCAGAGAAGCAGTTTGTAGGCACACCAGTTCCAGTTGTTGTTAAGCGAGTGGATAAGAATGGTACACCAGTGACAGCGACCTATAGTCCAGAGTTCACCAAGGTAACTCCGACAGGTACTGGCACTAAGACAGAAGGTCTGCAAGGTCAGGTTCAAAAAGGTCAAGTGACTTTCACGCCAGGACATAAATTAGTTCCATTCCCAGCTGGTTCGACTCCACTCTTTGGTAACGGAAAGAATATTAAAGAAGTGCCAAATGTCGGTAAGTTCGAAGTGGATGCGGATAACAAGGTGACCTTCACCCCAATAAAACAATTCAAAGGTGAAACATCAGAACTGGGATTAATTCGTTTAGACGCTAACGGAACTCCTGTTATTGTCAAATATCAAGCAATAGTGAAAGCAGTAGTCCCAACCGGTAAAGATGCGACCTCTACGAATATCAAGGGCCATGTTCAGACCGGCAAACCTGTCTTCGAAGCAGGTGATCCATTGGTTCCAATCGATGACACAGTAGAGCCAAGTTTTGAAGATGGTACCAAGGAAAAAGTGATTCCAGGTCAGGGAACCTATACCATCGCACCAGATGGGACAGTCACCTTCAGCCCAGAAGCTGATTTCCTTGGTCAGGGAAGCGGTGTGACCCTTGTCCGTCGCGATAAGAATGGTACCTCAGTGACGGCTCGCTATGTTCCGACCGTGGTTGCACCATCAACCAGTCAGGACAGTGTGTCCAGCGGTCGCAAAGGCCAAGCTCAAACGGGCACACCAACTTTTGAAGGGGCGATTGACCAGGCAGTAGCACCGACCTTTGCGGATGGCAGCACCGAAATGGTTGTCCCAGGAGAAGGAACTTATCGTTTCAATATGCTGGGAGCAGTAACCTTCGTACCAGAAGCTGACTTTGTCGGAACTGCTCGCGGAGTCGTCGTGAAACGTCTCGATATTTATGGCAATGACGTGACGGCTACCTATACCCCAACTGTTTTGGGAAGTACTGATACAGCAGATACCAGCAGCACGGGTCTTAAAGGCCAGTCTCAGACCGGCAAGCCTATCTTTGAAGGCGATGTGGATCCAACCGTTCCACCAACATTCGAAGACGGTAGCACAGAAAAAGTTGTTCCAGGTCAAGGTACATATACGATTGCGCCAGATGGCACTGTGACCTTTGTACCGGAAACGGGCTTTGTCGGTCAAGCTGACGGCGTGACAGTGATTCGCAAAGACCGCAATGGTCAGACGATTTCAGCAGTCTATGTTCTGACTGTGACAGAAGATCCTGTTCAGCCAGAGCGGACGATTACACCTGCACCACCGTCTCTTTCTAAGAGCGAGAGTGCAAAAGCTCTTCCTAAGACCGGTACAGAAGAAACCTCATACTTAGCTGCAAGCTTACTTGCGGGAGTATCAGGTTTGGGACTGATTGGCTTAGAGAAAAGAAAGAAAAAGTCTGAAGAATAAAAATTAAGAATTTAGGTTTCAGATACTAAATTAAAATAGGAAAGATTCGTTTATGGATCTTTCTTTTTTTAAAAAAATAGACCATTTTTAAAAAGTGTCTATTTCTAAATAAAAATTCCATAATTATAGTTATATATATAGCTAAGTAAAAAGGAATAGTGTATAATAAAGCCGTTGTAATTAAATGATTATTTAGGAGATTATTATGGGAAAAGATTTGTTTAATCCACACCTGCGTAAGTTTTCGATTCGAAAACTAAACGTCGGTGTTTGTTCTGTGCTCTTATCGACCTTGCTTCTTTTGGGAGCAGCTGCGCAGGTTAGCGCTGATGAGACTGTTTCTTCTGGGACTCAAAACGATGTTTCTGAAATAGGTATAGCTGATTCCTCAGTAAATACTGCAGAGCCGCTAAATTCACCAGCTGAGGAAAGTAATTCTGCCACTATTTCAGCTCAGGCAGAAGATGCATCTGCTGTAACGACTACAAGGCCTAATTCAGATGGCAAGTCAACAAGTGAGCAGCCTGCTGCAGAAACTGCCTCTTCACAAGCAGGTATTCCTACAGAAGTTAAGTCTGAGGAGAATATCCAACCAGCTCCTGCTCAACCAGCAGCAGTCACAGAGACTCCTCAGCCTAGTCGCTCTCGTCGGGTAAGACGGGATGCGGCACCTACTGGTCTGCGAGATGGTGATCCTAACAACACAATTGAAAAGCCTACTTTGGCTGACTCTGAAAAAAAGAACCCAACGGAGTTGATGAAGCAGATCAACTGGCTGGATCTCGGTGATAGAAGCGCCATCAGAAACTTAGATACGGATGATTCCTTTAAAGTTGGTACTGTCTATGAGAAAGAAATTTCTCCAGGCTATCGTATCAAACTGACAGTGACGGAATTAAAACCCTTCCACTCAACAGAGATTTATCGTGACCGCGTCAAGGGTACTGCGTATGAAAACAGCTATGATCCGAATGCGAAAAATACTTGGTTTAAATATGTAAAAGAAGAATTTCAAAAACAAGAAGTCGAGGGAGATTCAGCTAGACCGAAAATTATAGGAGCGGAACAGAATCAATGGACAGCCGTCCGAGACCAAGGGATTAATACCAATGGTCGAAAGACTCAATTACTAGTCCCTAAAAATGGTGCTAGTTATGGAATAAAATTCAAGGTAGAAGCGACTTACCTTGGAAAACCTGTAAAAGCAACAGTTATCATGTCAGATGGAGAAGAAGCCAACCCAGGGGAGTATGCTATCTTCACGACCAATGGCCAAGGATGGGAACACTTGGCAGAATGGAAACGCGTTCGGCCAGATGGTGCTGTAATTACGGATACCTATTCCCCAATGAATCCTAATAGATATGGTCAATACATAGGGGATGATGCGACTGTACCTGTCATTGACTGGACTGCTTTTACTAATCCAGATCAAAAAACAGGAGGCTTAGGTTCTCAGGTCTTTGGTCCTAATACTTCTAAAGATCACACAGTTCCGATTGTGATGACACGAGGTGCTTCAGAAGTTGGAATTTATATTGCTTCTTCTGGTCAGCAAGCTGCTATGATTGGTTTTATGGTAGTTGATGAAGGAGATGCACCAGCTTCTTATGGAAATGCTGTTCATGCTATTTCTGGTTATGATGCCAATACAGGTGCAAGAACTCCTCAGCCATTCTTGGGACGAGTTGAAGCTGATATTGATACTACTTCGGATAATGACTGGAGACATGATGACGATACTGATCACGCAGACGAAGGGGTTGATCAGCTCTTGCCTTCAGATTTGACTGGTAAGACAAATAACCTCTTCCGAGTTAATCGTCTTCAAAATGGTGACTACTCAGTTCGTCTCCAAGCCTCTGCCAATGGCAATAGTAAGGCCTATGTCCGTGCTTGGATTGATTTCAATCAAAATGGTGTTTTTGATGAAAATGAGGCCAGCGAATTTACTGAAGTAACAACGGCTGGTGACTATACTGTTAATTTTAAGAATAATCCAGCGATGACCAATCCTGCAGTTAGCAAGCTGGGAATGCGGGTCCGCATTGCCCTGAATAAGGGAGATATTGAAAAACCTACGGGAACAGCCTTTAGTGGGGAAGTAGAGGATTTAGAAGTCATCTTGACCTATCCACCAAAGGGAGAAAAGAAGGAAAGTACGGGAATAATCGGTCAGCGTCAGAAAGCTACTCTTCAGTTTACACCTCAAGGTATTGATCAAAATGATGAAAGCAAGAAAGCGGCTATTGATACAACTGTAGCACCTCTTGTTTTGGATAATGCTGGCAATACATTAACAGCAGATGGAGACGGTTGGTACAGTACTGCTGAGGGACGATATAAAGTAACAGCCAAGGGTGCAAATGTGGATGTGATATTTGAACCTAGCACTGGCTTTATCGGTACAACTCAGGGAATTAATATCCGCCGTGTTGATACTAATGGTGCAAGTACAGATTGGATTGCGAAGAATAATGGAGAACCTGTTATCAACGATAAGTTGAATAATATGGATGCTCGCTATATTCCGACTGTTTTGAACTTCACGGAACATCGTTCGACGGATGCACAAGGTTTGCCTCAAGTGCAAGATATTGTCTTTAATGATGGCAATCCTGCTAAGACGCCTGCTCAACCATCTGCAACGAATCCTGTCTTTTTCTTGGATGCTGATGGCAATCGTATTGTTGGAACAAGCGTGAAGGCAACATCGCAAGGCCAAGAAGTGGGAACCTTTGAATTAGATCCAGCTACTGGGCGTGTGACTTTCACTCCGAACAAGTCATTTGTGGGGACAGTTGACCCAGTTAACCTACAATTGCATGATACCGATGGGACAGAGCACCGTGCAACCTATCAACCAACAGTAACGCGTGTTGTTCCAACAGCACAAGGAGCAAACTCTGAGGGTATTCAAGGTGCTGAACAATCCGGTAATTTGATTTTCACTGCAGGTGATAATCGTGTGCCAATTAATGAGGCAGTCGCTCCAACTTTTGATAACGGTCAAACAACTAAGGTTGTTCCGAATGTCGGAACTTACATGGTTGATAACGCAGGTCGTGTAACCTTCCAACCACTTCCTAGCTATACTGGCCGTCCAAGTGCAGAATCTGTTAAACGTGTTGATATGAACGGGACAGAAGTAACCACTGCTTATCAAGCTGAAGTTAAGGCCGCAACTCCAACAGGTCAAGATAAACAGACTGTTGGGCTTCAAGGACAACTTCAAACTAGCCAGCTTAACTTTACTCCAGGTCAAGCAACTGTTAATAACCAAACACAAACAGTCCCATTAAACCCAGCAGGACCACAATTCGTTGTGGATGGGCAGGTTCAACAGGGTAATACCTTGGCAGTTAGCGACGCAAGTGGCAAGCTACAAGGAACTTACACTGTTCAAGCTAATGGAGATATTAGCTTCCAACCTGCTCCTGATTTCTACGGAACGCCTACTCCTGCACATCTTCGTGTAAGGGATAAGAACGGTTCTACTGCAGATGTAGTTTATTGGCCAAACGTTACGCAAGTAACTCCAACTAGCACTGATGCGACTAGCACAGGTCCTCAAGGTATCCCACAAACAGGTACGCCTACTTTCCAAGGTGGTAATCCACTTGTTCCAATTGATGAAACAGTAGAGCCTACCTTTGAAGATGGAAGTAAAGAGAAGAACATTCCAGGTCAAGGAACATACACCATCGCTCCAGATGGAACAGTGACCTTCACACCAGAGAAGCAGTTTGTAGGGAAGCCAGATCCAGTCACTGTGAAACGTGTGGATAAGAATGGTACTGAAGTTACTGCTACTTATACACCGACCGTTACCAAGGTAACTCCAATCAGCACCAATGCGACT
>NZ_JAKZJI010000008.1:0-101613 GCF_031142805.1 Streptococcus sp. IsoGale022 | reverse complement strand
CATCATCGTATTGGAAATGCGGGTGTAGTTTAGTGGTAAAACTACAGCCTTCCAAGCTGTTGTCGCGAGTTCGATTCTCGTCACCCGCTTTGAACGAAAGTTCATACCAAGTTTTCGAACTTGGGCGCGTAGCTCAGGTGGTTAGAGCGCACGCCTGATAAGCGTGAGGTCGGTGGTTCGAGTCCACTCGTGCCCATTAAATATTGGAGAATTACTCAAGAGGCTGAAGAGGACGGTTTGCTAAATCGTTAGGTCGGGTAACCGGCGCGGGGGTTCGAATCCCCCATTCTCCGTATGAATAAGGAGTTTAGCATTTGCTATCTCCTTTTCTTATACTTTCTTGTCCTGTTTAGTGAGGTTTTTCTGATGAATCGATTTAAAAAGTCTAAGTTTCTGATTTCTTTTTTTGTATTAGTTGTTGCAATGACGATACTCATCTTATCTACCTCTTCTAGTTGGTTTGTATCAACTACTTCAAATATTATTTCATTGGTAGATAGACTTGTCAGCTCTCCTTTTACTTTTGTAGCTGATAAAAAAGAAGAAATATCAGATTTGATGTCTACTTACAGAGAGAATCAGCTGCTCAAGAAAAATCTTTATGAGGTTGAGGAAAAGGCTGGGAAGGCAGATTCCTTAGAAGATGAGAATGAGCAGTTGCGACAACTTCTGGAATTTAAAGAGGCCGATAAAAATCAAATACAAATTGCCAGCGAAGTGATTGCCCGTACGCCAGCATCCTGGAAAAATGAGCTGACTATTGACAAGGGGACATCTGATAATGTGACTGATGCTATGCTAGTAGTCGCTAATGGTGGTCTTGTCGGAAGTGTTTCTGAAACTAGTAGTCAGTCTAGCTTAGTATCTCTACTGACTAACGAGGAAAACTCAACTAAAATTTCTGTTAGAATTCAAACTAAGTCTGGTCCAGTTTATGGGATTATTACTGGTTATGATGAAAAAAACTCTGCTTATATCATCAGTCAGTTAAATAGTGCTGAAGATATAAAAGAGGGAGATGAGGTGGCAACCAGTGGCTTGGGTGCTTATAATGCAGAAAATATTCCTGTCGGTAAGGTGCTTTCCGTGTCTGAGGCTAAGGATCAGTTAAACAAGATTGTCCTGGTTAAGCCGGCTGCTGATTTGTCGGATATCCGTGCTGTAATGTTGGTAGGAAACTGATATGAGAAATATTAAAGAACATTTTTTGACTCCTATTATTTTATTTTTTGTTTTACTGATTGATGGGCAGGTTTCGACTTTTCTGGCTAATATTCTGCCTTTACAATGGCATTTAGTCGGTCATTTTATCTTTATTTTCATGCTTTTTGTGTCCATCAACCTCTCTAGAAACTACAATATTCTCTTGTTTTGCTGTCTGGGGCTGATTTACGATGTTTACTATTTTCATACCATCGGTATTGCTCTTATTCTTTTTCCTCTTTTAAGTCTCTTGGTTTGTCAGTCTAGTTCGACTATGCTTTTAAATAAATTTACTCGCTTTTTGTCTGTTTTGATTCTTATATTTTTATTTGAATTAACTAGTTTTGCTTTTGCAGTATTTTTGAATCTTTCTAGTCTGAATTTACAAGATTTTGTCCTTAGCAGTCTAGTACCGACTATACTCCTCAATAGCTTGATATTCCTCATTTTTCAGCCTATTTTCGAAAAAATATATTTATGATAAACAAGAAATAAAAATGTAACAAATGCGTAACATATGATACGGTATTTTCTGGTATACTAGATAATGTCTTATAAGAAGGAGTGTATTATTTTTATGAAGAAAAAACTACTCACATCAATTTTATTGAGTACAGTTATCCTTTCACAAGGAGCTGCACTTGTGAGCGTTAAAGCGGAGACAACTGATGAAAAGATTGCTGCACAAGACAGCAAGATTAATAGTTTGACAGAGCAACAACAATCAGCTCAGGCACAAGTCAACGAGATTCAAGGCCAAGTATCTGCTATTCAAAAGCAACAAGAAGAGCTTAAAGCAGAAAACGAAAAATTGTCTGCTGAATCTGCAAGACTTTCTGCTGAGATTGATGAACTGTCTAAAAACATCGTAGCTCGTAATGAGTCACTTGCTAATCAAGCGCGCAGTGCCCAAACAAACGGAACTGCTACTAGCTACATCAATACAGTTGTAAATTCTAGCTCTATCACAGAAGCTATCTCTCGTGTAGCAGCTATGAGCGAAATCGTTTCAGCAAATAACAAGATGCTGGAACAACAAAAGAAAGATAAAGAAGCAATTGCTGAAAAGCAAGTTGCGAATAACGAAGCTATCAATACTGTTATTGCCAACCAAGAAAAGTTAGCTGATGATGAACAAACTTTGGCAACAAAACAAGCTGAACTGAAAGCAGCTCAGGCAAGTCTTGCAGCTGAAAAAGCGACTGCTGAAAATGAAAAGAATTCTCTTCTTGAACAGAAAGCAGCAGCTGAAAAAGCAGCAGCTGAAGCAGCAGCTCGTGAAGCAGCTTATAAAGCAGAACAAGAAGCACAACGTCAAGCAGTTGAAGCTTCAGGTAACACTACTCTGCAAGCTCAGGTCCAAGCAGTTGTTAATTCACCTTCATCTTCTGAAGCACCAGCTGCGGCAGCACCTGCAGTGACTCAATCTGTTGCCCGTGCAAATAGACCAGTTTATAGCTCATCTGCCTCTTCTTATCCAGTAGGTCAATGTACTTGGGGTGCTAAGACATTAGCTCCTTGGGCTGGCGATTACTGGGGTAATGGTGGACAATGGTCAGCAAGCGCAGCAGCAGCAGGCTTCCGTGTTGGTTCACAGCCAGAAGTTGGCGCAATTGCATGTTGGACTGACGGTGGATACGGACACGTTGCAGTAGTAACTGCTGTTCAATCTACTACAAGCATCCAAGTATCAGAAGCAAACTACCTTGGACAACAATCAATCGGTAACTACCGTGGATGGTTTAATCCAACAACTGCACAAGGTACAGTTTCATATATCTATCCGAACTAATCAGTAAAAAGCGCCTCTGGCGTTTTTTATTTTTAATTGAAAAATCAACTGAAAAAAGTTACAATGGTAGTTGGGAAAAGTTGTAATTGGACAATGAAAGACGATTTAGAATCTGGAGGGAATCATGTCTTTTTCTGATTTAAAACTCTTTGCTCTTTCTTCTAATCAAGAATTAGCGCAGCGTGTTGCTCAAGAGATTGGATTGCCACTTGGGAAATCAACTGTCCGTCAGTTCTCTGATGGTGAGATTCAAGTGAATATTGAAGAATCTATTCGCGGGAAACACGTCTTTATTTTGCAGTCTACCAGCTCGCCAGTCAATGATAATTTGATGGAAATTTTGATTATGGTAGATGCTTTGAAACGGGCTAGCGCTGAATCAATCAATGTTGTCATGCCTTACTATGGCTATGCTCGACAGGATCGCAAGGCTAGAGCTCGTGAACCAATTACATCTAAATTAGTTGCTAATATGTTGGAAATTGCTGGTGTGGATCGGATGCTGACTATTGACTTGCACGCAGCGCAAATCCAGGGCTTCTTTGACATTCCAGTAGATCACTTGATGGGTGCACCTTTGATTGCTGATTACTTTGAGCGCCGTAATATAACAGGGGGCGACTATGTGGTAGTCAGTCCTGACCATGGTGGTGTGAGTCGGGCCCGTAAGTTAGCAGAGTTTCTGAAAACTCCGATTGCCATTATTGATAAGCGCCGTAGTGTAGACAAGATGAATAGCAGCGAAGTCATGAACATTATCGGTAAGGTGGAAGGAAAAACTTGTATCCTAATTGATGATATGATTGATACAGCGGGAACTATCTGTCATGCAGCTGACGCTCTAGCTGAAGCGGGGGCTGTAGAAGTCTATGCTAGCTGTACGCATCCAGTCTTGTCTGGTCCGGCTATGGATAATATCCAAAAGTCGGCGATTAAAAAATTGGTTGTGTTGGATACGATTTATCTACCTCAAGAGCGTTTGATTGATAAGATTGATCAGATTTCCATTGCGCATCTTTTAGGGGAAGCTATTGTTCGTATTCATGAGAAACGGCCTCTGTCACCCTTATTTGAAATAGGGAAAAAATAATCTGATATATATGGCTGGGAAGTTTGATTCCTAGCTTCTTTTTATTTCATTCCTACTTTTTTAAAAAGAATCTAACATCAACTTTGGAAGAATAGTCAAACTACTTGATGTTTCAAATATAAATAAATGACCATTTAAATAGTTGGTAAATTGACAATTTGTCTCATCCCTTGGTATTCTTTGATTTTAGAAATTTTTATGTAGTAAAATTCTTGACTTTTTTTTAGAGTTCGAACTATACTTAATAGTAGGTAATATTAGGTAACGGGGAGTTACAATTATTTTTGAAAAGTAAAGAGGAGATGAGATAATGAAAAAGGTTTTACTTTCAAGTGCTGTAGCCCTTTCTCTTTTTGCGGCTGCTGCACCAGTATTTGCTGAGGGTACAGGCAGTCTTTGGGTTAATGACATTGATAATAATGAAGTTCCCCAAGGGAGTACGGACGCAGAATCCGGCAAAATTATGGATGAACTGCAGGCCTATAGAGACGCACAATCAGCTCTGGATCAGCAAGTTGCTGAAGCTAAGAAAGCACCAGTTGGCAAGAGTGCAGTGATGGAGGATCAAGCTGGTAACAAAGTTCTTGTTATTGGTGAAGGAGAGTCGGCTAATGCGGAACAGTCTTCAGAGGCACCGTCTACCACAGATCCATCTACACCGGCTTATTCGGCAGCACCTTACTCCACAGCCTCTTCATCAGTTCCGACTTTTCCGGTACCGTCTCAATCTTCGGCGGCATCCTCTTCAGCAGCAGGTAAAAAGAGGACTAAAAAATCAGAAAATAAAGCAAAAAAAGCTCCGGAAGTAAAAGAAGAGAACAAGGAAAATGAGGAAAACTCTGAAGACAAGTCACTTCCTAAAACAAGTGCAGTCAAATAATTTTGTCTTTAATTTGTGCTAACGCCTAAATATCACTGAGCCTTCGTTCGGTGATATTTTTTATCAAAAATGAAAAATAAAGGATTTTTAAATTATGCAAGAAAAAGATAGGAGTCAAGCTTCGAATAAGAAACAGATCCTTGTTGTTGGCATCTGCCTCCTACTGGTTTTTCTGGTTATTTTTTCTGTTTTTTATGCTTTCCGTTCTTCAGGAACAGCCAGTAAGCCTCGAGTTTCGCCTCCCAGCAGGATTGAATCGTCAAGCTCTTCTACAGCATATTCTAGTCAGACAGAAAAGGATTATTTAACCGAGCGTTTTGCTAAACTGAAGGCTGTGAATTCAGAAACAATAGGCTATGTCTATGCTCCTGGTACGCAACTGGATGAGCCAGTGGTGCAAACGAAAGATAATGCGACTTATCTGCTAAAGACTTTTGAAGGAAAGCAAGAACCCTATATGGGTGCGGTCTTCATGGATAAAGATAATCATAAAGATTTCAGCGATCGTCTGACTTGGCTTTTCGGGCATGCTCGGGGCAGCAAGGCAGGAGATCATCGCATGTTTAATGATGTCAACTACTATGATCGTCAGGATTATTTTGACAAACATAGGTATGTCGTGATTGAGACTCCTGAGCGGAAGTATTATTATCAAGCTATGGGACTGGTCATCGTGCCGGAAGAGACAGCTTTTTATAGGACGGAGTTTAAGGATGATGAGGACTTTACAACTCAGCTTAGAAATATCTATGAGGCCGCTCGGACAAAGGATCCAGAAATGAAGATTAAGGCGAGCGACCGGTATTTGGTTCTTTCAACCTGCCGTGAGGAAGATGACACGATTCGTTCTAACCTTTATTTGCGGCAAATTCCTGATTCGGAACTGCCAGATTTTCTGGCCAAGCATGGCAAGGAATTGACCTATACTCCGACTCGTTGATTGGCCGGTTACATGAGATGTGGCTATATCCATTATCTGCCAGAGAAGAATTTTAAGGAAAGGAAAAAAGGGACTGAGTGCAAGCTTAGTCCTTTTTCTGCATAAGAAATCATGTAATAGCTTTTGCTATGCTTCTGCATTTATAGTATAATAGTTCTATTGAGCGGCTGGAGGTATGTATGGATTTAAGTAAGAAATTTAATAAAAACTTAGGAAAAATAGAAATTTCGCTGATTCGTCAGTTTGACCAATCAATTTCTGCTATTCCGGGAGTTCTTCGGCTAACCTTAGGGGAGCCGGACTTTACAACACCGGATCATATCAAAGAAGCGGCCAAGGCGGCTATTGATGCTAATCAAAGTCACTACACTGGTATGAGCGGTCTCTTGGAGCTGCGTCAGGCGGCTAGCAGCTTTGTGAAAGAAAAGTACAATCTGAACTATCGCCCAGAAGATGAGGTCTTAGTCACTATCGGGGCAACAGAGGCCTTGTCGGCTACGCTGACAGCCATTCTAGAAGAAGGCGACAAGGTCTTGCTGCCAGCTCCTGCTTATCCAGGCTATGAGCCCATTGTCAATCTAGTGGGGGCGGAGATTGTCGAGATTGACACAACGGCCAATAACTTTGTCCTCACTCCAGAGATGCTGGAAGCAGCTATTTTAGAACAGGGCGAGCAACTAAAAGCAGTCATTCTCAATTATCCAGCCAATCCAACCGGCGTGACTTATTCGCGGGAGCAGATAAAAGCTCTAGCTGATGTCCTAGGAAAATACCAAGTCTTTGTGGTCTGTGATGAGGTCTATTCTGAACTGACCTATACGGAGCAGGGGCATGTCTCCATTGCGGAGTATCTGCCAGGCCAAACCATTGTCATCAACGGCCTGTCTAAGTCTCATGCCATGACTGGCTGGCGGTTGGGCTTTATCTTTGCTCCAGCAGTTTTCACTGCTCAGCTGATTAAGAGCCATCAGTATCTCGTAACAGCGGCCAATACCATGGCTCAGTTTGCTGGCATTGAAGCCCTGACAGTTGGGAAAGATGATGCGGAACCAATGAAATCTGAGTATATCCAGCGTCGCGATTATATCATAGAGAAAATGGCAGAGCTAGGCTTTAAGATCATCAAACCAGATGGGGCTTTTTATATTTTTGCTAAGATACCAGATGGTTATAATCAAGATTCTTTCGCCTTTCTGCAGGATTTTGCTGAGAAGAAGGCTGTGGCCTTTATCCCGGGAGCGGCTTTTGGTCAATACGGGGAAGGCTATATCCGCCTGTCCTACGCGGCTAGTATGGAGACGATTCGAGAAGCTCTGAAACGCCTCAAGGACTACATGGAGGACTATGCTTAAATCTCTAACAAGTCAAGGTCTAGTTCTCTATAACCGCAATTTCCGTGAGGATGATAAGCTGGTCAAGATTTTTACGGAACAGGCTGGCAAGCGTATGTTTTTCGTCAAGCATGCTGGTAAATCCAAGCTAGCACCCGTCATTCAGCCTTTGACTGCAGCGAACTTGCTAATGAAAATCAATGATGATGGCCTTAGCTATATCGAGGACTATCAGGATGTCGTCACCTACCATCAGATCAATGAGGACTTGTTCATCATGTCTTATGCCAGTTATGTGGCAGCCTTGGCAGATGCCAGTCTTCAGGACAATCAGCCAGATCCGGCTCTCTTTGCCTTTCTGCAGAAAACCCTGGAGCTGATGAATAATGGTCTGGACTATGAAGTGCTGACCAATATCTTTGAGATTCAGATTTTGTCACGTTTTGGAGTTTCACTGAACTTCCATGACTGTGCCTTTTGTCATCGGACGGGTCTGCCTTTTGACTTCTCTTTCAAATATAGCGGAGTCCTTTGCCCTGATCATTACCATCAAGATGAACGACGCTGCCATCTCAATCCCAATCTTCCTTTTCTGCTGGACCAATTTCAGGCGGTCCGTTTTAGCGAATTGGAGACCATTTCTTTGAAGCCAGATATTAAAAAGCAGCTGCGGGATTTTATCGACCTGCTCTATGATGAATATGTCGGCATCCATCTCAAATCCAAAAAATTTATAGATTCTCTGGGGGACTGGGGAAGCATTTTAAAAGATAAGAACGAGGAATAAATCGAATGAAAAGAATAGCTGTTGATGCTATGGGCGGAGATAATGCCCCTCGGGCTCTGGTCGAAGGAGCCAATCGAGCGGTACAGGAGTTTGCGGATATTGAAATTCTCCTTTATGGCGATGAGGCGAAAATTAAGCCTTATCTGACTGCTGGTGAGCGGATCCGCATTATCCACACGGAGGAAAAGATTGACTCGGACGACGAGCCAACCAAGGCCATCCGTCAGAAGAAAGAGGCTAGTATGGTGCTGGCAGCCAAGGCTGTGAAAGCAGGGGAAGCAGATGCCATGCTGTCTGCTGGAAATACTGGAGCGCTTTTGGCGGCAGGTTTCTTTATCGTGGGGCGTATCAAGAACATTGACCGACCGGGTCTCTTATCTACTATGCCAACGGTTGGCGGTCAGGGATTTGATATGCTGGATTTGGGAGCTAATGCTGAAAACACAGCCCATCATTTACACCAGTATGCGACTTTGGGTTCTTTCTATGCTGAAAATGTCAGAGGAATCAAGAAGCCGAGGGTGGGTCTCTTGAATAACGGAACAGAAAGCAGCAAGGGCGACCCTCTGCGCAAGGAAGCCTACGAGCTTTTAGCTGGGGATTCAACACTTAACTTTATCGGCAATGTGGAAGCGCGTGATTTGATGGATGATGTAGCGGATGTTGTCGTTGCAGATGGCTTTACTGGTAATGCTGTTCTGAAATCAATCGAAGGAACTGCTATCAGTATCATGGGTCAGCTGAAGAAGTCTATTTTAGGCGGTGGTTTTAAGGCTAAATTGGGAGCTTGGCTGCTCAAGGATAGCCTGCGAGGGCTCAAGAATAGTCTGGACTATTCTAGTGCAGGCGGTGCAGTTCTATTCGGCTTGAAAGCGCCTGTTGTCAAAACGCATGGCTCTAGCGATGCTAAGGCTGTTTATAGCACGATTCGTCAGATTCGGACCATGCTGGAAACGGATGTTGTTGGTAAATCGGTTATTGAATTTTCAGATGCAAAGGAGTAACTATGAGCGAAAAAGAAATTTATGCAAAAATTGTCGAAATCATTCAAGAACATGACAGCAGTAAGCTGCATGTCACTCCAGAACTGAGCTTGAAAGAAGGACTGGGAGTGGACTCTGTTGATTTGATGGAATTTATCATCAATCTGGAAGAAGCTTTTGATATTGAGATTCCTGATGAGGATATGGATAACTTCAAAACAATTTCCGATGTGGTGGCTTATATCCATGAGAAACTGAAGAAGCAACATTAAAAATAAAGATCGGTATATGCCGGTCTTTTTTCGTATCTTGGAAAGGAAACGATTTCTTCAGATGGATACAGAAAGTTTATACGGAATTTCTTGTAAAATGCATTTAAAGATGATAGAATGAGGGTATAAAACCACGAAAGGCGAATATTAAAATGTCTAATAAGTTGTTATATTCGGGAAAAGCTAAGGATATTTTCTCTACAGATGATGAGCAAGTCATTCTGGCACGCTACAAGGACCAGGCAACGGCCTTTAATGGAGTCAAGAAGGAGCAGATTGCTGGTAAAGGAGTGCTCAACAACCAGATTTCATCTTTTATTTTTGAGAAACTCAATGCAGCTGGTGTGGCGACGCATTTCATTAAGAAGGTTTCGGATACGGACCAGTTAAATAAAAAAGTAGAGATTATTCCTTTGGAAGTGGTGCTGCGCAACTACACAGCGGGTTCTTTTTCCAAACGTTTTGGAGTAGAAGAGGGCATCGCGCTTGAAACGCCGATTGTGGAATTTTACTATAAAAATGATGATTTGGACGATCCTTTCATCAATGACGAGCATGTGAAATTCTTGAAGATTGCCAGTGACGAAGAGATTGCCTTTTTGAAAGAGGAGACTCGTCGGATCAATGAGCTCTTGTCAGACTGGTTCCGCCAAATCGGACTGAAATTGATTGATTTCAAGTTAGAATTTGGCTTTGACAAAGATGGCAAGATTATTCTGGCAGATGAATTTTCACCAGACAATTGCCGTCTCTGGGATGCGGAAGGCCATCACATGGACAAGGACGTTTTCCGGCGTGGCCTTGGTGAACTGACAGATGTCTATCAGGTTGTTTGGGAAAAATTGCAGGCGATTAAGTAAGGACAGGGTGTGAAAAATCATGGACAAGCGTATTTTTGTAGAGAAGAAGAGCAACTTCGGTGTGAAGTCACAGAGCTTGGTGAGAGAGCTGACGCATAATCTTCAGTTGAAAACATTGTCAGATCTTCGGATGATTCAAGTTTATGATGTCTTTCATCTGGCAGAAGACTTGGTTTCTCGTGCTGAAAAGCATATTTTCTCCGAGCAGGTGACTGATAGATTGCTGGCGGAAGAGGAAGTAGAGGCTGCACTTGCAGAGACAGCGTTTTTTGCCATCGAAGCGCTGCCGGGTCAGTTTGACCAGCGGGCAGCCAGCTCTCAGGAGGCCCTCTTTTTGCTCGGTGCTGGGACAGATGTTCTGGTGAGAACCGCTCAGCTTTATTTGGTCAATAAAGACATCTCAGACAGCGAGTTGGCAGCAATCAAGAAATACTTGCTGAATCCAGTTGATTCACGCTTTAAAGATATTGAGCAACCAATCCAGCTGGAGCAATTCTCCGAGTCAGATAAGACCATTCCGGTTCTGGACTTCTTTAAGGACTATACGGAAGCGGACTTTAAAGCCTACAAGCAGGAGCATGGTCTGGCTATGGAAGTAGCAGATTTGCTCTTTATTCAAGACTATTTCAAGTCGATTGGCCGTTTCCCGACAGAGACCGAGCTTAAGGTTTTAGATACTTACTGGTCCGACCACTGTCGACATACGACCTTTGAGACGGAGTTGAAGAAGATTGATTTTTCTGCTTCTAAATTTGAAAAGCAACTGCAGGCCACTTATGATAAATACTTGGCTATGCGCGATGAGCTAGGACGTGGTGACAAACCGCAGACCCTCATGGATATGGCGACTATTTTTGGTCGCTATGAGCGAGCTAATGGCCGTCTGGATGACATGGAAGTGTCTGATGAGATCAATGCCTGCTCAGTAGAGATTGAAGTGGATGTGGATGGCGTCAAAGAGCCTTGGCTGCTGATGTTTAAAAATGAAACCCACAACCACCCAACAGAAATTGAGCCCTTTGGTGGGGCTGCGACCTGTATCGGCGGAGCTATTCGTGATCCGCTTTCTGGCCGTTCTTATGTTTATCAGGCTATGCGGATTTCAGGTGCGGGCGATATTACTCAGCCGATTGCTGAAACGCGGGCTGGCAAGCTCCCTCAGCAGGTCATTTCAAAAACTGCAGCGCATGGCTATTCTTCTTACGGGAATCAAATTGGTCTAGCAACGACCTATGTCCGTGAGTATTTCCATCCAGGCTTTGTAGCCAAGCGGATGGAGCTGGGTGCGGTTGTCGGTGCGGCTCCTAAGGAAAATGTTGTCCGTGAAAAACCAGCAGCAGGTGATGTGGTCATCTTGCTGGGAGGCAAGACGGGTCGTGATGGTGTCGGCGGTGCCACTGGATCATCCAAGGTGCAGACAGCGAAGTCTGTGGAGACGGCTGGCGCGGAAGTACAAAAAGGAAATGCTATTGAGGAGCGCAAGATTCAGCGCCTTTTCCGCGATGGCAATGTAACTCGCTTCATTAAGAAATCCAATGACTTTGGGGCCGGCGGTGTCTGTGTGGCTATTGGTGAATTGGCAGACGGGCTGGAAATTGACCTTGACAAGGTACCGCTCAAATACCAAGGACTTAATGGAACAGAAATCGCGATTTCTGAGTCGCAGGAGCGGATGGCAGTAGTGGTCCGCCCAGAAGATGTCGAACAATTTATCGCTGCAGCAGCTAAGGAAAATCTGCTGGCAGTCGTTGTGGCCAAAGTGACAGAAAAGCCAAATCTGGTCATGCACTGGAACGGGGAAACCATCGTCGATATAGAGCGGAGTTTTCTGGACACCAATGGTGTGCGCGTGGTTGTGGATGCCAAGGTTGTGGATGCCCAAGCAGCATTGCCAGGGCAAGCTGTGACTTCTGAAGCGACTTTGGAGCAGAACCTTAAGAACTTGCTCAGCGACCTCAATCATACCAGTCAAAAGGGGCTGCAGACAATCTTTGACAGCTCTGTTGGTCGCTCTACTGTCAATCATCCTATCGGCGGGCGCTACCAAATTACGCCGACTGAGGCTTCTGTGCAGAAACTGCCAGTGGAGCACGGCAAGACTGAGACAGTATCTGTGATGGCACAGGGCTACAATCCTTATGTGGCAGCTTGGTCACCTTATCATGGCGCAGCTTATGCAGTGATTGAAGCGACAGCTCGCTTGGTTGCTGCTGGTTCGGACTGGGCCAAGGCTCGCTTCTCTTATCAGGAATATTTCGAGCGGATGGACAAGCAGGCTGAGCGTTTTGGACAGCCAGTTTCTGCTCTGCTTGGTTCGATTGAAGCACAGATTCAGCTCGGTTTGCCGTCTATTGGTGGCAAGGATTCTATGAGCGGAACCTTTGAAGAATTGACCGTACCGCCGACCTTGGTAGCTTTTGGAGTGACAACTTCTACTGCTGGGCGCATTCTGTCTCCAGAGTTTAAGGCGGCAGGCGAGTCTATCTACTATCTGCCAGGACAGGTCCTATCTCAGGATATTGACTTTGACTTAATCAAGAATAATTTTGAAAATTTTGCGGATATTCAGGTCAAGTATCAGATTACAGCCGCCGCCGCTGTCAAATACGGTGGTCTAGCAGAGAGTCTGGCCTTAATGAGCTTTGGTAATCGCATTGGTGCTCAAGTGGATGTTGCTGACTTGCCTTCCATTTTGCAGGCGCAGCTGGGTGGATTTGTCTTTACCAGTCCTGAGCAGGATATTCCAGGTGCAGTGAAGATCGGTCAGACCAAGCCGGACTTTACCCTGATTGTCAATGGTGTCCAGCTTGAGGGAGCAGAGCTTTTGGCAAGCTTTGAAGGCCGACTAGAACCGATCTATCCGACAGAATTTAAACAAGAAACAGTTATTGAAGAAGTGCCGGCTCTTGTTGCTGATACAGTTATCAAAGTCAAAGAGACAGTAGCGGAGCCGCTGGTTTACATTCCAGTCTTCCCTGGGACCAACTCAGAATACGACTCAGCCAAAGCCTTTGAAGCAGCAGGAGCCAAGGTCAATCTAGTTCCCTTTGTCACTTTGGATGAAGCAGCCATTGTCAAGTCCGTTGACAGTATGGTTGACAACATTGACAAGGCAAATATCATCTTCTTTGCAGGCGGCTTCTCTGCTGCAGATGAGCCAGATGGTTCAGCTAAGTTTATCGTCAATATCCTTCTCAACGAGAAGGTCAAGAAAGCCATTGATACTTTCATCGCTCGCGGCGGTCTCATCATTGGTATCTGTAATGGCTTCCAGGCCCTAGTTAAATCTGGTCTTCTTCCTTATGGAAACTTTGAAGAAGCAGGTGCTAGCAGCCCAACTCTCTTTTACAATGATGCCAACCAGCACGTGGCCAAGATGGTGGAGACTCGCATTGCCAATACCAACTCGCCTTGGCTAGCTGGTGTGCAAGTGGGAGATATCCATGCCATTCCGGTTTCTCATGGTGAAGGGAAATTTGTCGTGACGGCTGAGGAATTTGCTGAGCTGCGCGATAATGGTCAGATTTGGAGTCAGTATGTGGATTTTGATGGTCAGCCAAGCATGGACAGTAAGTATAATCCAAACGGCTCTCTCTACGCTATTGAAGGGATTATGAGCAAGAACGGTCAAATCATCGGGAAGATGGGCCACTCAGAACGTTATGAAGACGGCCTTTTCCAAAATATTCCAGGTCAGAAAGACCAGAAATTGTTTGAAAGCGCCGTTCGTTATTTCCAAGCGAGTCATGAATAAAGTTGGCTTGCAAGAGCAAGCAATCAAAAAAGAGTCTGCTTGGCCTGAAAGGCCAGGTTTTCTCCCTTTTACAAGACAAAAGAATTTAGGTAAAACAATGACATACGAAGTAAAGTCACTGAATGAAGAGTGCGGTATTTTTGGAATCTGGGGCCATCCACAGGCAGCTCAAGTCACCTATTTCGGACTCCATAGTCTGCAGCACCGCGGTCAGGAAGGAGCAGGCATCCTGTCAAACGACCATGGAAAGCTCAAACGCCACCGAGATTTGGGATTGGTTGCAGAGGTTTTTAGAAACCCAGCAGATTTGGACAATCTGACAGGAGAAGCAGCTATCGGCCATGTCCGCTATGCGACGTCTGGCGGGGCCTCCACCAACAATGTCCAGCCTTTCTTCTTCAGTTTCTATGATATGCAGATGGGCTTGGCGCATAATGGTAATCTGACCAATGCCCACTCACTGAGACGGGAGTTGGAAAAGAAGGGTTCCATCTTTGCCAGCTCTTCTGATACGGAAATTCTCATGCACTTGATTCGCCACAGCAAGCAGGAAAATTTCTTAGACAAACTCAAGGAAACCTTGAGACGAGTTCAGGGTGGCTTTGCCTATCTCATCATGAGAGAGGACAAGCTCTACGCTGCGCTGGATCCTAATGGCTTTCGTCCTTTGTCCATCGGCCGCATGAAAAATGGGGCCTGGGTCGTTTCCAGTGAAACCTGTGCTTTTGAAGTGGTGGGTGCCGAATGGGTTCGCGACCTTGAGCCAGGGGAAATCGTGATTATCGATGATGAAGGCGTGACCTATGACAGCTATACAACAGATACCCAGCTGGCTATTTGCTCAATGGAATATGTCTATTTTGCTCGGCCGGATAGCGTCATTCACGGGGTCAATGTCCATGCAGCCCGCAAACGAATGGGTCGCAGGCTGGCTCAGGAATTCCAACATGAGGCAGATATCGTTGTAGGTGTGCCTAATTCTTCCTTGTCAGCGGCCTCTGGTTTTTCCGAAGAGTCTGGCCTGCCAAATGAAATGGGTCTGATTAAAAATCAATACATCCAACGGACTTTTATCCAACCGACACAGGAGTTGCGAGAGCAAGGAGTTCGTATGAAATTATCTGCTGTTTCCAGTATTGTCAAGGGCAAGCGCGTGGTCATGGTGGATGACTCTATCGTGCGGGGAACAACCAGCCGACGTATCGTCCAGATCCTACGAGATGCAGGTGCAGCTGAAGTCCATGTGGCTATCGGCAGTCCAGAACTAAAATATCCATGTTTCTACGGCATTGATATTCAGAATCGACGCGAGCTCATCTCGGCCAATCATACGGTTGATGAGGTCTGTGAGATTATCGGGGCAGATAGTCTGACCTACCTGTCGCTGGAAGGCCTCATTGAATCAGTTGGTATTGAGACGGATGCTCCGAATGGCGGGCTTTGTGTGGCTTACTTTGATGGTCAGTACCCAACTCCGCTCTATGACTATGAAGAGCGCTATCTGGAAAGCCTGAAGGAAAAGACGAGTTTTTATTAAAACAAGGTCAGCGGTTCTTGTCGCAATCTTTTTCAAAAATAAGAGTAAGGAAGAAAATTATGACAAATAAAAATTCATACGCTCAATCCGGTGTGGATGTTGAAGCAGGTTATGAAGTAGTTGAGCGAATCAAAAAGCATGTGGCACGTACAGAGCGGGCTGGCGTCATGGGGGCGCTGGGTGGCTTTGGCGGCATGTTTGACCTGTCTCAGACTGGGGTCAAGGAGCCGGTGCTGATTTCTGGTACGGATGGGGTCGGAACCAAGCTCATGCTGGCCATTCAGTATGACAAGCACGATACCATTGGGCAGGACTGTGTAGCTATGTGTGTCAATGACATCATCGCTGCAGGTGCGGAGCCCCTTTACTTTCTGGACTATATTGCCACTGGGAAAAATGAGCCAGCAAAACTGGAGCAAGTTGTTGCCGGTGTGGCTGAAGGCTGCGTCCAGTCTGGAGCTGCCTTGATTGGCGGCGAAACCGCTGAAATGCCTGGCATGTACGGTGAAGATGATTATGACTTAGCTGGTTTTGCTGTCGGGGTTGCTGAGAAGTCAGAGATTATTGACGGCTCTAAAGTCGTAGAGGGAGATGTCCTTCTGGGGCTGGCTTCCAGTGGTATTCACTCAAATGGTTATTCGCTTGTCCGTCGTGTTTTTGCGGACTACACTGGTGAAGAAGTCTTACCAGAATTGGAAGGTAAAAAACTCAAAGATGTCCTGCTTGAGCCGACTCGTATCTATGTCAAGGCTTTGCTGCCGCTGATTAAGGAAAAGCTGGTTCATGGGATTGCCCATATTACGGGTGGCGGTTTTATCGAAAATGTGCCCCGCATGTTTGCCGATGACTTAGCTGCTGAGATTGAGGAAGATAAGATTCCGGTGTTACCAATTTTCAAAGCACTTGAGAAATATGGTCAAATCAAACACCAAGAAATGTTTGAAATCTTCAATATGGGGCTAGGGATAATTTTGGCCGTAGCTCCTGAAAATGTGGATCGTGTTAAAGAGCTTCTTGACGAGCCTGTTTATGAAGTCGGCCGGATTGTCAAAAAAGAAAATGAAAGTGTCCTTATCAAATGAAAAAAATTGCCGTTTTTGCTTCGGGTAATGGATCAAATTTCCAAGTGATTGCTGAGCAGTTTCCTGTTGAATTTGTCTTTTCAGACCATCGCGATACCTATGTGCTCAAGCGGGCGGATAAGCTAGGTGTCAAAAGCTATGCCTTTGAGCTTAGAGAGTTTGACAGTAAGGCATCTTACGAGCAAGCCATTGTAGACCTGCTTGATGAACACAAGATTGACTTGGTTTGCCTAGCAGGCTATATGAAAATTGTCGGGCCAACCTTGCTTAGTGCTTATGAAGGCCGTATCATCAATATCCACCCAGCCTATCTGCCCGAATTTCCAGGAGCTCATGGCATCGAGGATGCTTGGCAGGCTGGTGTCTCTGAAAGTGGCGTGACCATTCACTGGGTGGATTCGGGTGTCGACACTGGTAAGATTATCCAGCAAGTGCGCGTGCCGCGACTAGCTGATGATACGATTGAAAGTTTTGAAGAGCGTATTCATGATGCGGAGTACAAGCTTTATCCCATAGTACTGGAGAGTTTAGGGGTGGGGAGGAAGTGATAGAGGAATGATATGAATAAAGTAGTTGATGATTTATTAGAAAATGTAAAAGAATTTGAAAAGTTCTTCAATGAATACGAAAAAGAATTTTATCCTAAAGTAGTAAAAGTTAGAAATCAGCTTTTAATCAGCCTAGCTGTATTTATTATCCTAATAGTAATAAGTTATGTGCTTTGGGTAGGTAATTTTGGAAATCTACTTATTAAGATAGTGAGCCTTATTTTTACAGCAATTGCTTTAGGATGCTTTATTTATCTTAGCCGAAAATTTGATGATTTCTCAGATGGGAAGCCTAATAAATTTGAAGAGTTATGTAGAGAAGTGAAAGCTAATTTGATTCACAAGTATGGAGAAAAAGCTAGTGTTACTATAAAACTATTAATTGATGATTTAACAGATAAACAGAATAATCGGATTAAGCGATATGAAAACTTAGTACAATCTGTGAGTGCAATTGGGATGATTCTAGTAACGGCTTTTGTTACCTTGATTTTAAATAAATTTTTTGGTTCAAAAGAAAATAGTATTTCATTTAACATATTCATCGAATTAATTGTAGTTGTGTTTGGAGTAGTTATCCTAATGAAAGCTGTTGATGGTTTTACTAAAAATGTGATTGAGTACCCTATATTTGGAAAAGCATCAAAGGAAATGTATTTAACAGATATTTTGTATAGAGTGAAATATATGGTTTTGGAAAAGGAGAACAATAATGACTAAACGCGCCTTAATCAGTGTCTCAGACAAAACAGGCATTGTAGAATTTGCGAAAGAGCTGAAAGCTCTGGGCTGGGATATCATCTCAACTGGTGGTACCAAGGTGGCCCTAGACAATGAAGGAGTGGGCACCATTGCCATTGATGATGTAACTGGTTTTCCTGAGATGATGGATGGCCGTGTCAAGACCCTCCATCCAAACATTCACGGTGGGCTCCTCGCGCGTCGGGATTTAGATAGCCACCTGCAAGCGGCCAAGGATAATCAGATTGAGCTCATTGACCTGGTCGTGGTCAACCTCTATCCTTTTAAGGAAACCATTCTCAAGCCAGGTGTAGAGTATGCGGATGCGGTGGAAAATATTGACATCGGTGGACCCTCTATGCTGCGCTCTGCGGCTAAAAATCATGCCAGCGTGACGGTTGTCGTAGATCCGGCTGATTATGCTCTTGTTCTGGAAGAGTTGGCAGCAAATGGCCAAACGACCTATGAAACGCGTCAACGCTTAGCAGCTAAGGTTTTCCGTCACACGGCTGCTTATGATGCTTTAATTGCAGACTATTTCACAGCTCAGGTGGGCGAAAGTAAGCCTGAAAAGCTGACCTTGACTTATGAACTTAAGCAGCCCATGCGCTACGGGGAAAATCCCCAGCAGGAAGCTGATTTCTATCAGACTGCTTTGCCACTGGACTATTCCATCGCTTCCGCCAAGCAGCTGAATGGAAAAGAGTTGTCTTTTAACAACATTCGTGATGCGGATGCGGCCATTCGGATTATTCGAGATTTCAAGGATCGGCCAACTGTTGTGGCGCTAAAACATATGAATCCTTGTGGCATTGGTCAGGCGGACGATATTGAGACTGCCTGGGACTATGCTTATGAGTCTGATCCGGTTTCTATTTTTGGTGGGATTGTCGTCCTCAACCGTCAGGTGGATGCTGCGACAGCTGAGAAGATGCACGGTGTTTTTCTGGAAATCATCATCGCACCGAGCTACACGGCAGAAGCGCTAGCGATTTTGACCAATAAAAAGAAAAATCTGCGGATTTTGGAGTTGGCTTTTGATGCTCAGGCAGCTTCTGGAGCTGAGAAGGAAGTGACTGGTGTTCTTGGCGGTCTTCTTGTGCAAAATCAAGATGTTATCGAGGAAAAACCAGCTGATTGGCAGGTCGTGACTAAGCGCCAGCCGAGTGAGCAGGAGCGCGTGGCTTTGGAATTTGCCTGGAAGTCCGTCAAATATGTCAAATCCAACGGTATCATCATTACTAATGACCGTCAGGTGCTGGGAGTCGGTCCTGGTCAGACTAACCGTGTGGCTTCTGTCAAGATTGCTATTGAGCAAGCCAAAGAACGCCTTGACGGTGCCGCTCTGGCTTCTGACGCTTTCTTCCCCTTTGCGGACAATATCGAAGAAATCGCAGCCGCTGGCATCAAAGCTATCATCCAACCGGGTGGATCTGTCCGTGATGAGGAGTCTATTATCGCAGCTGATAAGCATGGCTTGACTATGATTTTCACCGGTGTACGGCATTTTAGGCATTAAAAACTATAAAAAAATCCTCGGGTCGAGCCGAGGATTTTTGAGTAGTCTTATACTCAATGAAAATCATGAACAAACTAAGCAGGAGTAGTCTGCTCAAAGCACTGGTTTGAAGTGGTTTTGAGGAGTGCGAAAGCGACTTATTTAGGGTAGATATAGGTCAGGCGGCCCCAGTAGGAAGCAGTTGGGTCAAACCAGCCACGGAAGTTGCTGATGTACTGCTTGCCAAGGTAGTTAGACTCTTGGATCTGGATGCGGGTATTGGATTCGACATGAGTCACGACACCGACGTGGCCGTAGCCGCCGTCATCCCAGCAGGCGATGGCGCCAACCTCAGGCCTACTGCCGGTACGGAATCCAGCTCTTCTGGCACTAGCCGCCCATTGACCGCCGTTGCCCCAGTAATTTCCTGCCCAAGGAGCTAGAGCCTTGGCACCCCAAGTGCATTGGCCGACAGGATAAGTTGTCGCATTAGCAGCGGCATAGTTAGGCTGAATATTAGCTGATTGAACGCTTGATTTCTCAACCTGATAGCTAGTTCCAGTCAGACCAGTCAGTTGTCCCGCTTTTCTACGATAGACATGGGTGTTAAATAGGCCGCTCCCCTTGTGATTTTGAGTATCTACGGTAAACTTGTATGTTCCATTGCCGACCTTATTTGCAGTATACCATTTGATATCATCTTGCCCATTGACTTCTGACCAAGTTGGCAGAACAATATCGCCATCTCCGTACGCGTCTGTCACGGTCACCTCATAGCGATTGGCCTCAGTTTTCCTGACTGCAACCTTGGCTTGAATTTGGTCGGTAGACATTGAGACGGAATCTGCGGCATAGTTGTGTTCGCTACCATCATTGTAAGTGACATAGACATGATTATTATAGGTTCCAGACAAGGCCTGATGATTGCGGATATCAAAGGTTGCGCTGAAGGTTCCGTCTCCGTTAGGTGTTGCCTTATACCATTTAAGATTACTCTGATTGCTAGTGCTCCAAATGGGAACTTGGACAGACTTTATAGGTTTAGATAAAGCTGTTTCAGCGATTTTTACAGTATAGGTTCCTTGTTTGGGATTGATATTTTCTACAGTATAAAGCGGCTTTTGCTCCTCTTCAGAAGGCAATTTTCCACTATCAATTTGTACAGTAGTCCCTGAGAGACCTGTTAAGTCAGACTTAACATAACTTTCACCGTAAAGGTGGATATTGTAAGTCCCAGTGTCGTAGTTATGCTTTCTGAGTTCCACCCGAGCGCTGTAGCTGCCATCTGGATTTTTGCTTGCTTCGTACCATTGTAGATCATCTTGCCCTTTCTTATCAGACCAAGTAGGAAGAACAATTCGATGCATGGTGTCAGGTACGTTTTTGACAGTTATTTCCATGATACCGGTCTGAGGGAAGCTGGTTTCAACAGTAGGATGAGGTTTTTCTAAATTGAAAGTGGTTCCGTTTAAGCCAATCATCTTACCATCTTTATTTTCATAAGTATGAATATGATAAGTTCCATAGCCTTTGTGATTTGAAAGTTCAAATTCAGTAATATCTTGTCCTGCATTGTACCATTTGATATCATCTTGTCCATTTTCATCAGACCAAACAGCATGTAAAATATTAGAATTTATTTGGTCTTTATTGCGATTAAAGTGAATTTGAGCGGTTTTCCCTAGGATATTAGAAGTGACATTAACGGCTGGTTTGTTGAGAGTAAAGGTCGTTCCATTCAGTCCAATTAATTTTCCATAGAGATCAATATAGGTATGAACATGAAAGGTTCCGTAACCTGGATGGTTACTCAGGTCAATGTCAGTGTTAGTAGTAGTTGTTGACGGTGCTTCATACCATTTGATATCATCCTGTCCGTTCTCATCAGACCAAACAGCGTGGAGAATACGATGAGGTTCTTGAGCTTGAGAACGGGTATAGCTAATAGAGGCTGTACGATCGTTCACAGTCACATCGACATTGCTGGCACGATCAGTAGGGCCTAGAATTTTGACTTCAGATTCAGGCGTTTCGGTCGCATGAACTGTTGAGTGGCTCGCAAAGAGACCTAGGACAGTTCCGGATAATAAAAACAGTTTTTGATATTTCTTCATAAAACTCCTTTGTGAGAATGGTTTTGGATGGGCCCACCTGTATTATTCGGAAAACTTGTTTGAAAATGATAGTAAATTTGACAAGTCCTGAATATTTTTTGTCTAAAATGGGTACAAACCACTCAAAAAGGAGAAGGCTGAAGCCAACAATAATTACGGCAATCATATGGAAGAGATATTCTTTTTCTCATTAGAATGGAATAAAACGAACGATTGTGATATAATTTAGATAAATAATTCGTAAAAATGCGATATTTTTACGTGATGTGTTAGTTTGGTGCGTAAGCGCCTGTGATATTGGATATTGAGGTATCTTAGCTATGAAGCTTTTGGTTGTTGGTTCAGGCGGTCGTGAGCATGCGATTGCCAAGAAATTGTTGGAGTCTCGGGATGTGGAGCAGGTCTTTGTCGCTCCTGGAAATGATGGAATGACCTTGGATGGGTTGGATTTGGTGAATATTGGAATTTCCGAACATTCCAAACTGATAAAATTTGCCAAGGAGAATGATATTGCTTGGTCTTTTATCGGTCCGGATGATGCCCTGGCAGCTGGAATTGTAGATGATTTTAACCAAGCTGGGCTCAAGGCTTTTGGTCCATCTCGTTTAGCAGCGGAGCTGGAGTGGTCCAAGGATTTTGCCAAGGAAATCATGGTCAAATACGGCGTTCCGACAGCAGCCTATGGCACATTTTCCGACTTTGAGGAAGCCAAATCCTACATCGAAAAGCAGGGAGCACCTATCGTGGTCAAGGCAGACGGCTTGGCTCTGGGCAAGGGCGTGGTCGTAGCGGAGACCGTAGAGCAGGCAGTCGAAGCAGCTCACGATATGCTCTTGGATAATAAATTTGGTGACTCGGGTGCGCGCGTGGTTATCGAAGAGTTCCTGGACGGCGAGGAGTTTTCCCTCTTTGCCTTTGTCAATGGCGATAAGTTTTACATCCTGCCGACGGCCCAGGACCACAAGCGAGCCTACGATGGAGACCAGGGTCCCAATACAGGCGGCATGGGAGCTTATGCGCCAGTGCCTCACCTGCCACAAAGCGTGGTGGATCAGTCAGTTGAGACGATTATCAAGCCCGTTCTCAAAGGTATGATAGCTGAGGGCCGACCTTATCTGGGCGTGCTCTACGCTGGGCTGATTCTGACAGCAGATGGCCCTAAGGTTATCGAATTCAACTCGCGCTTCGGCGATCCAGAGACCCAGATTATCCTGCCGCGTTTGACATCTGACTTTGCGCAGAACATCACGGACATTTTGGACAAGAAAGAGCCTGCTATCACTTGGTTGGATGAGGGCGTGACCCTTGGCGTGGTTGTCGCTTCAGAGGGCTACCCGCTGGACTATGAGAAAGGCCTGCCTCTGCCAGAGAAGACAGACGGTGACATCATCACCTACTATGCTGGGGCTAAGTTTGCGGAAAATAGCAGAGCGCTGCTGTCGAATGGCGGCCGAGTATACATGCTGGTCACCACAGCTGATACCGTCTCAGCTGCGCAGAAAAAAATCTACGAGCAACTAAAAAAACAAGACACAACAGGCCTCTTCTACCGAACAGATATCGGAAGCAAGGCTTTGTAAATCAAATGTATTAAACTTTGAGCCGTGAGGCTTGAATATAGAATTCTGGTGTTTGAAAAATGAAAAACAGACTGCTATTTTTAGAAGGTTCTAGCTTAACTTCAAGAGAGACTCTAACAGTATTGCTAAAAGAGAGCTACAAAGTTGATGTCCTGTCTCCTGATAAGTTTTCTATTGCAACATTCAGTCGACTCACTCATAGAATTCCGACAGTTGATATAAATCGTTTTCCTTTAGATTACTTGAAACAAGTTAATCAGCTGCTTCATCAAAAAAATTATGCAGCTATTTTGCCGACACATGAGGAAGGCTGGTTATTGGCAAATGGGGGAAATTTTTTACCAACTCGTTTGCCAGTAGCGCTTGCTGATAAAGAACAAATTGAAAAGCTGGCTGGGAAGATTGCGTTTGCTGAAATTTCGGATCAGTTAAATCTGCCAATTCCTAAATGGGAGCGTGTGGAAAATTTAGAATCTGTTTCTCTTCCTTATCCTTATTGTCTAAAGGCAGACTATGGTACTGCCGGTCGTTTGGTTTATAAAATCACAAGTAAGGAAGATTTGGCGAGAGCTGCGGACGTTTTATTAGCCAATGATGAAAAATGGATGGTTCAGCAAGACATAGTCGGAGATTATGGTCAGGTTCAAGCAGTATTTCATCATGGTCAGTTACTTGCAGTTCATTCTAGTGTTAAAGTGGGTTCTGGTGCCGGTGGTTCAGCTGCTGCTAGATTAAGTATAGAATCTGAGAAAACGAGAGAGCATGTCGAAAAATTAGGTCAATTTTTACAATGGCATGGTGCTTTAACTTTAGATTTTATACGTACCGACGGTCATTTTTATTACATAGAATGCAATCCTAGAATGGTTGAACCTGCTAATGCCTACAAAGCAGGAGTTAACTTCCCAAAAATCATGATAGAGTTAGCCAATGGCTGCTATTTCAAATCTGATGTTAGTGTTGGGCAAGCAGGGGTAGGGACGCATAGCCTGATGGCTTTGCTTATCGGCACTGCTGAAAGAACCAAGAGCAGAAAAAAGATATTGCAGACAATAGGGCAGTGGCTTTTTAAAAGTGACAGCGAGGAGGTTTTAACTCCAGTTTGGAAAGATTTCCTAAGTTTTATCCCTCTTGCCACTATTACAATCCGATTATTGATAAATCCTAAAAGTGTCACAAAACTGGTCAATAATACTGTTAAAGATTACAGTGTGGAAGCAGCCACCCTAAAAAATATTTGAGTAAAAGATTCCATTTATTCAAAGGGTAAAGGAACATTCCCTTAGTTTACTTATTCTTTTCTAAGGGATTTTCGCAAATAACAAAAAATGCTATAACATAAAAATGAAAGGAATTGAACACGGGACTAAATCCCTAGGAAAAATGATAAAACTGCCTAGACGTAACCGTCGTTGTTAGTTTTCCTATTTTTCTACGGGATTTTTCGAAAGCGAATTGTCCCTTTGTATCTTAATATGAAACCAATTATTTCCATCATCATGGGCTCCAAATCCGACTGGGCTACCATGCAAAAAACAGCCGAAGTCCTAGATCGCTTCGGTGTTGCCTACGAAAAGAAAGTCGTCTCTGCCCACCGCACGCCTGACCTCATGTTTCAGCATGCGGAAGAAGCCCGCAGTCGGGGTATCAAGGTCATCATAGCAGGTGCTGGTGGTGCCGCGCATTTGCCAGGAATGGTAGCGGCTAAAACCACTCTGCCTGTCATCGGTGTACCAGTCAAATCTCGTGCTCTCAGCGGTCTGGACTCACTTTATTCGATTGTGCAGATGCCAGGCGGTGTGCCTGTGGCAACTATGGCTATTGGGGAAGCGGGAGCGACCAACGCTGCCCTGACTGCCCTTCGGATCTTGGCCATTGAAGATCAAGACCTAGCAGCAGCGCTAGCGGATTTTGCAGAAGAACAAGGAAAAATCGCTGAGGAGTCTAGTAATGAGCTCATCTAAAACAATCGGAATTATCGGTGGCGGCCAGCTGGGTCAGATGATGGCCATTTCTGCTATCTATATGGGGCACAAGGTTATCGCGCTGGATCCTGCGGCGGATTGCCCGGCCTCTCGTGTGGCAGAAATCATCGTGGCACCTTATAACGATGTGGATGCCCTGCGTCAGCTGGCGGAGCGTTGCGATGTCCTGACCTATGAGTTTGAAAATGTTGATGCCGACGGTTTGGATGCCGTTATCAAGGAGGGACAACTCCCTCAAGGAACGGACCTGCTCCGCATTTCTCAAAATCGGATTTTTGAAAAGGACTTTCTCTCAAACAAGGCGCAAGTCACCGTGGCACCCTACAAGGTCGTGACTTCTAGCCAAGACTTGGCAGATATAGACCTGTCCAAAAACTATGTCCTCAAGACTGCGACAGGTGGCTATGATGGCCACGGGCAAAAGGTCATTCGCTCGGCAGAAGACTTGGAAGAAGCCTATGCGCTGGCTGATTCGGCAGACTGCGTTTTGGAAGAGTTTGTCAACTTTGATCTTGAAATTTCTGTCATCGTGTCAGGGAATGGCAAGGATGTGACAGTTTTCCCAGTTCAGGAAAATATCCACCGCAACAACATCCTCTCTAAGACCATTGTTCCAGCTCGCATTTCAGAAAGTCTAGCTGAAAAAGCCAAAGCTATGGCAGTGCGAATAGCAGAACAATTGAACCTCTCTGGTACTCTCTGCGTGGAAATGTTTGCGACAGCTGATGACATCATCGTAAATGAGATTGCCCCACGACCACACAACTCTGGGCACTACTCCATCGAAGCCTGCGACTTCTCCCAGTTTGACACCCATATTTTAGGTGTTCTTGGAACACCATTGCCAGCTATTAAACTGCATGTGCCAGCTGTTATGCTCAATGTACTCGGTCAGCATGTCGAAGTCGCTGAAAAATATGTCACAGAAAATCCAAGCGCCCACCTCCACCTGTATGGTAAAATAGAAGCGAAGCACAATCGCAAGATGGGGCATGTGACTGTGTTTAGTGATACGCCAGATAGTGTGGATGAGTTTGGTGAGTAAGACAGGACCCCAGTTATAAGGTCCGTCGTCTTACCCCTGCAAGGTTGACTAGGCTTGTCGTAGCTGATAAAGTCAGCAAGAGAAGCCAGTCAACTACTGCTAGAAGGGATTGATTTTTAAGAAAACTCTGTGGAGGAAATGTTATAAATGAGACCAATTATCCCGAAAAGTCCAGAAGTTCCGAAAGAGTTCTCTGATAAAGAAATCTCTTTTTTGACTAAGAGTGTTTTTGGGGAAATAATCGAACCTCAGCCGTGTGATGTTTTATTTGTTTTCAGCGGGACTCACCCAGGCCACTGGGAAAAAGCTATTGAGGCTTACCAAAAAGGTTATGTAAGACGAATCATTGTGACCGGCGGCCGAAGTTTGACAGGAACGCCTCATCCAGATTGGAATGGACATACAGAGGCAGAGGTTATTATCCAGCATCTGATGGCTGGGGGCATTCCTGAAGCAGCGATTAAATCTGAAAACTCCTCTAGCAATACTTTAGAAAACGTACTGTTTGCCAAAGAAATTTTTGATTTTAACACTGTTGAGACCGTTATGTTCATTTGCAAAAGTCACGCGACTGGTAGGCAATGGCGGACCTTGGCTCAGCACTTGCCAAAGCAACTTCGCTACATCCCATATACCTTCAATGCCTTTTACAAGGATGTTGAGATTGGTCGGGATAGCTGGATGAATACAGACATTGGTAAGTCCAGAGTTTGGGGAGAATATCTGCGGCTTCTCCATTATGGAGAAAAGGGAGATATTTTAAAGTTAGATGTTGAATTGTGATATAGGAGGTTTCTATGATTCAAATCATCGTTAATGCTTTTGTGGAAGAAGGCAAAGAAACTGCCGTTGTGGAAGTGCTCTTTGCCAGTGCCGACCATGAAAAAGTAAAAGCCAAATATCAGGAATTAAAGATTCAATATCCAGACAATTATCTGGCTATCTATGATTTGCCATTGGATACAGATCTAAGTAGCTTGCCGCACTATCCGTCGGTGGCGATAAGCAAGGAGGAATTTGATTAGTCTATGAAAACTATAGGTCTGATTGGCGGTATGAGTTGGGAAAGTACCACATCTTACTACCAAATCATCAACGAAACCATTAAAAAAGAGCTGGGTGGCCTGCATTCTGCTAAGATTCTGCTTTACAGTGTTGATTTTGCAGAGGTTGAGCATTATCAGGCAGTCGGAGATTGGGAGAAAAGCGGTCAACTTTTGGCAGATATTGCTCAGCGCTTAGAGCAAGCTGGTGCAGATTTCATCGTTATTTGCACCAACACCATGCACAAGGTTGCTCCGCAGATACAAGAAAAGATTACGATTCCAATCTTGCATATTGCGCAGGCAACCGCGCAGGCCTTGTTGGCTGACGGTATTCAAAGAGTCGGCCTCCTAGGAACCAAGTACACCATGACTCAAGATTTTTACAAGGAGAAATTAATAGAGTCTGGGTTAGAAGTGCTGATTCCAGACCAAGCTGGTATTACAGAGGTCAATCGGATCATTTATGACGAACTCTGTCTAGGAGATATCAAAGAAAGCTCAAAGCAGACTTATCTTGCCGTTATAAATGATTTGAAAAAAGCAGGCGCAGAAGCTGTTATATTGGGCTGTACTGAGATTGGTCTCCTCGTCAAGCAATCCGACACCGACCTGCCTCTCTACGACACAACGGTGATCCATGCAGAGAAAGCAGCGGAGTGGGCGGTAAATAAGTGACCATAGAAGACAAGCGCAACCGTAGAGTAGGGCATGTGACTGTATTTAGTGATACGCCAGATAGTGTGGTTGAGTTTGGGGAGCAAGACAAGACTCCAGTTATAAGGTCCGTCGTCTTACCCCTGCAAAGTTGACTAGGCTTGTCGTAGCTGATAAAGCCAGCAAGAGAAGTCAGTCAACTACTGCTAGAAGGGATTGATTTTTAGGTGATTGGAAATATAATAACAAAATGTTTATCGAAATTTAAAAGTGAGGAAACAATGGTAACGATAGGGAAGCCCATAAATTCTCTAGAAGAATATACAGTATTTATTAATGAAATTTCAACAAAAACTCAAGATGGACCAAAAAAGACTATATTTTTTAGGGGAGAAAGCGGATGTTATCCCAAAAGACTACCGGGAATTTTTAGATCTGCGAAAAAAAATAACGAGCTAGAGCCAGAGAAACCAATGTTTAAGATATTGGTAGAGGATGGGACTAAGGATTATTATTTTGAAATTTTTCAGGAATTAGGATGGCCTATAACTTCTTTTGGAACTAAATTATTTGAATGGATTGTTGAAGTTCAACATTATGGAGCAGTTACAAGTATTCTAGATATTAGTATGAATGCACTAGTCGGTCTATTTTTTGCTTGTAGCGGGAATCAGGAAAGTGATGGTAAATTATATGTATATACACCATTAACTGATAATGAAAAACAATATTTTGGACATACGATATCTATAATGACGGCATTGAATTTTATTCCTCGTTCTCAAATAGATGGTTTTATAGAGTTCCTGAGGGCCCTAATGTCGGAATTCCCTGAAGAAGAAAGGTCTAGATTTTTCTCACGGAGTTTTACCATTGCTGATATTGTCCACAAATTAACAGAGGAGTTTAATAGTAAGACTTTATCAGCTAACATTGAAGAGTTTGGAGAAGATGTGTTTAAAATACCATTTAAGGCTCTTAATATAAAAAATATGGAAGGAGTTGAAACAATAACTGTTTCGGAAGACGAAGCAAAAAATCAAATAGTAAAATTATTAGAGCCATTTTTACAAGATGATCCTTATTTAAGTTATTTAGGAGAACAAGGAAAACAAAATTTAAACATTGAACATTATCAAAAATATCTTTTATCCAATATAGAGATATTGCTCGCACCATTTTTGGAGCAACTAAATCAGAACTCGGGTCGAAATGAAATTTTAAAGTTTCCAGTTGCAATTTTTGAAGACATTCAGAAAAGCTATATTGTAAAGCCTGCAAAGATAAATGAGAGAATAAAACATCAAAGTGGTGCATTTATTATTCCAGGGTATATTTCTTCTAGAGGGATAAGTTTTGAGATTATGCAGGAAAAAATAGATGAATCAATACAACAATCAATTAGGTTAGAGTATGAATTGGTAATTCCAAAAGAAAAAAAACAAGAAATTCTTGAACAATTAAGAATATTTGGAATTGATGAGGGATTTATTTATCCAGATATTGAACATATATCTAGAGCTATTTCTGATAAATATAAAATATAAATACTAGAAAGGAACAAGGGCTCACGTATTCACCAAAACTGAATACGGGCTACGGACTTGATCAATTCTTATGATTCAACTCATTGTCAACGCATTTGTCGAAAAAGAGAAGACTGGAGCAGTCGTCGAAGTCTTGTATGCTAGTAGCGATTACGAAAAGGTGAAAGCCAAGTATGAAGAGCTAGTTACACAATTTCCTGAAAACTATTTAGCTATCTATGATGTCCCGCTGGATACGGATTTGAATACACTAGATCACTATCCATCAGTGTGGATTAGCAAAGAAGAATTTGAATAAAGTGATTGCCGGTTGCTAACTGATGTGAAACATCAAACGAAAGGAAAATAAAACATGATTGAAAGATATAGTCGCCCCGAGATGGCGAACATTTGGACTGAGGAAAATAAGTACAAGGCTTGGCTGGAGGTTGAGATTCTAGCTGATGAGGCCTGGGCTGAGCTGGGTGAGATTCCCAAGGAAGATGTGGCCTTGATTCGTGAGAAGGCCGGCTTTGATATTGACCGCATTTTAGAGATTGAGCAGGAGACGCGCCACGATGTGGTGGCCTTCACGCGGGCGGTTTCTGAGACGTTGGGAGAGGAGCGCAAGTGGGTGCACTATGGCCTGACCTCGACCGATGTGGTGGATACGGCCTACGGCTACCTCTACAAGCAGGCCAATGACATTATTCGTGAGGACCTGCGTCGCTTTACCGACATTATTGCAGAGCGGGCGCGGGAGCACAAGTTCACCATCATGATGGGACGGACCCACGGGGTGCATGCGGAGCCGACGACTTTCGGCCTTAAGCTCGCAACTTGGTACAGCGAAATGAAGCGCAATATCGAGCGTTTTGAGCTTGCGGCTGCGGGTGTGGAAGCTGGGAAAATTTCTGGTGCGGTTGGGAACTTTGCCAATATTCCGCCATTCGTGGAAAGCTATGTCTGTGAGAAATTAGGTATCCGTCCGCAGGAGATTTCGACTCAAGTCCTGCCACGTGACCTCCACGCTGAATACTTCTCAGCTCTAGCCTTGATTGCGACGTCTATCGAGCGCATGGCAACTGAAATCCGTGGTCTGCAAAAGTCTGAGCAGCGCGAGGTCGAAGAGTTCTTTGCTAAGGGGCAAAAGGGTAGCTCAGCTATGCCTCACAAACGCAATCCAATCGGCTCTGAAAATATGACTGGTCTGGCGCGTGTCATTCGCGGTCACATGGTGACAGCCTTTGAGAATGTCTCTCTCTGGCATGAGCGCGACATTTCCCACTCATCTGCTGAGCGGATCATCGCTCCAGACACGACCATTCTTATCGACTACATGCTCAACCGCTTTGGTAATATCGTCAAGAACTTGACCGTCTTCCCAGAAAACATGAAGCGCAACATGAACTCGACCTTTGGTCTCATCTTCAGCCAGCGGGCTATGTTGACCTTAATTGAAAAAGGCATGACGCGGGAGCAGGCTTATGACTTGGTGCAGCCAAAGACTGCCCAGTCTTGGGACAATCAAGTGGACTTCAAGCCTCTGCTCGAAGCGGACCCAGAAGTCACTTCCCGTCTGACTCAAGAAGAGATTGATGAAATCTTCAACCCAGTTTACTACACCAAGCGCGTAGATGAAATCTTCAAGCGCGTGGGCTTAGATTAAATATAAAAATAGGCGCTTCTTACGAAGTGCCTATTTGCTTTATCTTAAATTTGACTGGCTAGCCGCCCGATTTTCTTGAGCATTTCTTGGCGTTGTTGGACTGTTTTGCGTTCTACTCCGTTGAGCTCGGTCAGTTTGACTGGAGAAATACCACAAAGTTTCAGGATTTGATTTTTAAGTACCTTGCCGTAGTCTTGGACAAAAGGCAGGGCAAAACCTGGTGTATTATGGCTGACGATAATCCAGCCGGACTTACCTTGCAGGTGGCCTTGGAGTCCGACTTTCTTATAAGAGTAGGCAAAGTCAGCCACAAAGACACGGTCGATAAAGCCTTTGAGAATGGCCGGCATACCGCTCCACCAGATAGGGAAAATGAAAATCAGATGGTCTGCCCAAGTGATTAAATCTCGGTATTTGGCCATTTCAGGGTCTTTATGCAGGTCACGGCGTCTGTGTTCTTGGTCAAAGCGCAAAATCGGGTCAAAATTTTCAGCATACAAGTCTAAGGTTTTCACCTCATGCTTCTTAGAAAGGTTGCTTTGAACTTCTTTGAGAATAGCAGCATTGAAGCCAGTTGGGCTGGGGTGGGTGTAAATAATCAAGGTTTTCATGATCGTTCTCCTTTGATATAAATGTCAAGCATATGCTCAATCGTGCTTTGGATGGCTTGAGGATCAAGGTCTTGTCCGATAGGACTGTTGGTCAGAACAGCTAGACCTGTGATAAAGCTCCAAAAGTGAAAAAGGCTTTCTGCTTCGCTATTGCTAAAATTTTCCTCCTTGCGAAGCTTTAAAACAAGCTCCTTAAATTTATCAAATCCAGGCAAGTCCGACTCCAAGAGAATAGTGTCCTGCGTCACCTTCATATATTTAAAAGGAAATTTGATAAAGAGAGCCTCGAAAAAATGCGGGTAGGTCTTGGCAAAAATAATGAAATTAAGTCCAAGTTGGGTCAGCTGATCACGTGCAGAAGCTGTCGCATCAATATTTTCATTGATTTCCTGATTGAGAAACAGCGAAAGCTGGGTCAAAACCACCTTGAGGTAGCCTTCCTTGCTCTCAAAATGGCGGTAAGGGCTGCCGTGAGTCACACCGCAGGCCTTGGCAACAGTCCTGAGCGAAAGCTGTTCAATTCCATGTTTTCCGATTTCTTCAATCCCTGTTTGAATGAGCTGTTCTTTCAGCTGGGCAGTATTTCGTTTCATGTATCTCCTCCAAAAGTATACACTGTCTACTTATCTATCTTTAGTATACGCTGTCTACTTTTTATTGTCAACTAATTTGATGCTTTCTTCTAGTCCAGGATGTGACAGAATTTGCTTTCGGTAAGATAAAATGTTAAAATAACATCAAAATGATAGCGCTTTCTTTTCAGGGTAAATTGCTCAATTATAAAGAAGCGCCGAGAAACGGAGGACACCTATGAAGAAAATTATCAACGATCCAACAGCAGTTGTGGACGAGATGCTGGACGGCTTGGCCTATATTCACAGCGATTTGGTTTATCGGGTGGAGGGCTTTGATATCATTGCCCGCAAGAGTGAGAAGACAGGCAAGGTTGGCCTGATTTCTGGCGGTGGCAGTGGTCATGAGCCTTCCCATGCTGGCTTTGTCGGAGAGGGTATGCTGTCGGCCGCTATCTGCGGAGCAGTCTTTACTTCACCAACACCTGATCAGGTCTTGCAGGCTATCAAGGAAGCAGATGAGGGAGCTGGGGTCTTCATGGTGATTAAGAATTACTCCGGCGACATCATGAACTTTGAAATGGCTCAGGAAATGGCTGAGATGGAAGGGATTGAGGTGGCTAGTGTTGTCGTAGATGACGATATCGCAGTGGAAGACAGCCTCTATACTCAAGGTCGCCGCGGAGTGGCTGGTACCATTCTTGTCCATAAGATTCTAGGGGATGCGGCGCGTGCAGGCAAATCTCTGACTGAAATCAAGGCTCTGGCTGATGAGCTGGTCAAACATATTCACACAGTTGGCTTGGCTCTGAGCGGGGCAACCGTGCCAGAAGTCGGCAAGCCTGGTTTTGTTTTGGCTGATGATGAGATAGAGTTCGGTATTGGCATCCATGGTGAGCCAGGCTATCGCAAGGAAAAGATGCAGCCGTCTAAGGACTTAGCCAAGGAACTAGTCGAAAAGCTCAGTCAGTCTGTTGAGCTCAAATCTGGTAAGAAAATTGGTATCCTCATCAATGGTATGGGTGCAACACCACTCATGGAGCAGTATGTATTTGCGGCCGATGTAGCAGATCTTCTGGCAGATGCTGGAGTCGAAGTTGTCTATAAAAAGCTGGGTAATTACATGACCTCCATTGATATGGCAGGGATTTCTCTGACCTTTATCCAGCTGGACCAGCCAGATTGGCTGACAGCTCTCAACAGTCCTGTCACGACAGCCGCTTGGTAAGGAGGTGCTTATGGACGCAGCAAGAGCAAAAAAATGGATGCAGTTGTTCAACGAGAAGATTCAGGATCAGAAAGCCTATCTATCTGATCTCGATACTCCTATTGGCGACGGTGATCATGGTGGCAATATGGCTAGGGGAATGGCGGCAGCAGTAGAGAGTCTGGCTGCTAAGGACTTTGTCAGTGCGGCTGAGGTTTTTCAGGCTGTTTCCATGCAGCTGATTAGCAAGGTCGGCGGTGCTTCAGGCCCTCTTTATGGCTCGGCCTTCATGGGCATGGCCAAGGCGGAAAAAGACGGCAAAGACTTGTCAGAAGTCATCCAAGTTGGGCTGGACATGATTCAGAAACGGGGCAAGGCTGTGCCAGGCGAGAAGACCATGGTTGATGTCTGGTCGGGGATTCCTGTTTCTCTGCAGTCTGGAGACTTGTCACGTGAAAAGATTGGCTCACTAGTGGAAGCGACCAAAGATCTGAAAGCGACTAAGGGGCGGGCTTCCTATGTCGGTGAGCGCTCTATCGGCCATATCGATCCCGGTTCGGCTTCATCTGGTCTCCTCTTTGAGGCTCTTCTAGAAACGGAGGCAGGCTGATGGCAGATACTGGCATTCTTATCGTTTCCCATTCCAAAAACCTGGCCCAAGGCTTGTTTGACCTCATTTCGCAGGTGGCGGCAGATGTGGCCATCAGCTATGTGGGCGGGTTGGACGACGGTAGCATCGGGACGAGCTTTGAAGGGATTCAGGCAGCTTTAGATGCCAATGACAAGGACACTATTTTGGCCTTTTTCGATTTGGGCTCAGCTCGGATGAATCTCGAAATGGTCGCAGACTTTTCTGACAAGGAAATCATTATCAATAATGTTCCTTTGGTAGAGGGAGCCTATACGGCTGCTGCTCTTCTTCAGGCCGGGGCAGATTTGCCTAATGTTTTGCTTCAGGTCCGTGAATTAGAAATAAAGAAATAGCAGGTTTTCTAAAGACTTGATGAACGATTTCATTTGCAAAATAAGGAACATTTTATATCAAAAGCTGGGATTTAATCCCAGCTTTTTTGCTTTATCCTTGTACCAATTTTCAGGGGAATAGCCAGTGTTTCTTATTTTTTCTTCTTTAAATCAATTAAAAATAGGACAAATAAATAGGCTGTGTTTACTTTTTGACAGAATTCACTTTTTAATGAACAAAAGTTCTTAGAATGGATTGCAAATTGGTATAGATAGACTTATAATAGATATAAGTACACAAGATGAAACAAAAAACGACAGCCGATTAGAAGCCATCGTTTTCAATCTTAGTGGTCCCGATTGCAGGAAATGAACTTGATCTTGAAGAAGTCACCGCGTTTGTAAGTTTCGCTATACTCTAAGATCTGTCCAGTGCTTTCCAGCTGGGTAATCTTTACCTGATGAACGGTCGGGAAGTTGGTATCAACTTCCAGTACTTTCGCAACATCTTTTGGTGTTGGGAAGACAATTTCATTGGTCTCTTCAAAATGCTCATCATTCATGTGAATGTGGTAGTCAGTTTTGAAGCGGTTGTAGATGGAGCTGTAGTAGTCCATATCTGGATAGTTAGGATTGATGTACTGCTCAGGGATATAGGTTTGGTGATAGATATAGATTTTATCGCCAGTCCGTCTGATCCGGTCAATCTTATAGTAGAACTGCGTTGGTGCTAGTTCTAGCTTATCCAAGATTTTCAGGTCATTCCCACGCTTGATGGAGAGAACAGTCACCTTATCTTTTTGTATAGGGAAGGTCTCAACGTCAGAAAATTCCACCAGTTTGTGCTTTCTTGCACGTGAAACGAAGGTTCCCTTGCCTTGCTGGCGGATGATGTAACCATCGTTGGCCAGTTCATTCAAAGCGCGGACAACGGTAATGGAGCTGACATTAAACATCTGAATCAGCTCAGCCTCTGTGTAAAACTTATCGCCATTTTCAAATTTGCCAGAAATGATTTGCTGCTTGAGCTCATCTTTGATTTGTTGGTATTTTGGAATAGCCATTTTGTTCACCTCTCTTTTTTTACTTATCTTACTTAAGATTTTAACATATTTTTAAAAAAAATGTTGACATTTATGCAAAAATTTATTATATTAATATTAACAAGAGATGAAAGCGGTTTTATACCTGAGGGAACATTAGATGGCAAGATTCAAAATTGGTCATTCCTTCTGTTTGGATGATCGGGAGTTTAAGATTTTATCGGGAGCCATTCACTATTTTCGGGTACAGCCTGAAGATTGGTATCATTCCCTTTATAATCTCAAAGCTCTGGGCTTTAACACAGTGGAGACTTATCTTCCCTGGAATATGCACGAACCCCAAAAAGGTGTCTTTAACTTCCAAGGGATTTTAGATATTGAGGCATTTTTACAGACAGCTCAGGATTTGGGACTTTATGCCATTATCCGCCCTTCGCCTTTTATCTGCGCGGAGTGGGAGTTCGGTGGTCTGCCGGCCTGGCTGCTCAATGAAAATATGCGCATCCGCTCATCAGATGAGGCCTTTCTGCAGGCCGTGGCCAGCTATTATGACCAGCTGCTGCCTCGACTGACTCCAAGGCTGCTGGATAATGGGGGAAATATCCTCATGATGCAGGTGGAAAATGAGTACGGTTCTTATGGAGAAGACAAGGCCTACCTAAGAGCAATCAGACAGCTCATGGAAGAACGAGGTGTAACCTGTCCGCTCTTTACTTCAGACGGACCTTGGCGGGCAACGCTTCAAGCTGGTACATTGATTGATGATGATGTCTTTGTGACGGGGAATTTCGGCTCCAAGGCAGATTACAATTTTGCCCAGATGCAGGAATTCTTTGACGAGCATGGCAAAAAGTGGCCGCTCATGTGTATGGAGTTCTGGGATGGCTGGTTCAATCGCTGGAAAGAACCTATCATCAAGCGAGATCCAGACGAGCTGGCTCAAGCTGTTCACGAAGTGCTCCAGCAGGGCTCAATCAATCTCTATATGTTTCATGGCGGTACCAACTTTGGCTTTATGAACGGCTGTTCGGCCAGAGGGGTCATTGACCTGCCACAGGTAACTTCCTATGACTATGATGCTCTACTCGATGAGCGTGGCAATCCGACGGACAAGTACTATGCAGTCCAGAGGATGCTGAAAGAGCATTATCCAGAGTATCCACAGATGGAGCCGCTGGTGAAAGAGTCTTTTGAACTCAGGAATATCCCGCTCAGTCAGAAAGTTAGTCTCTTTGAGACACTGCCTGACTTGGCTCAGCCTATCGAAAGTCTCTATCCGATGAAGATGGAGGAGCTGGGGCAAAATGTCGGCTACCTGCTCTATCGGACTTGGGCTAGTTGGGATGCTAATCAGGAAAGGCTCCGTGTCATTGACGGCCGCGACCGTATGCAGCTCTATGTGGACGGTCAGCACATAGCAACCCAGTACCAGACAGAAATCGGTCAGGATATCATGGTGGACGGCCAGAAAAAGGCAGAGCACCAGATTGATATTTTGATGGAAAATATGGGCCGGGTCAATTATGGCCACAAGCTCTTGGCAGATACCCAGCAAAAAGGCATCCGTACCGGTGTCTGCAAGGACCTGCACTTCCTGCTTGACTGGCAGCATTATCCATTGCCGCTGGACCATCCAGAAAAAATCGACTTTTCAAAAGGGTGGCAGGAAAATCAACCAGCTTTTTACGCTTTTGACTTCAAAATGAAAGCGCTTAAAGATACTTACCTGGATCTGTCTGACTTTGGCAAGGGTGTTGTCTTTGTCAACGGTGTCAGCATTGGCCGTTTCTGGAATGTCGGACCGACCCTATCGCTCTATATCCCGCACAGCCTGCTCAGAGAGGGCGACAATCGCATCATTATCTTTGAGACAGAAGGGATCTACAGCGAAACCATTCACTTAGTTAACAAACCTACATTTAAAACAATAAAGGGGGAAAATCTATGACAATAGTAGGTGCACGTATCGATGGACGTTTGATCCATGGACAGGTAGCCAATCTTTGGACTACCAAGCTTAACATTTCACGCATTATGGTGATTGACGATGAGGTAGCTGAAAATGCTATCGAAAAGAGCGGGCTCAAGCTCGCAACGCCAGCTGGTGTGAAACTAAGTGTCTTACCGATTGCTAAGGCAGCAGAAAATATCTTAGCTGGCAAGTATGATTCGCAGCGACTCTTGATTGTCGCCCGCAAGCCAGACCGCTTCCTGCGGTTGGTCGAAGCTGGTGTTCCGCTGGAAACGCTGAACGTCGGCAATATGTCTCAGTCAGACGAAACTCGCTCCATTACCCGCTCTATCAATGTGGTAGATGCAGATGTTGAAGCCTTTCACAAGCTTCATGAAAAAGGAGTAAAACTGACAGCGCAAATGGTTCCCAACGATCCGGTTGAGGATTTCATGAAGTTATTAAAATAAGACAAAATTTTAGGAGGACATTGTTATGATACAATGGTGGCAAATTTTACTACTCACTTTGTACTCAGCTTATCAAATCTGTGATGAGTTGACCATCGTTTCGTCAGCAGGATCCCCTGTATTTGCTGGATTCATTACTGGCTTGATTATGGGTGATTTGACAACCGGTTTGTTTATCGGTGGTAGCCTGCAATTGTTCGTTCTTGGTGTCGGAACATTTGGTGGGGCTTCTCGTATTGACGCAACATCAGGCGCCGTTCTTGCAACAGCCTTTTCAGTTGCGCAAGGGTATAAGCCAGAATTGGCTATTGCGACAATCGCAGTACCGGTAGCAACTTTGCTAACTTACTTTGATATCTTAGGCCGTATGACAACGACTTATTTCGCGCACCGTGTGGATGCAGCAGTTGAACGCTTCGACTATAAAGGTATTGAACGCAACTATCTCTTAGGTGCACTTCCTTGGGCTTTGTCTCGTGCCCTTCCAGTCTTTCTGGCTCTAGCATTTGGTGGAACATTTGTTGAAGCGATAGTAGATGGTGTTGCTGGTGTGAAATGGCTAGCTGCAGGTTTAACACTGGCTGGTCGTATGCTTCCAGGACTCGGGTTTGCCATCTTGCTTCGTTACCTTCCAGTTAAACGCAATCTTCATTACCTAGCTCTTGGTTTTGGCTTGACAGCTATGCTGACTGTGCTTTACTCAAACATTCAAACTTTGGGTGGGGCTGTATCTAGTATTGTTGGAACTCTTCCAAAAGATGCTGCGATCACATTTGCCAATAACTTCAAAAGCTTGTCTATGATTGGTGTAGCTATCTTTGGTATCTTCCTTGCAGTACAGCATTTCAAATACAGCCAAAGAACAGTAGCTGCTGCTCCAGCTGCTAGCACAAAATCAGAAAGTGAGGAAATTGAAGATGACGAACTCTAATTATAAATTAACAAAAGAAGATTTTAAACAAATCAACAAACGCAGCTTGTTCACTTTCCAATTAGGCTGGAACTACGAGCGGATGCAAGGTTCTGGCTATCTCTACATGCTCCTGCCTCAGCTGCGTAAAATGTACGGTGACGGCACTCCAGAATTGAAAGAAATGATGAAATTGCATACGCAATTCTTCAATACATCACCTTTCTTCCACACCATTATTGCAGGTTTTGACCTAGCTATGGAAGAAAAAGACGGGGTTAAATCAAAAGATGCGGTCAATGGTATCAAGACAGGTCTTATGGGGCCGTTTGCTCCTCTTGGAGACTCTATCTTTGGCTCTCTTGTGCCAGCTATCATGGGATCTATCGCTGCTACCATGGCTATCGCAGGTCAGCCTTGGGGAATTTTCCTTTGGATTGCTGTAGCAGTTGCTTATGATATTTTCCGTTGGAAACAGTTAGAATTTGCCTACAAAGAAGGGGTCAATCTCATCACCAACATGCAAAGTACTTTGACAGCTCTTGTTGAAGCGGCTTCTGTACTGGGTATCTTCATGGTGGGTGGTTTGATTGCGACTATGATTAACTTTGAAGTATCATGGGTGCTGAAGATTGGTGAAAAAGCTATTGATTTCCAAGATATGCTCAACCTTATCTTCCCGCGTTTGATTCCAGCAGTCTTTACGGGCTTTATCTTCTGGCTCTTGGGCAAGAAAGGAATGAACTCTACTAAGGCTATCTTCATTATCATTATCATGGCAGTAAGCTTCTCTGCTATCGGCTACTTCCTGCTGGGACAAGTACCAGAGTAATGGAGTAATTTATGAGTAAGAAATTAGTTTTAGTCAGCCACGGTCGCTTTTGTGAAGAGCTGAAAACAACTACGGAAATGATTATGGGGCCTCAGGAAGACATCCATGCAGTAGCCCTGCTTCCGGAGGAAGGCCCAGAAGATTTTGCAGCTAAATTCTTAGAAACGGTCAAAGATTTTGAGGATTACTTGGTTTTTGCGGATCTCTTGGGGGGCACTCCTTGTAATGTAGTCAGCCGCTTCATTATGGAAGGACAGGATATCGAGCTTTATGCGGGGGTCAATCTGCCCATGGTCATTGAGTTTATTAACGCTTCTTTGACAGGAGCAGAAGTCAGCTATCCATCCAAGGCAGCAGAGAATATTGTTAAGGTCAATGATGTTCTAGCTGGCCTAATGGATGATGAAGATGAATAAAAGCTTGAACAGCCACTTCTAGTTAGGTCAAGTCCTTGCGCTGTCAGCAGATGGGAGACTGCTGATAGGTAAGGCCAAGCCACAGTGGATGATTCAAGCATACTGGTCTAAGAGGAATTTGGGAGATGCCTCTTAGCCTAGGGAAATGGATGGTTCAGCATTGCAAAATGCAGTTGCTGTCTGGTTTGAAAAAGCTTGTTAAAAGCATATTTCAAACCTAGCCATCGTCGCGGGGGTGGGACAGCGAGCCGAAAATCTTTGATTTTCTGGATTTCTGTCTCGCTCCCCCTTTTTTCAAATGATGGAAAGGAATGAGAAAGAGAATGTTAGATTATTCACAGGAAGAATTGCAGCGTCTAGGGGCTGACATCACAACGAGAGAAATCTACCAGCAGCCTGAGGTCTGGCAGGAAGCTTTTGACAGTTATAAGGCTCTGGCCGCAGATATCGCTGCTTTTCTGAAAAAAATCGAGGACAAACATGACTACATCAAGGTCATTTTTGCCGGAGCCGGCTCATCAGCCTACGTCGGAGATACTTTGACGCCTTATTTCAGGCAGATTTATGATGAGCGCAAATGGAATTTCAACGCTATTGCGACGACAGATATCGTGGCCAACCCCTTGGTACATCTGAAGAGACAAGTGCCGACAGTGCTGGTTTCCTTTGCTCGCAGCGGAAATTCCCCAGAAAGTGTAGCGACTGTGGACTTGGCCAAGCAGTTGGTGGATGACTTGTATCAGATTACCATTACCTGTGCTGCCCAAGGCAAGCTAGCCCAGCAGGCCCAAGATGATGAAAAGAATCTTTTGCTCCTGCAGCCAGAAGCTTCTAATGATGCTGGCTTTGCCATGACTTCTAGCTTCAGCTCTATGATGTTGACAGCCCTTTTGGTCTTTGATCGGGCTGATCTAGCTCAGAAAGAAGCCAAGGTTGCGGCTCTGATTCAGCTCAGTCAGGATGTTTTGGAACGAGTTGCAGATGTGCAGCAGCTGGTTGATTTGGATTTCAGCAGGGTCATTTATCTGGGGGCAGGGCCTTTCTTTGGTTTGGCACATGAAGCCCAGCTTAAGATTTTAGAGCTGACAGCTGGCCAAATTGCGACCATGTACGAAAGCCCAGTCGGTTTCCGGCATGGACCTAAGTCGCTGATTAACCAAGACACAGTTGTTCTGGTCTTTGGTTCGGCAGATGCCTATACCAAGGCTTATGATTTGGACTTGGTGCAGGAAGTAGCTGGTGACGGGATTGTCCGCGGACTGGTCTTGCTGACTGACCGGGAGGAGCAGTTGGAAGGAGTTGAGCAAGTAGTGCTAAGTACCCAAGAGCCTCTAGAAGATAGCTATCGCATCTTCCCCTACATCGTTTACGCTCAGCTCTTTGCCCTTTTGTCCTCGCTCAAGGTCAAGAACCGTCCTGACACACCGTCTCCGACAGGAACGGTCAATCGCGTAGTACAGGGAGTTATCATTCACTCTCTTGGACAGTAAGAAAAGGAAAAGTTATGGAGAAATTAAAAATCAGCCACAAAAAAGTAAGCCACTTGAGAAAATTGTCAGACGAGCAGGGGATTATCGGGGCTTTAGCCATTGACCAGCGTGGATCGCTCAAGAAAATGCTGGCCAGAGGAGAAGATGTGCCTTCTGGTGATCAAGCCCTGGTTCAGTTTAAAGAATTAATCTCCAGTCAGTTGACGCCCTATGCCAGCTCCATCCTGCTGGATCCAGAGTTCGGTCTGCCGGCAGCAGAACTGCGAGATGCGTCCTGCGGGCTGATAGTGGCCTACGAGAAGACTGGCTATGATGCGACATCGGAGGGGCGCCTGCCGGACTTGCTGCCAAACTGGTCAGCTAGTCGCATACGAGACATGGGCGCAGATGCTGTCAAGGTCTTGATTTACTATGATGTGGACGACAAACCAGAAATCAACGATATCAAGCAGGCTTGGGTTGAGCGCGTGGGCAGTGAATGCTTAGCTGAGGACATTCCTTATTTTCTGGAGATTCTGACCTATGATGCCAAGAGTGACAGCGTCTTGGACGCTAACTATGCCAAGCTTAAGCCGCATAAGGTCAACGGGGCAGTCAAGCTCTTTTCAGATCCCCGTTATCATGTAGATGTCTTAAAGGTTGAAGTGCCAGTCAATATGAACTTTGTCGAGGGCTTCACCAAAGAAGGAGTTGAGCCAGTCTACAGCGTGACGGAAGCCCAAGCTTTCTTTAAAGAACAGTCAGATGCGACGCACTTGCCTTTCATCTTCCTCAGCGCTGGTGTCAGTGCCGAGCTTTTCCAAGAAACGCTGCGGCTAGCCCATGAAGCGGGCTCACAGTTTAACGGAGTTCTGTGCGGACGGGCTACCTGGAAGGATGCGGTCTCAGTCTTTGCCCAAGAGGGAGCTGCAGCAGCTCGAGCGTGGCTGGACGAGACAGGTCGTCAGAATATCGAGTATCTTAATCAAGTCTTGCGCCAAACAGCAGTGTCTTGGGTGGACAAGCTTGACCTGCCTTTTGAAGACAGGACTTGGCAAGTTCGTGATTTTTAACAGGATAGATAAAAGAGGTTTGGTATGAAATCTTACCGAGAATCCATTTTTGGCAAGCTGGGCAGTCAGGAGATTCTGGCTTATACCTTTGAAAACGATCGAGGCTATCGTCTGACAGTCATGAACTACGGAGCAACTGTCGTCCAGTATGTTACTCCTGATAAGGATAATCACTTTGACAATATCGTCGTCGGGTTTAATCGGTTTGAGGATTATATTGGAAACAGTCCCAAGCACGGAGCCAGTATTGGTCCAGTCGCTGGGCGTATTGCTGGTGCAACTTTTGAGCTGAATGGCCAGACCTTTAAGCTAGAGGCCAATAATGGCCTAAACTGTAACCATAGTGGATCCAGCGGCTGGGACAATGCAGTTTTTGAAGTAGAGGAAGTCAGTAATGACGGACTTATCTTTTACACAGAGCGGACTGACGGAACTGGCGGCTTTCCTGGCAATCTGAAAATCTGGGTTTCCTATACCCTGACAGAGAAGGGCAAGCTGGAAATTTCTTATCAGGCCCAGACAGATCAGGATACCTTGGTCAATCCGACCAACCACAGCTACTTCAACCTGTCTGGTCGTTTCAATCAGCCCATTGATGACCATATCCTGCAGCTCAATACCGATGGTGTCTATCCTATCGCAGCTGACGGCCTTCCTGATAAAAAGGCTGATGCAGAGCGCGACTTTGTCAAGAAGCTGACCAAGGGCGCTTCCCTTAAAGAAATTTTCGCTGCGTCAGACGAGCAAATCCAGCTGGTATCTGGCTTGGATCATCCTTTTGCGCTAAACCCAAGCCGAGACCATGCAGGCACACTCTATCATCCAGCATCGGGCCGCCGCCTGACTATTGAGACTCAGGCGCCCTGCCTAGTGATTTATTCAGCAAATTGCGTGGAGGATTCTGTTCAGTTTGGCGGACAGCCTATGATTCAGCATAATGGCTTGGCTATGGAAGCCCAGGCTCTGCCGGATGCCATTCACAGCAGCCAACAGTCGGATGTCATTCTCAAAGCCGGTCAGATTTTTACCAGCAGGACGGTGTATTTTGCTGACGTAACAGCAACATTATAAAGAAACAATCGCGAAAGAGCACAGAAAACGGCAGTACCTCCTTCTGCCGTTTTTCTTTGTCCAGTTTTCAGCGACTATGTTTCCATAAGTAGCTAATTTTAAGCAAGGGAAAAGCCTCCACAATCAAAAGCAAAATCTTTTTTGCTAACTGAATTTTACTTTAAGTTTTTCTTAAGCTAAGGCTGCTATACTTATTTTTATCAAATGAAGCCCCCTAACTTTGTTTGATAATCCTAAACTTTTTCATAATAATCTCCCATAAAGGCCACCCAATCCGGTGGTCTTTTTTTACTCAAATTTTAGAATAAGACAGGAAGTTTATCGGATTGTAACTCAAATGTTAAATTTTAAAGGATACGTTATACAAAGTTAAGGTTTCTTTAAGTTAGGGGCAGTATACTATGAGTATCAAATGAAGACCTCCTAACTTTATTTGATAGAAATCCTAAACTTTTTCATAATAATCTCCCATAAAGGCCACCCAATCCGGTGGTCTTTTTTTGTGTTCAGACGCGAATTAGATTTACTTCCTCTGCCTTATTTTCTGCTATAATAGTTCTATGAGTAGAATTTTAGATAATGAATTAATGGGCGATGAGGAATTGGTGGAGCGCACCTTGCGTCCCCAGTATTTACAGGAGTATATCGGTCAGGACAAGGTCAAGGACCAACTGGAGATTTTTATTGAAGCGGCTAAGCTGAGGGATGAGGCGCTGGACCATACCCTGCTTTTTGGTCCCCCGGGTCTAGGAAAGACGACCATGGCCTTTGTCATTGCCAATGAACTAGGTGTTAATCTCAAGCAAACTTCAGGTCCGGTGATTGAAAAGTCCGGTGATTTGGTTGCGATCTTAAATGACCTTGAACCGGGTGATGTCCTCTTTATAGATGAAATTCACCGCTTGCCAATGGCAGTAGAGGAAGTGCTGTACAGCGCTATGGAAGACTTTTACATCGACATTATGATTGGCTCAGGCGAGACCAGTCGCAGCGTCCATCTGGATTTGCCGCCTTTCACTCTGATTGGGGCGACCACTCGGGCAGGCATGCTGTCCAATCCTCTGCGTGCTCGCTTTGGGATTACTGGTCATATGGAGTATTATGAAGCGGACGACCTGACAGAAATTGTCGAGCGGACGGCAGAGATTTTTGAGATGGATATTACCCATAAGGCTGCGAAGGAGCTGGCTCTGCGTAGCCGAGGCACACCGCGGATTGCCAACCGTTTGCTCAAGCGGGTGCGAGACTATGCACAGATTATGGGCAATGGCCTGATTGATGATAAGATAACCGACCAGGCTCTCTCCATGCTGGATGTGGACCAGGAAGGGCTGGACTATGTGGATCAGAAGATTTTGAAGACCATGATTGAGGTCTACGGTGGCGGTCCGGTAGGGCTGGGAACCCTCTCGGTCAATATTGCTGAGGAGCGTGAAACAGTGGAGGACATGTATGAGCCTTACCTGATTCAGAAAGGCTTCGTCATGCGAACTCGGACTGGGCGCGTGGCTACCCGTAAGGCCTATGAGCATCTAGGATATGAGTATATGAAGGAATGATGACAGAAAAGGAGATTTTAGACCGACTAGGTCAAGATCCAGACATCCGAGCGATTTTGGAAATTATTCGCAGTCTGGAGCTCAAGGATTCTTGGTTAGCGGCTGGATGTGTGAGGAATTTTATCTGGAATATGCTGTCAGAGCGACCAGGTTTTGACTCAGATACGGATGTAGATGTCATTTTCTTTGATCCGAGTTATGCTGAGGCAGAGACGATAGAGCTGGAAGCCAAGCTCAAGGCAGACTGGCCACAGTATCGATGGGAACTGAGAAATCAAGCCTATATGCACCACCATAGTCCTGGAACGGCGCCTTATAAAAATGCTTGCGAAGCCATGAGTAAGTATCCTGAGCGCTGCACGGCCATTGGCCTGCGCTTGTTGGCAAATGGCAAACTGGAACTTTTTGCTCCCTATGGTTTGGAGGATATCTTAAATTTTCAGGTCAGACCGACTCCTCATTTTCTTGAAAATAAGGAGCGCCAGCGCGTCTATGCTGAGCGCTTGGCTAAGAAGAATTGGCAGAAACGCTGGCCCCAGCTGGAATATCACTATCCTGATAAATAGGTACAAGATAAGAGTAAAATTTTTAAGTTATTTTAAGGAAGTTTTAAGGAATGGATATTATACTATGACCAAGTTAAGAAATTAACTTAACTCCTAAAACTTTTTTCTTTTTAAAAAATAATCTCCCTACAAAAAGCCACCAAATGGGTGGTTTTTTTGCTATTTTTAGACATGAGAGGGGCAGGGCTTGTCAGTTTTCAACGAGAATCAGGAAACTGTAAACGATTCAGAGCTAGTTTTTGCCATTATTTTGTTATAATAGATAGCGAGGTATTCTATGAAGAAAATTGTATTTGTATGTTTGGGCAATATCTGCCGCAGTCCGATGGCAGAGTTTGTTATGAAGAGTTTAACAGACCAGCTGAAAATCGAGAGCCGGGCAACCTCGAGCTGGGAGCACGGTAATCCCATTCATCGGGGAACACAGGCTATTTTTAAGAAATATGCCATTTCTTATGATAGGAACAAGACTTCTCAGCAGATTTCGCCAGCGGATTTTGCGGATTTTGACTACATCATCGGTATGGATGAAAGCAATGTCCGAGATTTGAAGCGGATGGCACCTGAGGATTTTCAGCATAAAATTTATCAGTTTGAAGAAGAAAGTGTGCCAGATCCTTGGTACACAGGAGATTTTGACCAAACCTATGATTTGGTCTTGGCTGGCTGCAAGAAGTGGCTAGAGCGTTTGGATGGATAGGAATATGGATAAAGTAAAAGAATTTTACGATAAATACAAGGTCTATCTGACCCGGCAGAATTTAGAACTTTTGGCTGTAACGGTCATTGTGCTGTCAGCTATTCTGGTCTTTACTTCGGGGATTCCTGGTAAGGGCGTTTTAACGCTGGATCAGGGGAAGATCAAGTATGACGGGACCTTGGTTCGCGGGAAGATGAACGGTCAGGGCACTATGACTTTTCAAAATGGGGACAGTTATAGCGGTCAATTTCGCAATGGCATCTTTGACGGCAAAGGGACCTTTACCTCGCAGGCTGGCTGGAAATATGAAGGGGACTTCAGCAAGGGCCAGGCTGATGGACAAGGAAAGCTAACGACAGAAGGCAATGTCGTTTATGAAGGAACGTTTAAACAAGGAATTTATCAAAATGCGCATTAAATGGTTTTCGCTCGTCAGAATCACGGGGCTGCTTCTAGTTCTGCTTTATCATTACTTCCAGGGCGTTTTCCCTGGCGGTTTTATTGGCGTGGATATCTTCTTTACCTTTTCTGGTTTCTTGATTACTGCTCTGCTGATTGACGAGTTTGCCAAGAGGAAAGAAATCGATATCCAAGGCTTTTTCAAACGGCGTTTTTATCGGATTGTACCGCCTCTGGTCTTTATGATTTTGGTCGTTATGCCCTTTACCCTCTTGATTCGTAAGGATTTTGTGGCTGGGATTGGGACGCAGATTGCGGCTGCTTTGGGCTTTGTGACCAACTTTTATGAAATGCTCTCAGGCGGCAGTTATGAGAGTCAGTTTGTGCCGCACATCTTGATTCACACTTGGAGTCTGGCTTTAGAAGTGCACTATTATGTTCTGTGGGGATTGGCCGCTTGGGGCTTGGGCAAGGTTGCTAAGTCAACGGCCCGCTATCGTGGCATGATCGCGCTGGTTTCTGCAGGTCTCTTTTTGGTCAGCTTTGTATCAATGTTTGCTGGAGCTTTGACCACTAAGAATTACTCTGATATTTATTTCTCAAGTTTGACCCACATCTTTCCTTTCTTTGCAGGAAGCATTCTGGCGACCTTGTCTGGTATTGGCCATGTCAGCAGTCGCTTTAAGATGCTGGAGCAAAAGCTGGCTCTCAAGCAAGTACTAGGAATTATGGGGGGCAGCGCAGCTATTTTGCTTTTGCTCAGCTTCCTGCTCAAGTTTGACAATCTTTGGACCTATCTAGTAGGGTTCTTGACTTCGACCACCTTGGCCTGTCTGATGATTTTGGCAGCTAGGATGCTGCATGATAAGCTTCCTGATGTGAAGGAGCCTGGCATTGTCAACTTTATCGCAGATACCAGCTACGGTGTTTATCTTTTCCACTGGCCATTCTATATTATCTTTACCCAGCTGATGGGTAATGGCTTGGCTGTTCTCTTGACCACGCTGCTGTCTCTTACTTTTGCAGCTTTGTCTTTCTACATCTTGGAGCCAACTCTTGCTGGTCGTCAGCCAGTTATCATGGGAACCAAGATGGATCTGTCATCTCTTACCAGACCAATCTTTTACAGTATGATTCCGCTGACTTTGATTATGTTCTTTATCTCGGTGACAGCACCAAAGGTAGGAGCTTTTGAGGAAAGTTTGATTGTCAATGCTCTGAATCAAGCTGACACTAAGATGCAGACAACTCGAAGTCAGGTTGATCAGTCCAAGGCGACTGAGTACAATGTGGCGGACGGGATTACCATGATTGGTGACTCTGTTGCCCTGCGCTCTAGCGATCAATTGCAGCAGATCTTACCAGGAATCGAGCTAGACACTGTCGTTAGTCGCAGTCTGAGTACAGGCTTGGAGGTCTACAAGACAGATATTGCTAATAGAGTGCTGAAGAAGCAGGTTGTTCTGGCTCTTGGAACCAATTCGTCCGGTTACTCGAATGAGCTTTTAGATGAGTATGTTTCCAGCCTGCCTAAGGGGCATCAACTGATTCTCGTAACTCCTTATGACGGTCGCTCAGAGGGCGGTGTTTTAGCTCAGCAGCGGGAGTATGAACTGGAATTAGCCAAGAAGTACGACTATGTCTTTGTGGCTGACTGGCATCAAACTGCTATCGATAACCCACAGATTTGGGAAGGGACAGACTATGTCCACTTTGGCTCAAACTCAGAGTCCATCATTGAAGGGGGAACTCTCTATGCCAATACCATTAAGCAAGCCATAGATGAAGCCAATTCAGGTAATGTGAAACCATAAATAATCAGCTCGGTTTATCCGAGCTTTTTATATCTAAACAAAGAAAGCGCTTTCATATATTGTGTGAAAACAAAAAGTATGTGAAATCTCTAAAAAATTAAAAAAGTTTTTCACAAAATAGACAAAAATAATCTGGCAAATCAGCGCATATTGTATGACATTTCACAAAATAATAGAGAAAAGTTTGTGAATGTTAAGTGAAAGTGTTTACAAAAATCATTAAATAGGTTATAATTAAATTGTGAAATATTTAACAAAGGTTAGAGTTCTTCGTCTAACCTAAGGCAAAACCATTGGAGGAATAGAATGGCTGAAAAGAAGAAAACGGTAGAACAAGAAGCCAAGGCTTTGGCAGCGCAAAAGCATGTCGATGAATTGGTGCAAAAAGGTCTGGCTGCACTAGAGGAAATGAGAAAGCTGAATCAGGAACAGGTGGACTACATCGTAGCCAAGGCCTCTGTAGCAGCTTTGGATGCTCACGGTGAGTTGGCCCTGCACGCTTATGAAGAAACAGGACGCGGAGTTTTTGAAGACAAGGCAACGAAAAACCTTTTCGCTTGTGAGCACGTTGTGAATAATATGCGTCATACGAAGACTGTTGGCGTTATTGAAGAAGATGATGTGACTGGACTGACCTTGATTGCAGAGCCAGTGGGTGTTGTCTGCGGTATCACACCGACTACCAATCCGACTTCAACAGCGATTTTCAAATCTTTGATTTCTTTGAAGACTCGTAATCCGATCATCTTTGCTTTCCACCCATCAGCTCAAGAATCTTCTGCTCATGCAGCGCAAATCGTGCGTGATGCAGCGATTGCAGCAGGTGCGCCTGAAAACTGTGTACAGTGGATTACAGCGCCATCGATGGAAGCAACTTCTGCCCTTATGAACCACGAAGGGATTGCAACAATCCTTGCGACAGGTGGTAATGCAATGGTGAAGGCAGCTTACTCATGTGGTAAGCCAGCTCTCGGGGTTGGTGCCGGAAACGTACCAGCTTATGTGGAAAAATCCGCTAATATCCGTCAAGCAGCGCACGATATCGTTATGTCTAAGTCCTTTGACAATGGTATGGTCTGTGCCTCTGAGCAAGCCGTTATCATTGATAAGGAAGTTTATGACGAATTTGTAGAAGAGTTCAAGTCTTATCATACTTACTTTGTAAATAAGAAAGAAAAAGCTCTGTTGGAAGAATTCTGCTTCGGTGCTAAGGCAAATAGCAAGAACTGTGCTGGTGCTAAGCTCAATCCGGATATCGTTGGTAAGCCAGCTACTTGGATTGCAGAGCAAGCAGGTTTCAGCGTGCCAGAAGATACGAATATCTTGGCTGCAGAATGTAAAGAAGTTGGTGAAAAAGAGCCATTGACACGTGAAAAACTGTCACCTGTCATTGCTGTGCTCAAGTCTGAATCCCGTGAAGACGGTGTTGAAAAAGCTCGTCAAATGGTAGAATTCCATGGTCTTGGTCATTCAGCCGCTATCCATACAGCGGACGAAGAGTTGACCAAGGAATTTGGTAAGGCTGTTCGTGCCATCCGTGTTATTTGCAACTCACCTTCTACTTTCGGCGGTATCGGGGATGTTTATAATGCCTTCCTGCCATCACTGACTCTGGGCTGTGGATCTTATGGTCGCAACTCAGTTGGTGATAACGTTAGTGCTGTGAATCTCTTGAACATCAAAAAAGTAGGAAGACGTAGAAATAATATGCAATGGATGAAACTCCCTTCAAAAACTTACTTCGAGCGTGACTCTATCCAATACCTGCAAAAATGTCGCGATGTAGAACGTGTCATGATCGTAACAGACCATGCTATGGTAGAGCTTGGTTTCCTAAATCGTATCATCGAACAACTTGATCTTCGTCGTAATAAGGTTGTTTATCAAATCTTTGCAGACGTAGAACCAGATCCAGATATCACAACCGTTGAACGTGGTACAGAGATTATGCGTACCTTCAAACCTGATACAATCATTGCACTTGGTGGTGGTTCGCCAATGGACGCAGCTAAAGTAATGTGGCTCTTCTATGAGCAACCAGAAGTGGACTTCCGTGACCTTGTGCAAAAATTCATGGATATCCGTAAACGTGCCTTCAAATTCCCGTTGCTTGGTAAGAAGACTAAGTTTATCGCAATCCCAACCACATCTGGTACGGGTTCAGAAGTAACACCGTTTGCCGTTATCTCTGACAAGGCTAACAACCGCAAGTACCCAATCGCTGACTACTCTCTGACTCCAACTGTAGCCATCGTAGACCCAGCTCTGGTACTGACTGTTCCAGGATTTGTCGCAGCGGACACTGGTATGGACGTGCTGACTCACGCAACAGAAGCTTATGTATCTCAGATGGCCAGCGACTTTACAGATGGTTTGGCTCTCCAAGCTATCAAACTAGTCTTTGAAAACTTGGAAAGCTCTGTTAAGAATGCTGATTTCCACTCTCGTGAAAAGATGCACAATGCCTCTACTATCGCTGGTATGGCCTTTGCCAATGCCTTCCTGGGAATTTCCCACTCTATGGCCCATAAGATTGGTGCTCAGTTCCATACGATCCACGGTCGTACCAATGCGATCTTGCTGCCATACGTGATCCGCTACAACGGTACACGTCCAGCTAAGACAGCGACATGGCCTAAGTACAACTACTACCGTGCGGATGAAAAATACCAAGATATCGCACGCATGCTTGGACTCCCAGCTTCTACTCCAGAAGAAGGGGTTGAATCTTACGCAAAAGCTGTTTACGAACTAGGTGAGCGCGTAGGTATCCAAATGAACTTCAAAGCTCAAGGTATTGACGAAAAAGAATGGAAAGAACATTCACGTGAATTGGCCTTCCTTGCCTATGAAGACCAATGTTCTCCAGCCAACCCACGCCTTCCAATGGTTGACCACATGCAGGAAATCATCGAAGACGCATACTATGGTTACAAGGAACGCCCAGGACGCCGCAAATAAGCGAGTAGCTTCCTAAATCAATCATAAGACAATTTGTCGGTCATCCCCTGCCATTTGGTAGGGGATATTTCTATGTGTCTTAGCCAGGCAAGACCTCTGGTCGAAGCTGAGCTTAGAGACATTGATGCTGAGGAGAGGAGTGACGTGAGCTCTAGGTAACTTAACGAAACGGGGCCGTAGGACAAAGTTGAATCATAGAGCAGTGGATGCAGTTTTGTTCCTTGGGACAAAAGCTGCCCACCTTGAAGAAACAATTAGCCAGGCAAGACCTTTGGTCGAAACCGGGCTTAGAGACATTGATGCTGAGGAATGGAGCGATGTGAGTGCTAGGTCTCTTAATGAAAGGAACTTGCTAGGGTAAAAAGACGTAAACCTTCTGACTACTTGTGATTGAGTGAGTTTTTGTGCTAAGATAAGGGGACAATGGAAAAAAGGAGAGTAATGTGATTTTTTTATCTTTATGGGCTGGGCTGTTGAGTGGTCTTTGCTGGTTATTGGGGGATATTCTGCTGGTTGGCTTTGAGGTAGACAAGGAAAGCTATGCCTCTTTTACGGAGCAGAGTCGGATTGGCAATAAGAATCTGGCTATGCTGATGCTTTCTGGCTCTGTCGGTCGGCTGCGTCTGGGCGCTCTGGTGGCTAACTTCTCAATCCCTCTTATGTTAGTCTCGCTTTATGCTCTCTTTGGTTTGACAAATAAGGGCTTGTGGGCCTATCTGTCAATAGCCTTGTTAGGAATTGGATTTGCCCTGTCGCCGGTGGCACATGTGGCCTTTTACTACGTTGGGATCATCAGTAAAAAGGCTTATAAACGAAGCAACGGACAGGTCTGCTCAGACGAAGACAGCGGGCTTATCAATGAAGCAGTGCTATTTCTAGATATAACCTGGCGGACAGCTATCGCCCTGACCGGTCTAGGCTGGCTCGTTTACTCACTGCTAATAGTTACCGGTCAGACAATATTGCCTGCTTATATGGGGCTGCTGACTCCTTTACCGCTCAGTCTGTTGACTATATTACTGGTAGAAAAGCTGAGAATCGGACACCCCTACCTTAACGGAGCCGGCCTAAACATAGGATTTAGTTTGTTTTATTTGCTGCTCCTGCTTCATATAGGTTCTTAGGCAGTAGGTCCGACAAATTTCAGAAAAACAGAAAATCTATATATTAACCTATTGAAAACTTCCTCTTTATATGGTATGATGAAAGAGGTTTCAAGAATCGTTGGGAGGATAAGACATGAAAAACCCTACTTTATTTAAAGAAATGTTAGATTATCGCGGAAGAGATGAAATGCCTGACGATTTTGATACCTTTTGGGATAAACAAGTGGCGGAGGTTTGCTAATTGGCACTCTGCTGATTTAAACTTCGAATTTGGGCCTTTAAATAAGCTGGTTGAGCGTAGTGTTTGTTAGCTTTGATTCCTTTAAGACTGGAAGTCTACAAAACTGCTTCCCCCCTGGGACTAGGCATTTGCCTAGTTCTTTTTAGTTGTAGAAAAATGTTGGAACAGCCACGAAAACATAAATATTTTATTCATATTCATCTGTATAAGTTTCAAACTGAGATAAAAAGTAATACCTAAAAAGAAAGTACTTTCTAAAAGTAAAATCATATTGAAACTAATTGCAATAAATGTTAAGATGATAAATGTAAAGGCTTACAATAAATGAGTAAGGAGGATAGGAATCAAATGGAAGAGTTGAGGCATAAGTTAATTGTGTCGTGTCAGGCTCTACCAAACGAACCATTACATAGCGACTTTATCATGGCTCGTATGGCAGTGGCGGCCAAAGAAGGAGGTGCTAGCGGAATTCGGGCTAACTCGGTTATAGACATCAAGGCTATTGAAGAAGCGGTGGATTTGCCAGTTATTGGGATTATCAAGAGAGATTATCCAGATGCCCAAGCTTTCATTACACCAACTATGATAGAAGTAGATGAGCTGATGGAAGCCCATCCGGAGATTATCGCTTTAGATGCGACAAATTCCAGCAGACCTCAAGGAGAGAGTTTAAAAGCATTTTTCCAGAAAGTCAAAGAAAAATATCCTCAGCAGCTTTTGATGGCTGATTGTTCAACTCTTGACGAGATGCTGGAAGCAGATCGAATGGGATTTGATTTTATCGGAACAACCTTGGTAGGCTATACTAGTCAGAGCGAGGGAGATAAGATTGAAGCCAATGACTTTGAAATCATCCGAAAAGCTTTAGCTGGGATTCAGCACCCTCTGATTGCTGAGGGAAATATTGATAGTCCTGAAAAGGTAAAAAGGGTTCTAGAGTTAGGAGCCTTTAGTGTGGTAGTAGGATCTGCCATTACACGGCCGCAGCTGATTACAAGGAAGTTTGCAGACGCAACGAAAGAATAGAAAAGAGGAAGAATATGTCAAAATTAGAAAAATATGAAGGTGTCATTCCAGCTTTTTATGCTTGTTATGATGAAGCAGGAGAAGTAAGCCCAGAACGTGTTCGTGCTTTGACTCAGTACTTTATTGATAAGGGTGTTAAGGGTGTCTATGTTAATGGTTCTTCTGGTGAGTGTATTTACCTCAGTGTAGCAGACCGGAAATTAATTTTGGAAAATGTCATGGAAGTGGCTAAGGGCAAACTGACAGTTATCGCTCATGTGGCTTGCAATAACACTAAGGACAGTGTGGAACTGGCTAAGCATGCTGAAAGTTTGGGTGTTGATGCCATCGCTGCTATTCCTCCTATTTACTTCCGTTTGCCGGACTATTCTATCGCTAAGTACTGGAACGATATGAGTGCAGCGGCTCCGAATACTGACTTTGTCATCTACAATATTCCGCAGCTGTCTGGAACGACCTTGACACCAGCCCTCTATGCAGAAATGCGTAAAAATCCACGAGTTATTGGGGTTAAAAACTCTTCTATGCCGACTCAAGACATTCAAATTTTTGTCGCAGAAGGTGGGGAAGATCATATTGTCTTTAATGGTCCAGATGAACAGTTTATCAGCGGTCGAGTTATTGGTGCTAAGGCCGGAATTGGCGGAACCTATGCTGTGATGCCGGACCTCTTCCTCAAGCTCAACCAACTCATCATTGACAAAGATCTGGATCGTGCTAAAGAACTGCAACATGCGATTAATAGTGTGATTTACAAGATGGTCAGCGGTCGCGCAAATCTCTATGCTGTTATGAAAGAAATTCTTCGTCTCAATGAGGACTTGGATATTGGTTCTGTTCGAGCACCGTTAGAGCCTCTATCTGAGGGAGACTACGCGATTGCCAAAGAAGCTGCTGCTATGATTAAGCAGGTAAGAGAAGACTTCTTATAATATAAAGAGTGTAACACCAGAGTTTAGGGCAGGCTAAACCTGCCCGTCCTAGGCTTTGACGATGAATAACAATGGAGAAATTCTATGGGAAATGTTGGTTTTACTACAATCGATATGATTATTCTGATTGTGTATTTACTAGTTGTTCTGGTAGCAGGTTTGCTCTTCTCGAAAAAGGAGATGCAGGGTAAAGAGTTCTTTAAAGGTGATGGAACGGTACCTTGGTATGTAACATCTGTTTCCATTTTTGCTACATTGCTAAGTCCGATTTCCTTTATGACACTGGCGGGGAACTCTTATGCAGGGACTTGGCTGCTCTGGTTTGCCCAGCTGGGTATGATTTTTGCCATTCCAGTGGCTATTCGTTTCTTCTTGCCAATATATGCACGTCTGGATATTGATACAGCCTATGACTACCTGCAAAAACGTTTTGGTTCTAAGGCCTTGCGGGCTTTGTCAGCTGTCTTCTTCATCATCTATCAAATCGGCCGCATGTCCATCATTATGTATCTACCTTCAGTGGCTCTGGCTACGCTGACCAAGATTGATGTCAATATCCTGATTATCGCGATGGGTGCGATTGCCATTGTCTACTCCTATACCGGTGGTGTTAAGTCAGTTCTGTGGACAGACTTTATTCAAGGTTCGGTTCTCTTGATTGGTACAGTTGTGGGACTTTTCTTCCTAATTGCCAATCTCAAGGGCGGCTTTGGAGACATTGCTAATGAGCTGGCCAGCGGTAAATTTATCTCAGGAAAAGAAACTATTTTCAATCCTAATTTGCTGAAAGATTCTATTTTCCTGATTATCTTAGGTTCTGGTATCAATACCCTGTCCTCTTATGTGTCTTCGCAAGATATCGTTCAGCGCTTTACGACAACTCAGAATGTGAAGAAACTCAATAAAATGATGTTTACGAATGGCGTTTTGTCAATCTTTATCGCCTCTGTCTTTTATCTGATTGGTACAGGCTTATATGTCTATTATCAAGTACAGCATCCAGGCACTGAGGGTAGCTCTATTCCTCAAGACCAGATCTTCACGTACTTTATCGCCTATGGTCTTCCAGTTGGAGTGACCGGTGTTCTGATTGCGGCAATTTATGCAGCGGCTCAGTCTACTATTTCTACGGGTCTTAATTCTGTAGCGACTTCTTGGACACTTGATATTCAAGATGTTGTATCCAGCAATCTGGACGACAAGAAACGGACTAAAATTGCTCAATATGTTTCTCTAGGTGTAGGAGTCTTCTCAACAGTAGTTTCAATCGTGATGGCTCATACAGGTATTACATCGGCCTATGTCTGGTTTAATGGCTTTATGGGCTTGGTGCTAGGTGTCTTGGGAGGAATCTTTATTCTGGGAATCTTCACCAAGCGTGCCAACCTCAAGGGAGCTTATGCGGCTATGATTGCTTCCAGTATTGTCCTGCTAGTCATCAAGTACGCTTTGCCAGCAGAAGCGGTGAGTATCTGGGCTTATTCATTGATTTCAATTGTTGTTTCCTTGATTGTAGGCTATGTTGTTTCCGTCTTAACCGGAGGCAAGGCTGCACCAGAGAATACAACAGTTTACGATATTGCAAGTATTCATGCAGATAAATCCTGGGAGGTAAGGCACTAATGGAACTAGTTCAATATAAAGGAGCAGCTGTTGAGAGAGACATTCAGCATCCTGCCTTAAAAAAAGTCTTAGAATTTTTACAGACACATGATGTCAGCCAAGATGAAAAGGGCAACCACCCTGTGTCTGATGATTTCTTTTACAATGTCATTGAAATGACGACTACGACCGAAGATGAACGGGTCTGGGAAAGTCATAGGGAATTTTACGATGTGCATCTGATTTTTGAAGGAAGGGAGCGCATCCACTATAACTTTTTGTCCAATATGGAAGAAGGGGATTATGATGCGGAAGGAGACTGGCAGCAGATGTCCGGCCAAGCCTTGTTTGACCTGATATTCACTCCTGGCAGCCTGCTCTTGCTGGATCCTAATGACGCCCATAAGACTGGACTGATAGCTGAAGAAGCCGGCCCCATCCGTAAGGTTGTCTTTAAAGTAAAAATTGTATAAAAGGCTGCGGGCGGGATGAGAAAGACAGATTGTTCTTAACATGCTGCCCCAGCTTTTTTAGTCAGTTTTGAACTTTATTTTCTGCTGGAGAATTCTAGCAAGGACGGATTGGAATTACTTTTGAGAAAGTGGTAGAATAAAGAAAATAGTTGCAGGAGGAAAATGTCTGATGGTTTCTTTGGAAAAAAACATTTTGCCAGTGATTGAGTCTGTATACGGTAGTCTGACACACCTGGAAAAGAAGATTGCAGATTATTTTCTGTCTGATGAGGCGTTGACAGCCGATCTATCGGCTCAGGCTGTGTCTCAGAAGCTCTATGTCTCTGTGCCCTCTCTGACTCGCTTCGCTAAAAAATGTGGTTTTTCAGGTTATCGGCAGTTTATCTTTGAATTTCAGGAATCCAGTTCAGAAAGTAAAAATGTCAGTCGAGATTTGACCAGAAATGTCTTGTCTGATTATGGCGAATTGCTTAATAAGACTTTTTCCTTGATTGATGAAGAACAGTTCCTGCGCGTAGGGGATATGCTCAACAATGCTGGGCGAGTCTATATCTACGGGCAGGGGAGTTCAGGCTTAGTGGCTCGGGAAATGGAGTTTCGCTTCATGCGGTTGGGAATGGTTTGTAAGGCTATTACGGACGACCATATGATTCGGGTGAATAGAGTCATGCTGGATCCGGACTGTCTGGTTATTGGCATTTCCATATCTGGTGAGACTAAAATTATCACGCAGGCGATCCAGAATGCAAAAAAAGTCGGAGCCAAGACTGTGCTGGTAACTTCCAATAACAGCGACGATTTGAGGCAGCAGTGTAATGAACTGGTCCTAGTAGCTGTCAAGAAGCACTTAGCACAGGGCAATAATATCTCTCCTCAGTTTCCGGTTTTAGTCGTGATGGACATTTTCTATGCCTATTATATGGATTTGGATCGGGATCATCGCAGCCAAATCTTTACAAATACACTTTCAGCTTTAGAAGAAAATCAAGAAGAGAAGGAGCATGAATCGTGAATATTGTGGGAATAGATATCGGTGGGACAACGATTAAAGCAGATCTCTATCAGTCTGACGGACGTAGTCTAAATCAATTTCGAGAAGTTGCCACTGAGATCGACTTTGAAAAGAAAACGAATCAGATTTTAGAACAGGTTTGCCAGCTAATAGCATTTTATAAGGAGAAGTTTGAGCTAGATGGAGTGGCGATTTCATCTGCTGGTGTAGTTGACAGCCAGTCTGGGAAAATCAGTTACGCTGGCTATACCATTCCAGGCTATATTGGAACGGATTTCCGTAGTCGGATTTTAAAAGAATTTGGTTTACCGATTGCGATTGAAAATGACGTTAATTGTGCTGCTCTTGGTGAAGCTTGGCTAGGTGCTGCTAAAGGTCATGCTTCTGCAGTGATGATTACTGTCGGTACAGGCATTGGCGGCGGCATTATCTATGATGGAAAGATTGTCAATGGATCCACCTATACCGCTGGTGAGGTAGGCTATCTGCCCATGGAAGATGGACAGGACTGGCAATCCCAGGCATCAACAACTGCCTTGTTAGCATTATACAGCCAAAAGACAGGTGAGCAAGGCCATACTGGGCGTAGTTTTTTTGCGGTGGTAGACCAAGGAGATAAGCTGGCGCAGGAAATACTTGATATATTCTTGGGTCGCCTAGCTAAAGGTCTTTTGACCCTGTCCTATATTCTAAATCCAGAGGTGTTGATTGTCGGTGGCGGGATATTAGCTAGATCTGAGCTTATTCTGCCACGTCTTGAAAATTTGATGAAGCAGCAAGTAGTAGATCCGCGCTTTTTGCCTAGAGAGCTAGTGGCGGCAGCCCTAGGAAATGAAGCAGGACGATTAGGCGCTGTTCGACATTTTCTCAATCAGGAGAAAAACTCTGTTTGAAAAAGATGTTTTCAGAAAGAATATGATATAATTTATGCAAGTACGAAGCTGTATTCCAGAAGATGAGTTTACCAGATACGGGACAGTCAGCCAGGAATGCAGATTTTAAAATCCGTTTTCGAAGGTTTTTGAAAACGAGGGGGTGAATAGATGGCCAATGAAACACTTGAAAAAATGCAGGAAATTGAGACTGCTGCAGAAGAAGTTTTGATGGGCTACAGGACGCAGGCTCAGGAGCTGCGGCAGCAAGTAGATGAAAATCTCAGGCAGCTAGGTCTGACTTATGACGCTGAAACGCAGACGCTGGCAGAGGAATTAACCGCGACTTCCCAGCAAAAGTTGGTGCTCCTGCAGCAAGACTTGGAGCAGACAACCCAGCAAAATGAGGACAAGGTTGCGGCTGCCTTGACGGACAAAAAAGCAGACTTGGCGCGAGCCATTGTAGAGAAGGTGGTAGAAGCCTATGGCCATTAGTCAAATGCGGCAGCTGTCTCTGCTTTTGCCCAAAGAACTGCTGGATCAGCTTCTCTTTTACCTACAGGGCTTAGAGTCGGTTCAGATTCATGACCTGCGGCAGGAAGAGGACTGGCAGACAGCCTTTGAGCAGGCTTTAGTCGGCCGGCCGGATCAGCAACTATCTCAGCAGGATTTGGTCAGTCGTCAGGAAAAGCTCGAGAGACTGGTTGAAGAGCTGGAGCCTTTTATGTCCAAAAAGAAACTGTTGGAAGCCTTAAAAGAAGAGCCTTTGGAGTTGTCCTTTGCTGCTTTGGAGCAGGCAGGGAAGGCTCGGGATGAGGAGGCGCTGCTGGAAGGAATCAGCAAGCAGCTCAAGGTCTTGCAAGAGGCTAAAAGCCAGATAGAAGCCGACCGCTTGGAAGTGGCTGCGCTGGAGAAGTGGGAGCCACTGGAGCTAACACCGCAAGCAGCTGCGACTTTCAGTCATCTGGGAGCTTTGATTGGGACGATTCCCAATACCGACGACGATGCTCTACGTCTGACTCTGGGAGCACATCCTGATCTGAAGTTTCAGGAAGTCTTTACTGATGATACGGAGCATGGAGTTGTTGTTTTTTACAAGACAGGCTCTCTGGAAGAAGTTCGCAAAATCTTGAAAGAGTATGGCTTTAAGCCTTTTGAGTATGACCATGCGGAACTGCCTGCTGAGCGGATGGTCCAGCTCAAGGCTAATATTCGACAGCAGGAGGCTGTGGCAGAAGCTATGACTAAGAGTCTGGCAGCTTCCAAGAATGAACTGGATCAACTCAAGGTTCAGCTGGACTATCTCTGCAATCTCTCCTCCCGTCAAGAAAGCAAAAATCAGTTAGCCAGCACGCAAAATCTGGCAGCCTTGGAAGGCTGGATCGAAAGCAATCAAGTTCAAGCTCTTGAGGCTTGCTTGACAGAGCAGTTTGGCCAGAGCATTCTCATCCAGACCAGAGAGATTCGACAGGACGAGGAAGATAAGGTTCCGACCAAGCTAAAAAACAATGTCTTAGTGGAGCCTTTCGAGCTAGTGACGGAGATGTATTCCTTGCCTAAGTATGGGGACAAGGATCCAACTCCCGTCGTGTCATTATTCTATTTTGTATTCTTTGGTATGATGGTCGCTGATATCGGCTACGGTCTCTTGCTCTTTTTGGGCACCAGTCTGGCGCTGCACTTCTTGCATGTCAAGCCGGGATTGGCTAAGAATCTGCGATTCTTCCGCTTGTTGGGCGTAGCAGTCATCATCTGGGGACTGGTTTATGGATCTTTCTTTGGCTTTGAACTGCCCTTTGCTCTGATTAGTACCAGCTCAGATGCCATGACGATTCTGGTTATTTCGGTCGTCTTTGGCTTTGTAACAGTACTGGCGGGCCTCTTCCTCAGCGGTCTGAAAAATATCCACCTTAAGGATTATGCAGAAGCTTATAATGCAGGTTTTGCTTGGGTGTTGATTTTGCTGGGGCTGCTACTCTTGGCCTTGGGAAATTTCTTCACATCCTTGGCCTTTGCAGCAACGATTGGTCAGTGGTTAGCCATCATCAATGCTCTGGGCATATTGGCAGTATCCATTGTCAGTGCTAAGAGCTTGGCAGGATTGGGGTCAGGTCTCTTTAATCTTTACAATGTCAGCGGCTATGTAGGAGACCTTGTCAGCTTTACGCGGCTGATGGCTCTGGGACTTTCGGGGGCCAGCATTGGCTCGGCCTTTAACCTGATTGTCAGCCTCTTTCCACCAGTCGCTCGCTTTAGCATTGGCATTCTGCTCTTTATTGCCCTGCATTTGGTTAATATGTTTCTATCTTTTCTGTCCGGTTATGTGCACGGAGCGCGTTTGATTTTTGTGGAATTCTTTGGAAAATTCTACGACGGCGGCGGCAAGCCTTTCACTCCGCTCAAGCCTAGCGAAAAATACGTTCAGCAAAGCAAGAAATAGAGATTAGGAAGCTGTGTTCAACGAGCAGCAACCCATCTTTGGATATACAGTTTCAACAACATTAAAACAAGCATCATTCATTCAATTAGCTGTTGGTTTTACAAGAATTACAGCATTTTCATAGGAGTAAATCATGGAACATTTAGCATCATATTTTGGAACTTACGGCGGCGCCTTTTTTGCAGGTCTGGGAGTAGCTTTGGCGGTCTTTCTCAGCGGAATGGGCTCAGCTCTTGGTGTTGGAAGCACCGGTCAGGCAGCGGCAGCCCTTTTGAAAGAGCAACCGGAAAAATTCGCTCAAGCTCTGATTCTGCAGCTTTTGCCAGGTACCCAAGGTCTCTACGGCTTTGTTATCGGGATTACCGTCTTCTTTAATATCAAGCCAGAATTGGCTCTGCAATCAGGCGTGGCTTATTTCCTAGCAGCTTTGCCAGTTGCGATCGTTGGTTACTTTTCAGCCAAGCATCAAGGACGAGTGGCGACAGCTGGTATTCAGATTTTGGCCAAGCGACCAGAAGAGGTCATGAAAGGGGTTATCCTAGCGGCCATGGTTGGAACCTACGCCATCTTGGCCTTCGTTGTATCCTTCATCATGGTTCTGAATGTGAAGTAAGGAGGCTTTTATGTCTGACATATCAGATCTCAAAGCTTCTGTCTTGGAGCAGGCTCACGAGAAGGGGCGTCTGCTTTTGGCCGAGGCTACTGAGAAAATAGAGCAGGAAGCCAAGGAACGTGAGGCCCAGCTGGTTCGGCAGAAGCTGGCTCAGCGGGAGCAGCAGCTGAAAGAAATCAGCCGGCGCAGTCAGCGCGATATTCAGCAGCTGGAAAATCAAAAGCGCCAGTCTACTCTAGTCATCAAGCAACGGGTTCTCAGAGAGCTTTTTGAGGAGGCTTATGCTCAGATGGCGGCTTGGTCACCAGCTGAAGAAGAGCATTTTCTGAAGAGTGTCCTGGCTAAATATCCAGAGGAAGAGTTGGTACTGACTTTCGGTGCTCTATCAGCTGAGAAATTCAGCTCCAGCCAGTTAGAAGAATTGAAAAGGGCTTTTCCGCAAGTACACTTTTCAGACCAGTCCATAGCCGGCCAGGCAGGTTTTGTACTAAGCCAGGGACGGGTGGATGACAGTTATCTCTATCGTGACTTGCTGGACTCTGTCTGGCAGGAGGAAAGCTACCGTCTGGCTCAGGATATTTTCAAAGACCAGGCAGAATAGGAGGCGGGCCATGAGTGAAACAAGCTTCTCTCAAGTCAATACAGCCATTAGTGTGCAGGAGGCTTCCTTTTTGACGCCTCAGCAATATGATCAGTTGCTGCAGGCTGACAATCCTGCCAGCCGTTCAGCTCTTCTGCAGGGAACGGTCTACGCCATGGATGCTGAAGCGATTAAGGACCTCAATGCTATTGAACAGGTGCTGATGAAGCATTTGTATTCCGTTTATAATTGGGCGCTTGATATTAGTCCAAGTAAGGAGCTGGTGGAGATTTTCACACTCCGCTACACCTACCATAATCTCAAAGTTTTTCTCAAGGGGCGGGCGACGGGTCAGTCCTTGGAGCATTTGCTGATGCCGGTGGGGACCTATTCGCTGGAGGTTTTGGAGCACTTGGTCAAGGCCTTTTCGGCTGAGTATTGTCCAGATTTCATGCTGGACGAGGTGCTTGCGACCTGGCAGGAATACCAGGATTATCAGGATGTGCGCGTGCTGGAGATTGGCATGGACATGGCTTACTTCCAGCATCTCAAGCGCCTGACAAAGGAGTTGGAAGATGAGCGCCTGCTGCAGCTGGTGAATCTGACTATTGATTTTTACAATGCCATCACCGTCAAGCGGGCTGTTGGCTTGGGAAAACCGCGCAGCTTTATGAGGCAGCTCTTGTCTGATGAAGGAAGCCTTTTTGCTGCCAACTGGATTGCCATGGCAGAGCAGGGAGATTTCTTGACTTGGTTTAGCCAAATCAATCCCTGTGGGTACGATCTGGATTTGCGCTCCTATGAGGAGAAAATGCGGAACCAGACCTTGACGACAGTAGAGTTAGAATATCTAGCGGACCTTTTGCAGGCTAAGTTGCTGGCGGCTGGTCAGTTTGAGACAGATGGACCGCTTCCTCTGGCCCGCTATCTTCTGGGCAAGGAGTTGGAAGTCAAGAATCTGCGGTTGATTTTGACCGGAATGGACAATCAGCTGCCCGTAGAGCTTATCAGAGAAAGGATGCGACCGATTTATGGACAAGACTAGCTACAAGATTGCGGTCGTGGGGAATCGCGATACCATTCTCCCTTTTAAGCTGATTGGTTTTCAGACCTTTCCAGTGAAGGAAGCTCAGGAGACGATCAATACCCTGCGTCGGCTCGCCCGCGAAGATTTCGGCATTATCTATCTGACGGAGGATATGGCGGCAGATATTCCAGAAACCCTGGCCTACTATGACCAGCTGGAGATTCCTGCTCTTGTGCTCATTCCTACCCATAAGGGGAGCACGGGGCTGGCTCTTTCGCGGATTCATGAAAATGTCGAAAAGGCTGTCGGACAAGATATATTGTGAGGTTTTTATGCGAATCAATCAACTAGGTCAGCCCATTGGGGATGCTCTGCCGGATTTTCAGCCGGGGGACTTGCCTAACCTGGAGCGAATCGAAGGCCAGTATGTTATTATCGAGCGTTTGTCCAAGGACAAGCATGGGGCGGATTTGTATAAAGTGTATGGTCCGGATTCTCCTGCGGATATGTGGACCTATCTTTTTCAAAATCCTGCCCAAAGTCAGGAAGAATGGTCCCAGAAGCTAGACCAGATGCTGGCGGCTCAGGATCGTTTTCACTATGCCATTGTGGACAAGGAGAGCGGCAAGGCTCTAGGAACTTTTGCCTTGATGAGGATTGACCGAAATAATCGCGTTATCGAAGTGGGAGCTGTGACCTATTCGCCCAAGCTGAAGCGCACCAGACTGGCTACTGAAGCTCAGTATTTGCTGGCACGCTATGTCTTTGAAGAGCTGGAGTATCGCCGCTATGAATGGAAATGCGATGCCCTCAATCAGCCGTCAAGGCGGGCAGCTGAGAGGCTTGGTTTCACCTACGAAGGCAGGTTTCGTCAGGCTCTTGTCTATAAGGGGCGCAACCGAGACACTGACTGGCTGTCTATGATTGACAAGGATTGGCCGGCTGTCAAGAGCCGTCTAGAAAAATGGCTCAGCCCAGACAATTTCGACGAAAAGGGCCAGCAAATAAAAGCCTTATCTGATTTTTAAAATAAAAAGCAACAATACCTTGCCCTAGAGTTAGCTAAGAAGAATTTCAAACTCGTGGCAAGGATCAAAAAATACTCTTTGGAAATGAATTTCAAACTCTTGCTTGGTTTGAGCTTTGATTTTCATGGAGAAGGAACAAAAATCTCCCAAGAATGGAGGAAGATTGTGAGTCAAGGAAAGATTATCAAAGTTTCTGGTCCTCTGGTGCTGGCATCAGGGATGCAGGAAGCGAATATTCAGGATATCTGCCGGGTTGGCGATTTGGGGCTAATCGGTGAAATTATCGAAATGCGGCGGGACCAAGCATCTATCCAGGTTTATGAGGAAACTTCTGGCTTAGGGCCAGGAGAGCCGGTCATCACGACTGGAAGTCCTCTGTCCGTTGAACTGGGACCCGGTCTGATTTCTCAGATGTTTGACGGGATTCAGCGGCCTTTGGAGCGTTTCCAAACCATCACGGAGAGCGACTTTCTCGTCCGCGGTGTCCAATTGCCAAATCTAGACCGGGAGGCTAAGTGGGATTTCGTTCCAAGTCTGTCCGTCGGAGATACAGTTGAGGCTGGCGATATTCTGGGAACAGTGCAGGAGACCAATCTGGTGGAGCACCGCATCATGGTGCCAGTCGGAGTCAGTGGATGTTTGACCAATATCTCGGCTGGCAATTTCACTGTCGAAGCGACTGTTTACGAGATTGAGCAGGCGGACGGGTCTGTCTTTAAAGGGACTCTCATGCAAAAATGGCCGGTCCGTCGTGGGCGTCCTTTTGCTCAGAAGCTGATTCCGGTTGAGCCTTTGGTGACAGGTCAGCGGGTCATTGATACCTTCTTCCCAGTGACCAAGGGCGGAGCAGCAGCCGTACCTGGACCTTTCGGGGCTGGTAAGACTGTGGTTCAGCATCAGGTGGCCAAGTTTGCCAATGTTGACATCGTTATCTATGTCGGCTGCGGTGAGCGTGGCAATGAGATGACCGACGTACTTAATGAATTTCCAGAACTAATTGACCCAGCAACTGGCCAGTCCATCATGCAGCGGACTGTGCTAATTGCCAACACCTCCAATATGCCGGTGGCGGCCAGGGAAGCATCAATTTACACAGGGATTACGATTGCAGAATACTTCCGTGACATGGGCTACTCCGTGGCCATCATGGCGGACTCTACCTCTCGCTGGGCAGAAGCCCTGCGGGAAATGTCCGGCCGTCTGGAAGAAATGCCGGGTGATGAAGGCTATCCAGCCTATCTTGGCAGCCGGATTGCGGAGTATTACGAGCGGGCAGGCCGGGTCAAAACACTCGGTTCAACTTCGCGCGAAGGCTCTATAACCGCTATCGGGGCCGTATCACCTCCGGGTGGAGATATTTCTGAGCCGGTGACGCAAAATACCCTGCGGATTGTCAAGGTCTTCTGGGGCCTGGATGCCCAGTTGGCTCAACGTCGGCACTTCCCTGCTATCAACTGGCTGAGTTCTTACTCGCTCTACCTAGACGAAGTGGGAGCCTATATCGACCAGCATGAGAAGATTGCTTGGGCAGAAAAGGTGACAAAGGCCATGAATATCCTGCAAAAGGAAAGCGAACTCCAGGAAATCGTGCGTTTGGTAGGCTTAGATTCCTTGTCTGAAAAGGACCGGCTGACCATGAATGCAGCCAAGATGATTCGTGAGGACTACCTGCAGCAGAATGCCTTTGATGATGTTGACACCTATACTTCTTTCAAAAAGCAGGTGGCTTTATTGAGCAATATCCTGACCTTCGATGCGGAGGCCAATCGTGCCTTGGAGCTGGGAGCTTATTTCCGGGAAATCATGGAAGGAACGGTGGAGCTGCGTGATCGAATTGCCCGCAGTAAGTTTATCCATGAAGACCAGTTGGAAAAGATTCAGGCCCTCAGTCAGACCATTGAGGAAACCCTGCACCAGATTCTTGCCCAAGGAGGACTAGACAATGAGCGTCATTAAAGAATACCGCACCGTCAGTGAGGTTGTCGGCCCTCTGATGATTGTCGACCAAGTTGCTGGCGTGCATTTCAATGAATTGGTAGAAATCCAGTTGCATGACGGCAGCAAGCGTCAGGGCCAGGTTCTGGAAGTCCAAGAAGACAAGGCTATGGTCCAGCTTTTTGAGGGATCAAGCGGTATCAATCTGGAAAAAGCCAAGGTTCGCTTTACTGGCCGTCCGCTAGAGCTGCCAGTGTCAGAAGACATGGTGGGACGGATTTTCAATGGCATGGGCAAGCCAATTGATGGCGGCCCAGCTATCTTGCCAGAAAAATATCTGGATATTGACGGTCAAGCTATCAATCCAGTAGCTCGCGACTATCCGGATGAGTTTATTCAGACTGGAATTTCGGCCATCGACCACCTCAATACCTTGGTTCGGGGGCAAAAGTTGCCAGTATTTTCTGGCTCTGGTCTGCCCCACAAGGAATTAGCCGCTCAAATCGCCCGTCAGGCAACCGTGCTCAACTCTGATGAAAACTTTGCCGTGGTCTTTGCAGCCATGGGAATTACCTTTGAAGAAGCCGAATTCTTCATGAATGACCTCCGGGAGACTGGAGCCATTGATCGCTCGGTGCTCTTTATCAATCTAGCTAATGACCCAGCTATTGAGCGGATTGCAACGCCGCGGATTGCCCTGACAGCAGCCGAGTACTTGGCCTATGAAAAGGATATGCACGTTCTGGTCATCATGACTGACATGACCAACTACTGTGAGGCCCTGCGGGAAGTTTCCGCAGCTCGTCGTGAGGTGCCGGGCCGTCGTGGGTATCCGGGTTACCTCTATACTAACCTGTCCACCCTTTATGAGCGGGCTGGACGTCTGGTTGGAAAGAAGGGCTCGGTAACGCAGATTCCGATCCTGTCCATGCCAGAGGATGACATTACTCATCCGATTCCAGACTTGACGGGTTATATTACAGAAGGTCAGATTATCCTTTCACGCGACCTTTACAACAGCGGTTATCGTCCGCCTATCAATGTCCTGCCATCTCTGTCTCGTCTTAAGGACAAGGGTTCAGGTGAGGGTAAGACCAGAGGAGACCATGCCGCAACCATGAACCAGCTATTTGCCGCCTATGCCCAAGGCAAGCAGGCCAAGGAGCTGGCTGTCGTTCTGGGGGAATCCGCCCTGTCCGAAACGGACAAGCTCTATGTGCGCTTTACTGACCGCTTCGAGCAGGAATACATCAATCAAGGTTTCCAGACCAATCGAACCATTGAGGAAAGCTTGGATCTGGGCTGGGAACTCCTGTCCATCTTGCCAAGAACAGAGCTTAAGCGGATCAAGGACGACATGATTGACCAATACCTGCCGCAGACCAAGGAGGAAGAAAGATGACACGACTCAATGTCAAGCCGACTCGGATGGAGCTGAATAACTTAAAAGCCCGTCTCAAAACGGCTGTCCGTGGGCATAAATTGCTCAAGGACAAGCGGGATGAGCTGATGCGGCGCTTCATTGAGTCTGTTCGTGAGAATAATCAGCTTCGCCAAAAGGTCGAATCCGCTCTGGTCGGTCACCTGCAGGATTTTGTCATGGCCAAGGCACTGGAGAGCGACCTCATGGTCGAGGAAATCTTTGCTGTGCCCATGCGGGAAGTCAATCTGCATGTGGAAACAGAGAATATCATGAGTGTGCGCGTGCCCAAGATGCATGCCCATATTGACAGTCCCTACGGAGATGACGAGGGAGACGTAGTTTATAGCTATGTGGCATCTAACAGCCAGATGGATGAAACCATTGAAAGCATGAGCGATCTGCTTCCAGACTTACTGCGACTGGCAGAGATTGAGAAAAGTTGCCAGCTCATGGCGGATGAAATTGAGAAAACCCGCCGTCGGGTCAACGGACTAGAGTATGCTACCATCCCTGACCTCAAAGAAACTATCTATTACATTGAAATGAAGCTGGAGGAAGCCGAACGCGCCAGCCTCGTCCGAATGATGAAGGTGAAGTAAGATGCGTAGGCGTTAAAAAACGACTGAAAAATAGGAACTGGACGATGGATTCGATGAATCCAAGTCCAGTTCTCTTTTTTCCGAGTTTTTAGCCGTAGTTCGATTTAGCTGAACTAAGCCAGAGTAAATAGATATATTCACAGCAAAAATAGACGAAGAACCGACAGCTTCTAGGAAATCTTCTCTTTTTTGCCAAGAGCCTAGGTCAGTTTTAGTTTAGCTGAATACCAAGAGTTTAAATAGGTCCAAAAGAAAAAACAGAACCTCTCTAAATGGGGTTCTTTTGCTTACTACCATTTTTTTATATGTTACAAACAAATCTCCATATTACAGGGGGCAGACAGTTCTGTTAAATAGGTCGAAAAAGACTTTTTTCTTAGAAGATTTATGGTAAGATGGATTTCGTATCATGAATGATTAGGAAGGTGCATTATGCAAATGAAAATGAATAAGAAATTACTTTTGGCTTCAACTGTTGCTTTGTCAGCATTGCCTTTGTTTACAACAAAAGCTGAGGAGCAGCCACAAAACTGGACTGCCAGAACAGTTGAGCAAATTAAAGCAGATATTACTAGTAATGAAAACCAACAAACATACACTATTCAATATGGAGATACTTTAGGAAATATCGCTCAAGCGATGAATATTGACCTTGTTGAATTGGCTAAAATCAATCAAATTGCCAATGCAGACTTGATTTTCCCAGGTACTGTTTTGACCGTTACAACAAATGGACAAAATGAAATTACCTCTGTAGAAATCCAAAGCTACCAAGCAGGAAATAACGCAGGATATGTAACAGAAAGTTATACAGCTGACGAGATTTTTGGTACTGAGCAAGCCGCTCCAGCGGCACCGGCTCAAGCAGCAGAAACTCCAGCTCCGGCTGTTGAGGAAGCTGTTGCGGCTCCAGCAGACCAAGCACCAGCGCCTGCTGAAGGAGCGCCTGCACCAGTAGCAGAAGTTGCAAGTGAAGCAGCCCCAGCTGCGGAAGCAAATGCAGCCGCTCCTGTAGAGGCGGCACCGCAGCCAGCAGTAGCTACAAGTCCAGAAGCACCAGCTGAAGAAGCAGCCCCAGCAGCAGCTGAATTAGGCCAAGACCAAGTCAGTCAAGCAACTGCTGCGGTTGAACCTACAACTTACAACGCTCCAGCTGTAACAGACGCTGCTAGCGTGACAACTAACAATCCTGCTAATGAAGGTCTTCAGCCACAGACTGCTGCTCTGAAAGAAGAGATAGCAGCTAAATATGGAATTACAGAATTTAGTCTTTACCGCCCAGGTGATAGTGGTGACCATGGTAAAGGCTTGGCGGCTGACTTTATCGTTGGTGAGAATACTGAATTAGGAAACCAGGTCGCAGCCGATGTTACTTCTAACATGACTGAAAGAGGAATCTCTTACGTTATCTGGCAACAACAGTTCTATGCGCCATTTGAAAGTGTTTATGGACCAGCTAATACTTGGAACCAAATGCCTGACCGTGGCAGTGTAACTGAAAACCATTACGACCACGTTCACGTATCAATGAATGAATAAGATGAAAACAAGCCCAGAAATGGGCTTTTTCTTATATTCTCTGTGAAAAAGCGAGAATTTTCTGATAAATTTTGGTATAATAAAGCGAACTACAGATGAAGGATGAGAGAGAATGACCTTAGTTTATCAATCAACACGCGACGAAAAGAATAGAGTAACAGCCAGCAAGGCGATTCTGCAAGGCTTAGCAACAGACGGCGGGCTCTTTACGCCCATTACCTATCCGCAGGTCGATTTGGACTTTGCCAAGCTCAAAGATGCTTCATATCAGGAAGTAGCCAAGCTGGTTTTGTCTGCTTTTTTGGATGATTTTTCTGAAGCAGAGCTGGACAACTGTATCAATCATGCCTACGACAGTAAGTTTGATGATGCGGCGATTGCTCCCTTAGTCAAGCTGGATGGTCAGTATAATCTAGAACTTTTCCACGGAGCGACCATTGCCTTCAAGGACATGGCTTTGTCTATCCTGCCTCACTTGATGACAACGGCAGCCAAAAAGCACGGCTTGGAAAACAAAATTGTCATTTTGACGGCGACTTCTGGCGACACAGGAAAGGCGGCTATGGCAGGCTTTGCGGATGTTCCTGGGACTGAGATTATCGTCTTTTATCCGAAAGACGGTGTCAGCAAGGTTCAAGAGCTGCAAATGACGACCCAGACAGGTGCCAATACGCATGTTGTTGCCATTGATGGCAACTTTGATGATGCCCAGACCAATGTTAAGCACATGTTCAATGACACAGACCTACGAGCTCGTCTCTTGGAGCACAGACTGCAGTTTTCATCAGCTAATTCCATGAATATCGGCCGTTTAGTGCCGCAGATTGTCTACTATGTCTATGCCTATGCTAAGCTAGTGAAGACGGGAGAAATCACAGTAGGAGACAAGGTCAACTTTACAGTTCCGACGGGGAACTTTGGGAATATCCTAGCTGCCTACTATGCCAAGCAAATCGGTCTGCCGGTTGGCAAGCTGATCTGCGCATCGAATGAGAACAATGTCCTGACAGACTTCTTCAAGACTCAGGTTTATGACAAGAAGCGGAGCTTCAAGGTGACATCTAGTCCGTCTATGGATATTTTGGTTTCTTCTAACTTAGAGCGTCTCATTTTCCATCTGTCTGGCAATAGTGCTGAGAAAACAGCTGCTTTGATGGCGGCTCTGAATGAGCATGGACAGTATGAACTGACAGACTTTGACGCTGAGATTTTAGAGCTCTTTGCAGCTGACTATGCGACAGAAGAAGAAACAGCAGCTGAAATCAAGCGGGTCTATCAAGCATCTAACTACATTGAAGACCCTCATACGGCCGTTGCGTCTGCTGTCTATCAAAAATACTTGGCAGAGACTGGCGATCAGCGTAAGACGGTTATCGCATCTACCGCTAGTCCTTATAAATTCCCAGTTGTGGCCGTTGAGGCTGTGACTGGTCAAACAGGACTCAGTGACTTTGAGGCTTTGGAGCAACTGCACGAACTTTCTGGCGTAGCCCTTCCACCAGCTGTGGACGGCTTAGAAACAGCACCGGTTCGCCACAAAACAACGGTCGCTGCAGATCAAATGCAGGCAGCAGTTGAGGATTACTTAGGATTATAAAGTTTGCTTAGAAAGCCTAAAATCAGCTGGATATCTGGCTGATTTTTTCTTAGGACATCCAATGAAAGAAAGAGAAGTAGCTGATGCTTAAAAGGAAGAAATTTCTCTATGACGACTTATAAAAAAATCATGAATATCGCCTTGCCGGCTATGGCGGAGAATTTTTTGCAGATGCTCATGGGAATGGTCGACAGCTATCTGGTGGCCAGTCTTGGGCTGATTGCAATCTCTGGTGTCTCGGTGGCCGGCAACATCATTACTATTTATCAGGCAATCTTTATCGCTCTGGGGGCTGCTATTTCCAGTCTTATCTCCAAGACTCTGGCTCAGGGAGACAAGGAGCGTCTGGCCTATCATACAGCCGAGGCTATCAAGCTGACCTTGCTTCTGAGCCTTCTGTTGGGGCTGATTTCTCTGCTCTTTGGCAGGCAGATGCTGGATCTTCTAGGGACAGAAAAGGCGGTGGCTGAAGCAGGCGGTCTTTATCTGGCTCTGGTTGGTGGAACTATTGTTCTGCTAGGCTTGATGACTTCTTTTGGAGCTTTATTGCGGGTCACGCGCAATCCTAGATTTCCCATGTATATCAGTCTTCTGACTAATGTCCTCAATGCCCTCTTTTCCGGTCTGGGGATTTACGTCTTTCAGCTGGGTATTGTCGGTGTAGCGCTGGGGACGGTGCTGGCTCGTTTGGTCGGTGTGCTGATTCTCTGGCGGGAGCTGGATTTGTCCACAATCCGCTGGCGCTGGGGCTTAGATGGAGAGCTCTTGCGCCTGTCTCTGCCGGCTGCTGGAGAGCGGCTCATGATGCGGGCCGGTGATGTAGTTATTATCGCCATTGTGGTCGTCTTTGGGACGGACGCAGTAGCGGGGAATGCTATCGGTGAAGTTCTGACGCAGTTTAATTATATGCCAATCTTCGGGGTCGCAACAGCAACAGTCATGCTGGTAGGACATGCCGTAGGTGAGGGAGATATGCAAGAGGTCGTTCTGATTCGCAAGCGGGTCTTCTGGCTGTCTTTTGCTTGCATATTGCCCGTGGCTCTAGGAATTTTCGTTTTTGGTCGGCCACTGACCTTGCTCTATACGGATAATGGCGGAGCTATCACAGCCAGTCTTTCAGTCATGCTTTTCTCCCTGCTGGGAACTCCCATGGCAGTCGGAACCGTGATTTACACAGCTATCTGGCAGGGGCTGGGCAATGCCAGACTTCCCTTTTATGCCACAACTGTTGGCATGTGGCTGATTCGCATCATTGCCGGTTACTTGCTGGGTGTGACTTTTGGCTTGGGTCTGCCAGGAGTCTGGACTGGGATGCTCTTGGACAATGGCTTCCGCTGGCTGTTTTTAAAGGTTTTATTTGACAGAAAAATGAGGGAAATCACATGACAAAAGCGTTTATTTGGGATTTGGACGGCACCTTGCTGGACTCCTACGATGCTATTTTGGCGGGGATTGAGGAAACCTACGCTCACTATGGTCTGGACTTTGACAGGGCTAGTATTCACAGCTATATCCTAAAGCACTCTGTGCAGAAGCTCTTGGAAAAAGTGGCATCTGAGAAAGGTCTGGACGCTGCCGAGATGAATGTCTTTCGTGGAGCAAGTCTAAAGGAAAAGAATGCTCAGGTCCATCTGATGAAAGGAGCTGCAGAGATTCTGGCCTGGGCTGAAGAGCAGGGCATTGTCCAGTTCGTCTATACTCACAAAGGACTCAATGCCCATCAAATCTTGCAAGACTTGGGAATTCATGACTATTTTACAGAAATCATCACAACAGCCAACGGCTTTGAGCGTAAGCCTCACCCAGAAGGTGTCGACTATCTGCTTGAGAAATACGGTTTGGACAAGCAGGAAACCTACTATATCGGCGACCGGACGCTGGATGTGGATGTCGCCGTCAACAGTGGCATCCAGAGCATTAACTTCTGTGACTACCGGCCAGAAATTAATCAGAAAATAGAGAAGTTGATGGATATCCAGCAACTATTTACAAGATAAAAAGCAGACCAGAACTGATCTACTGTCAGTCTAGCCTGCTTTTTCTTTTACATATGCTCAATGTGAAGTTCCAGCAAGAACTCAAGAGCCTCGGGAGTGCAGTTTTCTTTTTCAATTGCGAAACCAGTGTTCTCTCCTATCAAGATATAAAAATCTTGCTTTGTCATAATGACTTTGACAATATCATCATAGGTATAGTGAAATTCTCCACGTTTATTCTGAGCTACAAAAGACTCTCTGTCAAATATCAGAGTGACCTCCATGTTCTGAAATAAAGGATTTTTTTGATAGGCTCTCTTTATCTGATAATTCATGCCAAAAATAGTACATAGAGGCGCAAATAGGGGGAGCCAATATGATAGATATTATCTTTTCCTCTAATGGGCCGAGCATTACGTAGGTGAACAGCCCGATTATCAGTATGATTATGTATAATACAAATCCTTTTCGTCGTATGAGAATAGCCCATGAAAATCTTTTATAAACTTCTTCAGTCAGAAGAGTTGTAATACGGATTGGAAACATTTTTCACCTCCAGTTTTTATTATTATAACATATAAGAGCGATAAGATTTAGCTGGCTCTTGATAGGCGATACGAGGCAAGGCAGGTTTCTCTTAGAGGGGGCGAGTGATTTTTTAGGTTTTATTTATGCATTTTATGGGAATTTGATATTTTTTATATTATAATTACGACATAACGATCATAACAAGGAGAAGTTATTATTAGTAATGAAAAAGAAAACATCTTGGAGCAATTTTGAATCTATACATAGTGATATAACAGATACTTTTGAACAATTATGTAGAATATTATTTAAAAGGCAATTTTTAGATAATACTTCCGTCTTAACTTCAAGTCCAAATCATCCAGGTGTTGAAGTTTCACCTATTTTTAGTCCTAAAGTAGAAAAAACAATTGCCTTCCAGTCAAAATATTTTTCAGGTAGAGTAGATTATTCTCAAATTGAAAAATCAGTAAACAAAACTATCAAAAAATATGCTGGTCAACTTGACGTCTTCTATCTATACTGTAATAAGGATTTAACATTAACAAGTCAAAGTTATAAAAGAATTGAATCAACTTTGAAGAGAGTAGATATTGAACTGAGAGTTATTAGTAATAATGAAATACTAACTCAGGTTGCGCAGTATACAGATTTACAATCCTTCTTTTTTGAGAATCACATCATAACGAGGGATTGGTTTGTAACCTATAATCAATTATCATTTGATTCATTAGGTATGAGGTATAATTCAGAGTTTAATGTTGAAACAAGAACAGACGAAATGATTCAACTTTTTATAAGAAATCAAAAAGCTATTGATAAAATTAATAGTAAAAAAATAGAACTCATCAAAGAGCTAGATACGCTCTATAGCTTAAGAGAAAGTGAGATAATTGCTAAAATTAAGAAATTTATTGACAGTTTAGAAGATGTAACGGTTGATGATATAGAGAATTATTTAAAGTGGAATGATAAAATTAATCGTAGTTTAGAGTCCGAACTTGAAGAATTGAGTATTAATAAGGAAAAGCTAGAAAATAAAATAGAGTCAACGAGTGATATATCTTCAGAGAATCGGAATAGAATATTCAATCAAGTACGTGATATAGATAGATTGACAAGGTATCTACACTGGATTGGCAGTTCAAACAAAGAGGAGGCTCTCATCAGTAATAAAATTCTTGTTGTCACTGGTGAAGCAGGTATGGGTAAAACTCAATTACTCGCAAATTCTGTAAAGGAAACAATGAGTGAGGATGGGTATGCACTTCTTTTGTTAGGCCATCACTATTTATCTAGTAGTGATATTTCTAAACAAATTATGGAGAAATTTGAATTTGATTATGGATTCCGTGAATTCTTAGATATGTTGGATATTCTGGGGGAGATTGAGAATCAGCACATATATATTTTTATTGATGCAATTAATGAGACTCCAAATCGAAGTGTGTGGAAGAATGGATTGTCAACGATTATTTCAGAAATATGCAGGCGAAAACATATTAAACTTGTACTGTCTGTGAGAACAGGGTATGAAAAACTTGTTTTTGAAGAAAAAATGATAGAACGACTAAAAAGTAGGGAGCTTTTAAGAATTACTCATCATGGTTTTCGAGATGATTCTGTAGTAGCAATTAAAGAGTTTCTAAATTTTCACAATATTCCATTTTCGCCATCTGAGTTATTAAACTATGAGATGACGAATCCGTTGTTTTTAACTTTATTCTGTAAAACATATAATGGAGAGGAATTAAATCTTTTTCAAATGTTTGAGCGTTTTATTACTCTAATTGATGAAGAAATTCAGAAAGCTTTAGGTATTCCGGATTCGGGTAAAATATTAAAAAAATTATTATTAGAAATTGCCGAATGTCAACTTAGTAATAGTAATAATTATCTTATCGAGGAAGATCTATTTCAAATGAACTTTTGGTCATATTACGGCATTCAAAGTAAACCATACTTCCTTTCCTTTCTGCTTAAGTCAGGTCTAATGATTGGCAATGTACGTCAAGATAAAGAAGTGTATTCCTTTGGGTATAATCTATTAGAGGATTATCTTAAAGCTCAAAAGATTATGGAGTTTTCGTTTAAAAAGGAAGAATTAGAGTCTTATCTTGAAAAAGAGTTATTGAAAATCGAAAATGGAGAGATTCAAAATAACAATAACATAGATACTTTTCTCTTTGTATCTTGTTTCTATTTTAAAAAATATGATGAAGACTGTATAAAATTGATTGAAAAGATTTCTAACGAATATGATTGTTATGATTTAGCAAATAGATATTTAAAGAGTTTTTCTTGGCGACCAGTAGATACAGTAAGTAGAGAGCTCTTTAGAAATATTGCAAATAAATACCCTACAAATTATCAAGATGTTTTCAATGTTTTAATCGAAAATGCTATTAAAGAAAACAGCCCTATAAATTCAGAGTTCTTACATGAAATTCTTTTTCCAAAGAAGTTAAATAAACGTGACAGTTTTTGGTTGCCATTTATTAATAATTTAACAAATGAAGATGAGAGAGTTTTTCAATTGATTTACCTGTTTGATGAAGGCAATAATATTGATTCTCTTTCGAAAGAGAAAATTAAGTTACTTTTGGTATTATTCACATGGATGCTAGCTTCTTCCAATAGAAGATTACGTGATATAACCTCAAAAGCAATGATTGAAATTTTAAAGAATAATTTCGAGTTTAGTGAATATCTATTACAAAAATTTGAAACAGTTAATGATCCTTACATTATTCAAAGATTATATGGAATTGTTTTTGGTGCCTGTACTAAAAAAGAAACCCCTTATGAAAATGAGTTTCAATCCTTAGCAGAGTTTATCTATTCAAGCATATTTGATAAAGAATTCAACTATCCAGATATTTTACTGAGGGATTATGCGAGATTGGTTATTGAAAGATTTTTAATTGAATTTCCTAGAAATAGTGCCAAAATAGACCGTTTAAATATAATTCCTCCGTATGATTCTAAGCCGATTCCTATTGTCACTCCTAGTACCTATAGTAGCTCGGATAGTAAAAGAGGAGGCTTTGACAGAATAGATACTTCTATGAGACCAGAAGGTGTCGGTATGTACGGTGATTTTGGAAGATATACTTTCCAATCAGCACTAAATCGGTTCAAGAACGTTGACATTGAGAATCTATATCATTATGCAATGCAATATATTCGAGATGAGTTGGGATATTCAGATGAATTGTTTACTGAATATGACATTTCATGTGGACACCCTCTTGATAGAGGAAGAAATCACACTATTGAGAGAATTGGAAAGAAATACCAATGGATTGCATTTTATAATATTCTAGCAAGGGTTTCAGACTTTCATAAGTTAAAGGGTTGGGGCAACTCATCTGATGAAGAATATAAAGGTGCTTGGGAACCTTATGTTAGAGATTTTGATCCTACTTTAAATTGTCATTTCATGCTGCCTTTAGAATCACTTCCGAAATTCAATATTGAATATAATGAAAACTTTATTGAAGATACAGGAGTTAATAATCAACAAATTAATGAGTGGATTTTACACAAAACAAGTTTGTTTGATATGCCTTTAACTTATAAAGATAATGATGGGATAGAATGGGTATTGCTTTATCAGCATAAAGAAATTAAAAACCAAAAAGATGAAGCTTCTGACTCATTTTCATGGTTTTGTGAAGGTCATCAGAGAATGTGGAGAATTGTTAAAGCATATTTTGTAAAAAACAGTGAATTTGACTCTTTAAAATCTAATTTTGAAGACAGGGAGATGTTCAAAAAAGGAATACAAGCTGAAGTACCATCTCTATATCAGGTATATAACAGAGAGTTCCCGTGGTCACCAGGTGTGAAAGAATTTGTAGAAGATTTTTGGTTCAACTATAATGTGGAAACTGATGAGGAAGAAATTAAACGTCAAAAAGTTTTTGATTTCATTCAGTCTGGCGAAGAGATTGAACTTGTCGAAAAAGAAGAGTATGTTACTGTAAAAGTAAAAAAGACTCTTGCAAAACTTTTACCTGCCCATATTCATTTTTGCTGGGAAGAAGAATATGATGCTTCTAAAAAAGAAACTATTTCATTCGATATTCCTTGCCCAGAATTGCTTGACAAGTTACATTTAGTTCAGAAGAAGTATGATGGATATTTTTTTAGTCAAGATGGAGACTTAGTAGCTTTTGATGGTGAACTAACAAATTCTATAAATGGATTAATTATCAGAAAAGATTATCTTGATAAATTTTTACAAGAAAATGATTTAAGTATATTTTGGAATTTTGTTGGAGAAAAACAATACTTTACAGAATCTCCACGAGAACAATATTACAGTCGCTGGAAGGGCTTTTTCTGGATGGTTAATTCTGAAATTCAATCAGATATTGATTTAGATGAGCAGAAACTAGGGAGTACTGATTTTTAACTTAATTGAAACTTGATTTAATTTTATTTTATATGAAGGATGCGAAATTTATGGCTTTTGGGTGTTGCTTGATGTGTGTTATAATAAACCTATGGAAAAAAAGAATAAGCTATTATTAATCGACGGTTCGTCCGTTGCTTTTCGCGCTTTTTTTGCGCTTTATAATCAAATCGACCGTTTCAAGAGTCCATCTGGTCTGCATACCAATGCTATTTATGGCTTCCACCTCATGCTCAATCATCTCTTGGAGCGCGTGCAGCCGACTCATGTCCTAGTAGCTTTTGATGCTGGTAAGACGACCTTCCGGACCGAGATGTACGCTGACTATAAGGCAGGTCGGGCCAAGACACCAGATGAATTTCGTGAGCAACTGCCCTTTATCCGAGAAATGCTGAAGCACCTAGGCATTCACTACTACGACTTGGCTCAGTACGAGGCGGATGACATCATCGGGACCTTGGATAAGATGGCTGAAAAGACGGCTGTGCCTTACGATGTGACCATTATCAGCGGCGATAAAGATTTGATTCAGCTGACAGATGATAATACCGTGGTGGAAATTTCCAAGAAAGGCGTAGCCGAATTTGAGGAGTTTACCCCAGCCTACCTCATGGAAAAGATGGGTATCACGCCAGAGCAGTTTATTGACCTCAAGGCGCTGATGGGCGATCAGTCGGACAATATCCCTGGCGTGACCAAGATTGGTGAGAAGACTGGCCTCAAGCTCCTCTTGGAGTATGGCTCTTTGGAAAATCTCTATGAAAATATCGACCAGCTCAAGGCTTCCAAGATGAAGGAAAATCTGATCAATGACAAGGACAAGGCCTTCTTATCTAAAACCCTAGCCACCATCAATACTCAGGCTCCGATTGAAATCGGGCTGGATGATTTGGTTTATAAGGGTCCGCAGGTAGAGAATCTAAGCAAGTTCTATGACGAGATGGGCTTCAAGCAGCTCAAGGCTCAGCTAGGAACGGCTCAGGATCCCGTAGAAGTCAAACCAATTGAATTTACCAAAGTGACTGAGGTGGCAGCAGATATGCTGGCACCAGAGCAATTTTTCTATTTTGAAATCTTGGGTGACAACTACCACAAGGAAGAGATTGTTGGTCTTGCCTGGGGCGATAGCCGTCAGATTTATGTCGGCACCAGCAATCTACTGCAGCAGCCTCTCTTTCAGGAGTTTTTAACAAAAACAGCTCTGAAAACCTACGACCTCAAGCGGACCAAGGTATTGCTCAGTCATTATGGTATCGAACTGCCAGCAGCATCCTTTGATGCGCGTCTAGCCAAGTATCTGCTTTCGACGGTTGAGGACAATGAGCTGGCGACTATTGCTCGCCTCTACGGCCAAACAATTCTGCCGACTGATGATGAGGTGTATGGCAAGGGAGCCAAGCGCGCTTTGCCGGAGCAAGAGCAGCTCTTTGAGCATCTGGCTCGTAAGGTCCAAGTACTGCTGGAAACAGAAGAGTCTATGCTGGAACAGCTCCGCGCACACGATCAGCTGGATTTGTTACTTGAAATGGAGCAGCCGTTGGCCTTTGTCCTAGCCAAGATGGAGATTGCGGGAATCAAGGTTGAGCAGGAAACCCTGCAGGGCATGCAGGCGGAAAATGAAAAGACGCTGGGAAGTCTGACCCAAGAGATTTATGATCTGGCTGGTCAGGAGTTCAATATCAACTCACCGAAACAGCTGGGAACCATTCTCTTTGAGGATATGGGGTTGCCGCTGGAGTACACCAAAAAGACCAAGACAGGCTACTCGACAGCGGTGGATGTGCTGGAGCGCCTAGCTCCCATTGCACCGATTGTGTCTAAGATTCTGGAATACCGTCAAATCAGCAAGCTCCAGTCCACTTATATCATCGGACTGCAGGAGGCCATTGCATCTGACGGTAAGATTCACACTCGCTATGTTCAGGATTTGACTCAGACGGGCCGCCTCTCCTCGGTTGACCCCAACTTGCAGAATATCCCTGTTCGTTTGGAGCAGGGTCGCCTCATTCGCAAGGCCTTTGTGCCAGAGTGGGCGGACAGCGTACTACTCAGCTCGGATTATTCCCAGATTGAGCTGCGGGTGCTGGCTCACATTTCGCAGGACGAGCATCTGATTGCTGCCTTTCAGCATGGAGAAGACATTCACACGGCTACCGCCATGCGGGTCTTTGGTATTGAAAAGGCAGAGGATGTGACGCCAAATGACCGCCGCAATGCCAAGGCCGTTAACTTCGGTGTAGTTTATGGCATTTCCGACTTCGGCCTAGCCAATAACCTCGGTATTTCCCGCAAGGCTGCCAAAGATTATATTCAGACCTATTTTGAGCGTTTCCCTGGTATCAAGAATTATATGGAAACCATCGTCCGCGAAGCGCGTGATAAGGGCTATGTAGAGACTATTTACCATCGCCGTCGCTCCTTGCCGGACATCAATTCCCGCAACTTTAACATCCGAAATTTTGCGGAGCGCACAGCTATTAACAGCCCAATCCAAGGATCGGCCGCAGACATTCTCAAAGTCGCTATGATTAATCTGGACGGAGCTCTAGCAGAGAAGAATTTCAAGGCTCGCATGCTCTTGCAGGTGCACGATGAAATCGTGCTGGAAGTGCCAAATGACGAGCTAACAGCAGTCCGCCAGCTAGTCAAAGAAACTATGGAAGCTGCGATTGAGCTGGCCGTTCCACTAGTGGCTGATGAAAATGCCGGCCAAACTTGGTACGAGGCAAAGTAAGATATCAAGGGCGTAAAACACAAAGTGAAAATAGAAAGCTGACATAGCATTCGATGAATGCAAGGAAGCTTATCTTTTTCACATGGTGTTTAGCTCGGATTCAGTTAAGAAGCAAATACTGCAAAACTATCTAGCTTTATTATGAATGAGGAGGAATCCTATGACTTATCATTTTCAAAATCCCAGTGATGCCATTGTCAAGCATTATCTGGGAAACAGCAAGGTGATTGCTGTTGTTGGCTTGTCTGACCGCGAAGAAACGACCAGCAACCGTGTGTCCAAGGAGATGCAGGAGCGGGGCTATCGCATTATCCCAGTCAATCCTCGTGCAGCGGGCGGTCAGATTTTTGGCGAGACTGTTTATGCCAGTCTCAAAGACATTCCTTTCCCAGTGGATATTGTCGATGTATATCGCCGCAGTGAGTTTTTGCCGGATGTGGCACTGGATTTTCTGCAGACGGATGCCAAGATCTTCTGGGCTCAGTTGGGCTTGGAGAATGAGGAAGCTGAGCAGATTTTGCGGGCAGCTGGTCGGGATGACATTGTCATGGACCGCTGCATTAAACGCGAGCACACTCGCTTGATTCTGGGCGAATAAGATGGCTAAGTTAGTCATCATTCGTGGCAACTCGGGCTCTGGCAAGTCTAGCCTAGCCAGGAAACTGCAGACTCACTATGGCCAAGGGACTCTCCTGATAGCGCAGGATACGGTTAGACGGGATATGCTCAAGGAAAAAGTTGAGCTGGGAAATTTGTCTATTGACCTGACGGAAACATTGGCACGATTCGGTTACGAACATGATTTGTTGGTTCTGGTAGAAGGATTTTATGAGACAGACATTTACGGACAGATGCTAGAGCGGTTGAAAAAACTCTTCGCTCCGCAGGTCTTTGCTTACTACTATGACCTATCCTTTGAAGAAACAGTCCGCCGCCATCAGACCAGAGTTAAACAAGAAGAATTTACTCCAGCCGACATGAAGCGCTGGTGGAATGACCGAGACTTCTTAGGCTGGGAAGAGGAATCCTTCTTCACAGATGAGGATTCACTAGAGGCAGCCTATGATAAAATCTGCTCTGCCCTTGAAAGAACAGACTATAATAGTAAATAAAAAAACAACTCACAAGCTTAGGACAAGGAGTTCTATGCCTGTGGGTTGTTTTCGTTTAGAATAGCTTTTTCTTTTTTCAACTCTTCGTAGAAGAGAATGTAAGCAATCGCAGTATAAGGGAGAACCATAATATTGAGTATACCATAAGTCATTTTGGCCAATAAATTCCAGCCGATGAAGCTCAGGTCCAGCAGAAATAGCTTTCCTTTATAGCCCTTCATTAGTTTCCGACTTTGACGGATAGCAGAGAAAGCTCCCTGGTAGGTATCAGTTTCAAGCTGGTCGTAGAGGATGAGCTCTGCTTGAGAATATGCGTAGTACTGAGGAACGGTGATGCCTAGACCAACCAATATCAAGAGGCTTCCCAGTAACATACCAGGGGTGTATTGAAGAATCTGCTGTCCTGCCTCGCTTTGAGCTGTCACCACTGTATGGGCAGGAATTTTTTCCGAAATGTTGAGAATCTTATAAGCATTGAAGACGGACAGAAGACTCCCGCAAAATATAGGAAGATTCCAAAGGAAAAGCAATAGCTGCTTGAGCAAAACCGTCTTGAAGACAGGTGTGAAAGTCTTGCTCGAAAAAAGCTGGCCAATATCTGAAAAACCAACGTCATCCTTTTTCTTACGAAGGACCTTCATCATGGTATAGCTGGCAGAAAGCAGTAGCAAGGTCAAGATAAACTGGATGGTCGTCGGAAAAAGATTTTTACTAATGAGAAGATAGATGGACTGGCTAAAAGTTAGGCTGGGAATGGAATCTCTTAGATTGTCATTGAGGGAAAGTAAGATGCTGAGGATGCTGACAAGGGTTGGAGCCGCAAACAAAAGAAAAATCCCCCTCGTTTGACTGCGGACGGTACGAGCCTGAGCTCTGATGTTACTTAGATTCATAATTCCTCCAATTGGATTTGTCTGTTACATTATATCATACCCCGTGACAGATAGAAGTTTTTTTGGTAAAATCATACGGTATCTTGTGAGCCTTTGCTGCTCATTATATAGAAGAAAAATCGCTGGGACTGTTTTTCCCAGCAGGAGGAAACATGTCAACATCACCGATTCAGTATCGTTTGATAAAAAAAGAAAAGCATACAGGTGCTCGTTTGGGGGAAATTATCACGCCTCACGGGACTTTTCCGACGCCTATGTTTATGCCGGTTGGGACCCAGGCGACGGTCAAGACCCAGTCACCAGAAGAGCTCAAGCAAATGGGTTCAGGGATTATCTTGTCCAATACTTATCACCTTTGGCTGCGGCCAGGCGATGAGCTGATTGCCCGTGCAGGTGGCCTGCATAAGTTCATGAACTGGGACCAGCCTATTCTGACGGATAGTGGTGGCTTTCAAGTATACTCGCTGGCTGACAGTCGCAACATCACAGAAGAAGGAGTAACCTTTAAGAACCACCTCAATGGTTCCAAGATGTTCCTATCGCCAGAAAAGGCCATCTCCATCCAGAACAATCTAGGCAGTGACATTATGATGTCCTTTGACGAATGTCCGCAGTTCTATCAGCCCTATGACTATGTCAAGAAGTCCATTGAGCGGACTAGCCGTTGGGCAGAGCGTGGACTCAAGGCCCACAGCCGTCCACACGACCAAGGTCTCTTTGGGATTGTTCAGGGTGCTGGCTTTGAAGATTTGCGTCGTCAGTCTGCTCAAGACTTGGTCAGCATGGATTTTCCGGGCTACTCAATTGGAGGACTGGCAGTTGGTGAATCTCACGAAGAGATGAATGCAGTGCTGGACTTCACAACTCCCCTACTGCCTGAAAACAAGCCTCGCTACCTCATGGGAGTTGGGGCGCCAGATAGCTTGATTGATGGGGTTATCCGTGGCGTTGATATGTTTGACTGCGTCCTGCCGACTCGGATTGCCCGAAACGGTACCTGTATGACCAGCGAAGGACGTCTGGTTGTTAAAAACGCTCGGTTTGAGGAAGATTTCACGCCGCTTGACCACAACTGTGACTGCTACACATGTACCAACTACACGCGGGCCTATATCCGCCACTTGCTCAAAGCGGACGAGACCTTCGGCATCCGCCTGACCAGCTATCATAATCTCTACTTCTTGGTAAACCTTATGAAGAAGGTGCGCCAAGCTATCATGGATGACAACCTGCTGGAATTCCGCGAAGACTTTATTGAGCGCTACGGCTACAATAAATCCAGCCGAAATTTCTAAGAATCTCCATTTGAAAGGAGAAGCCATGTCTGATGAAGAGAAATTGCTGAAAAGATTGACAGCGTATCTGTCAGGCGACCAAAACCATACCCTGCGTATTTACGGTCACGGTGCTTCGGGGAAGTCAACTTTTGCTCGAAAACTCCAGCTAGCCTTGGGTGAGGACCGAGCCAATCTGCTGGAAACAGATCCTTATGTAATTACTGGGGAGTATCGAGATTTGCTCAGTTCCAAAGATTTTCCTCATCAAAAAGTCACAGCCTGTCTCCCAGCTGTTCATGAACTCGGGAGTCTGGAGCGAGATATCTGCGCCTTGCAGTCTGGTCTGGATATTCTGACCATTGGCACAGCTTGGTCGTCTAGCTTGCGTTTATCAGCTCGAAAGCCGATTTTAATAGTAGAAGGTATGTCGGCTGCCTTTTTGCCTGAAAGTTTGTTTGATTTGTCGCTTTGCTTTTACACGGACGATCAGACTGAGTTAGAACGACGCTTGGCACGGGATGTGGCTGTGCGAGAGCGCAGGCCAGAGTGGATAGAGCAGACGCATCTGGCTCGACGAGAGCAATATAGGCACTTTTATCAACCCTATCTAGCAGCTGCAGACCTTGTCATCTGCCAGTCGGGCAATAGCTTTCGCATTGAAAAGAACAGTCCCTTGTTATAAAACAAAGTAGCCAAGGGTAAATTTTCATTTTTTATCTCACTGATGTGCGTCAGTGAGATTTTGTATTTTCTGAATACAAAATCGAATAAATAGTTGAAAAAGTCTAAATTTTCTTCTAGATAATGACTTACAAGACTTATAAATTGTTTAGAAAACACTTTCATAAAAAATTATCCTAAAAATCTTTAAAAAATTACTCAAATCCCTTGCAATGACTGGTTCTTTGTGTTAAGATACTATGGTGCTGTAAAAATACAGTGTGTTGCTTTGATGCAAGAGGTTGCGACACGCTCGGTTGCATTGCCACGCAATCACCTGTCGGTTTTCTTGTGGAGCTAGCCTATTATCTTAAATAGACGAAAAGGAGAAAAAGATGGCAAACAAAAAAATCCGCATCCGTTTGAAAGCTTACGAACATCGTACACTTGATACAGCGGCTGCAAAAATCGTAGAAACTGCTACTCGTACTGGTGCTGAAGTTGCGGGTCCAATCCCACTTCCAACTGAGCGTAGCCTCTACACAATCATTCGTGCGACTCACAAATACAAAGACTCTCGCGAACAATTTGAAATGCGTACTCACAAACGCTTGATTGACATCATCAACCCAACTCAAAAAACAGTTGACGCTTTGATGAAATTAGATCTTCCAAGTGGTGTGAACGTAGAGATTAAACTTTAATCTAAAGTTTGATCTAAACCAGAGCATAAAAAACGCTCGTTAAAAACTTTTTGAAAAAATTATAGAAAAGGAAACATTTTCTCATGACAAAAGGAATCTTAGGGAAAAAAGTGGGAATGACTCAAATCTTCACTGAAGCTGGCGAATTAATCCCTGTAACTGTTGTTGAAGCAGCTCCAAACGTTGTTCTTCAAGTTAAAACAGTTGAAACAGATGGTTACAACGCAGTTCAAGTTGGTTTTGATGACCTTCGTGACGTATTGAGCAACAAACCTGCCAAAGGCCATGTAGCGAAAGCTAACACAGCTCCTAAGCGCTTCATTCGTGAATTCAAAAACATTGAAGGCTTGGAAGTAGGAGCAGAAATCACTGTCGATACATTCGAAGCTGGTGATGTTGTTGATGTAACAGGAACTTCAAAAGGTAAAGGTTTCCAAGGTGTTATCAAACGCCACGGCCAATCTCGTGGTCCAATGGCTCACGGTTCACGTTACCATCGTCGTCCTGGTTCAATGGGACCAGTTGCGCCAAACCGCGTGTTCAAAAACAAACGCTTGGCAGGACGTATGGGTGGTAACCGTGTAACGATTCAAAACCTTGAAATCGTACAGGTTGTTCCAGAGAAGAACGTTATCCTGATTAAAGGTAACGTACCAGGTGCTAAGAAATCTCTTATCACTATCAAGTCAGCAGTTAAAGCTGGTAAATAATAAAGAAAGGGGAAATCAGTCACAATGGCAAACGTAAAATTATTTGACCAAACTGGTAAAGAAGCTGGTGAAGTAGTTCTAAACGATGCGGTCTTTGGTATTGAGCCAAATGAATCAGTTGTCTTTGATGTTATCATCAGCCAACGCGCTAGCCTTCGTCAAGGAACTCACGCTGTTAAAAACCGTTCTGCAGTATCAGGCGGCGGACGCAAACCATGGCGTCAAAAAGGAACTGGACGTGCTCGTCAAGGTTCTATCCGCTCTCCACAATGGCGTGGTGGTGGTATCGTATTCGGTCCAACTCCTCGTTCATATGCTTACAAACTTCCACGTAAAGTTCGTAGATTAGCATTGAAATCAGTTTACTCTGAAAAAGTTGCTGAAAACAAATTCGTAGCTGTAGACAGCCTTTCATTTACAGCTCCAAAAACTGCTGAGTTTGCAAAAGTGCTTGCTGCACTGAGCGTTGATACAAAAGTTCTTGTTATCCTTGAAGAAGGAAATGAATTCGCTGCACTTTCAGCTCGCAACCTTCCAAACGTGAAAGTTGCAACTGCAACAACTGCAAGCGTTCTGGACATCGTAAACAGCGATAAACTTCTGGTTACTCAGGCAGCTATCTCTAAAATTGAGGAGGTTCTTGCATAATGAATTTGTACGACGTAATCAAAAAACCTGTTATCACTGAAGGGTCAATGGCTCAGTACGAAGCAGGCAAATACGTATTTGAAGTGGACACTCGCGCTCACAAGCTCTTGATCAAGCAAGCTGTTGAAGCTGCTTTTGAAGGAGTTAAGGTTGCTAACGTTAACACTATCAATGTAAAACCAAAAGCAAAACGCGTTGGACGCTACACTGGTTTTACAAACAAAACTAAAAAAGCTATCGTAACACTGACAGCTGATTCTAAAGCAATCGAGTTGTTCGGTGCAGAAGAAGAATAATCTAAGGAGGAAATATCGTGGGAATTCGTGTTTATAAACCAACAACAAACGGTCGCCGTAATATGACTTCTTTGGATTTCGCTGAAATCACTACCAGCACTCCAGAAAAATCTTTGCTTGTTTCTTTGAAGAGCAAGGCTGGTCGTAATAACAACGGTCGCATCACTGTTCGTCACCAAGGTGGCGGCCACAAGCGTCACTACCGTTTGATTGACTTCAAGCGTAACAAAGACGCTGTTGAAGCAGTTGTAAAAACAATTGAGTATGATCCAAATCGTTCAGCAAACATCGCTTTGGTTCACTACACTGACGGTGTGAAAGCTTATATCATCGCTCCTAAAGGTCTTGAAGTTGGTCAACGTATCGTTTCAGGTCCTGAAGCAGATATCAAAGTCGGAAACGCTCTTCCGCTTGCAAACATCCCAGTTGGTACTTTGGTGCACAACATTGAGTTGAAGCCAGGCCGCGGCGGAGAATTGGTTCGTGCTGCTGGAGCTTCTGCTCAAGTATTGGGTCAAGAAGGTAAGTACACTCTTGTTCGTCTTCAATCAGGCGAAGTTCGTATGATTCTTGGTACTTGCCGCGCTACAGTTGGTGTTGTCGGAAACGAACAACATGGACTTGTAAACCTTGGTAAAGCAGGACGTAGCCGTTGGAAAGGTATCCGCCCAACAGTTCGTGGTTCTGTAATGAACCCTAACGATCACCCACACGGTGGTGGTGAAGGTAAAGCACCAGTTGGTCGTAAAGCACCATCTACTCCATGGGGCAAACCTGCCCTTGGACTTAAAACTCGTAACAAAAAAGCGAAATCTGACAAACTTATCGTTCGTCGTCGCAACGAGAAATAATTTAAAACAATCTATCCGCCAGCTCGGTAGCGCTGCTTAGTCAGCGCAGGCCGCTGTGGTACTTATTTAAAGGAGAAAATATAAAATGGGACGCAGTCTTAAAAAAGGACCTTTCGTCGATGAGCATTTGATGAAGAAAGTTGAAGCTCAAGCTAACGACGAAAAGAAAAAAGTCATCAAAACTTGGTCACGTCGTTCAACGATCTTCCCAAGTTTCATTGGTTACACAATCGCAGTTTATGACGGACGTAAACACGTGCCTGTTTACATCCAGGAAGACATGGTAGGTCACAAGCTTGGTGAATTTGCACCAACTCGTACTTACAAGGGTCATGCTGCAGACGACAAGAAAACACGTAGAAAATAAGGAGAACATAAATGGCAGAAATTACTTCAGCTAAAGCAATGGCTCGTACAGTGCGTGTTTCACCTCGTAAATCTCGTCTGGTTCTTGACAATATTCGTGGTAAAAACGTCGCTGACGCAATCGCAATCTTGAAATTCACTCCAAACAAAGCTGCTGGCATTATCGAAAAAGTTTTGAACTCTGCAATCGCTAATGCTGAAAACAACTTTGGTTTGGAAAAAGCAAACTTGGTAGTATCTGAAGCTTTCGCAAACGAAGGACCAACTATGAAACGTTTCCGTCCGCGCGCTAAAGGTTCAGCTTCACCAATCAATAAACGCACAAGCCACATCACTGTGGTCGTTGCAGAAAAATAAGGAGGTAACATCGTGGGTCAAAAAGTACATCCAATTGGTATGCGTGTCGGCATCATCCGTGATTGGGATGCCAAATGGTATGCTGAAAAAGAATACGCGGATTACCTTCATGAAGATCTTGCAATCCGTAAATTCGTTCAAAAAGAATTGGCTGACGCAGCGATTTCAACTATTGAAATCGAACGCGCAGTAAACAAAGTAAACGTTTCTCTTCACACTGCTAAGCCAGGTATGGTTATCGGTAAAGGTGGAGCAAACGTTGATGCACTTCGTGCAAAACTCAACAAATTGACTGGAAAACAAGTCCACATCAACATCATCGAAATCAAGCGTCCTGACTTGGATGCGCATCTGGTTGGTGAAGGAATTGCTCGCCAGCTTGAGCAGCGTGTTGCTTTCCGTCGTGCTCAAAAACAAGCTATCCAACGTACAATGCGTGCAGGAGCTAAAGGAATCAAAACTCAAGTATCAGGTCGTTTGAACGGTGCAGATATTGCCCGCAGCGAAGGTTACTCTGAGGGAACTGTTCCGCTTCACACTCTTCGTGCGGATATCGATTACGCTTGGGAAGAAGCTGATACTACTTACGGTAAACTGGGTGTTAAAGTCTGGATCTACCGTGGAGAAGTCCTTCCAGCTCGTAAAAACACTAAAGGAGGTAAATAACCAATGTTAGTACCTAAACGTGTTAAACACCGTCGCGAATTCCGTGGAAAAATGCGCGGTGAAGCTAAAGGCGGAAAAGAAGTAGCATTTGGAGAATACGGTCTTCAAGCAACTACTAGCCACTGGATCACTAACCGCCAAATCGAAGCTGCCCGTATCGCTATGACTCGTTACATGAAACGTGGTGGTAAAGTTTGGATTAAAATCTTCCCACACAAATCATACACTGCAAAAGCTATCGGTGTACGGATGGGATCTGGTAAAGGTGCTCCAGAAGGTTGGGTTGCACCAGTTAAGCGTGGCAAAGTAATGTTTGAAGTTGCTGGCGTTTCAGAAGAAATCGCTCGCGAAGCGCTTCGCCTTGCAAGCCACAAACTTCCAGTTAAATGTAAATTCGTAAAACGTGAAGCAGAATAAGGAGAAGGCATGAAACTTAATGAAGTAAAAGAATTTGTTAAAGAACTTCGTGGTCTTTCTCAAGAAGAACTCGCGAAGCGTGAAAATGAATTGAAGAAAGAATTGTTTGATCTTCGTTTCCAAGCAGCTGCTGGCCAATTGGAGCAGACAGCTCGCCTGAAAGAAGTGAAAAAACAAATCGCTCGTATCAAAACTGTTCAATCAGAAGTTAAATAATAGACTAGGGAAGGAGAATTTCAATGGAACGCAATAATCGTAAAGTTCTTGTCGGACGCGTTGTTTCTGACAAAATGGACAAAACAATCACAGTTGTAGTTGAAACTAAACGTAACCACCCAGTCTATGGTAAACGTATTAACTACTCTAAGAAGTACAAAGCACATGACGAAAACAATGTTGCCAAAGAAGGCGATATCGTTCGTATCATGGAAACTCGTCCGCTTTCAGCTACAAAACGCTTCCGTCTTGTAGAAGTCGTTGAAGAAGCGGTTATCATCTAATCAAACCAGAAAGGAGAAAACTTAAATGATTCAAACAGAAACTCGTTTGAAAGTTGCCGACAACAGCGGCGCTCGCGAAATCTTGACAATCAAAGTTCTTGGTGGCTCAGGACGTAAGTTCGCTAACATCGGTGATGTAATCGTTGCGTCTGTAAAACAAGCTACTCCTGGTGGTGCGGTTAAGAAAGGTGACGTTGTAAAAGCTGTTATCGTTCGTACTAAATCAGGTGCTCGTCGTAAAGATGGTTCATACATCAAATTTGACGAAAACGCTGCAGTCATCATCCGTGAAGACAAAACTCCTCGCGGAACTCGTATCTTCGGCCCAGTTGCTCGCGAATTGCGTGACGGCGGCTTCATGAAGATCGTATCATTGGCTCCAGAAGTACTTTAATCAAAATTAACAAACACAGTCCCCTGGCAAAAGTCAGGGTGCCCTATGGGCGTAAGAATTAAGAGGAGAAATAAATGTTTGTAAAAAAAGGCGACAAAGTTCGCGTAATTGCTGGTAAAGACAAGGGTGTTGAAGCACTTGTTGTTACAGCTCTTCCAAAAGTAAACAAAGTTGTTGTTGAAGGTGTAAACATCGTTAAGAAACACCAAAAGCCAAATAACGAAAACCCTCAAGGTGCTATCGTGGAAAAAGAAGCACCAATCCATGTGTCAAACGTTCAAGTGCTTGACAAGAATGGTGTTGCAGGACGTGTTGGTTACAAGTTTGTAGACGGCAAAAAAGTTCGTTACAATAAAAAATCAGGCGAAGTGCTTGACTAATCACGAAGGAAAGGAGAAGTATAATGGCAAATCGTTTAAAAGAAAAATATCTTAAAGAAGTAGTTCCTGCTTTGACTGAAAAGTTCAACTACTCATCTGTTATGGCTGTGCCAAAAGTGGATAAAATCGTTTTGAACATGGGTGTCGGTGACGCTGTATCAAACGCTAAAAACCTTGAAAAAGCTGCTGAAGAATTGGCTCTTATCTCAGGTCAAAAACCACTTATCACTAAAGCTAAAAAATCAATCGCCGGCTTCCGTCTTCGTGAAGGTGTAGCGATTGGTGCTAAAGTAACCCTTCGTGGCGAACGTATGTATGAATTCTTGGATAAATTGGTTTCAGTTTCTCTTCCACGTGTTCGTGACTTCCACGGTGTTCCAACAAAATCTTTTGATGGACGCGGAAACTACACACTTGGTGTGAAAGAACAATTGATCTTCCCAGAAATCAACTTTGATGACGTTGATAAGACTCGCGGTCTTGACATCGTTATCGTAACAACTGCTAACACTGACGAAGAGTCACGCGAATTGCTTACAGGCCTTGGAATGCCTTTTGCAAAATAATATAGGAGGTAAAACAAATGGCTAAAAAATCAATGATTGCTAAGAACAAACGCCCAGCTAAGTTCTCTACGCAAGCTTATACTCGTTGTGAAAAATGTGGCCGTCCACATTCCGTTTACCGCAAGTTTAAACTTTGCCGTGTTTGCTTCCGTGAATTAGCATACAAAGGACAAATCCCTGGCGTTACCAAAGCATCTTGGTAATATCATGATACAAAGAGCGTAACAACCACAGCAAAAATAGGAAATTTGGTGAAGGAGCGATGCTCCAAAACAAATTTATCTTTTTTGCCCAGGTTGTAGCTCGTGTTCAAATAAGAGTTATCTTATTTGAATGTATCAATACTATCTGAGCCCAGCTCAATCATTAACTAGCAAGTGCAGCTTGCAAACTACTAGTAAGAGGAGAAATATAAAATGGTTATGACTGACCCAATTGCAGACTTTCTGACACGTATCCGTAATGCTAACCAAGCAAACCACGAAGTGCTTGAAGTGCCTGCATCAAACATCAAAAAAGGGATTGCTGAAATCCTGAAGCGTGAAGGTTTTGTAAAAAACGTTGAAATCATCGAAGATGACAAACAAGGCATCATCCGTGTATTCCTTAAATACGGACAAAATGGTGAAAAAGTTATCACTGGTTTGAAACGTATTTCAAAACCAGGTCTGCGTGTTTACAAGAAACGCGAAGATCTTCCAAAAGTTCTGAACGGACTTGGAATTGCTATCCTTTCAACATCTGAAGGCTTGCTGACTGACAAAGAAGCACGCCAAAAGAATGTTGGTGGGGAAGTTATCGCTTACGTTTGGTAATATTTAGCTCCCAATTTATTTGTGACTCTTCGTTATCGTCTCTTGCCTAACCCAAGTTATGCCTGCGAGACGATGCCTAGATTCACTTTGAAATTGAAACCTAAATTTTCCTTTAAATTGAGAAATCGATTTAAACCCCGTGAAAACTGGTCGCTTGCGGCCTGACAATCTAACAGGAGAATATATACATGTCACGTATTGGTAATAAAGTTATCGTGTTGCCTGCTGGTGTTGAACTTAGCAACAAAGACAACGTTGTAACTGTAAAAGGACCTAAAGGAGAACTGACTCGTGAGTTCTCAAAAGATATTGAAATCCGTGTGGAAGGAACTGAAGTTACTCTTCACCGTCCAAACGATTCAAAAGAAATGAAAACAATCCACGGAACTACTCGTGCCCTTTTGAACAACATGGTTGTTGGTGTATCAGAAGGATTCAAGAAAGAACTTGAAATGCGTGGGGTTGGTTACCGTGCTCAACTTCAAGGCAAAAAGCTTGTGCTTTCAGTTGGTAAATCTCATCCAGACGAAGTAGAAGCACCAGAAGGCATCACTTTTGAACTTCCAAACCCAACGACTATCGTTATCAGCGGAATTTCAAAAGAAGTAGTTGGACAAACAGCAGCTTACGTACGTAGTCTGCGTGCTCCAGAGCCATACAAAGGTAAAGGTATCCGCTACGTTGGTGAATTCGTTCGCCGTAAAGAAGGTAAAACTGGTAAATAATCTTGTCTGGCTGATTTTTTCAGCCAAACAAGCTGTTTCCCAAGGTTGTGCATAAGCACAAGATTAAAATTAAGAGGTGAAAATTGTGATTACGAAACCAGATAAAAATAAAATCCGCCAAAAACGTCACCGTCGCGTTCGCGGAAAACTCTCTGGAACTGCTGATCGCCCACGTTTGAACGTATTCCGTTCTAATACAGGCATCTACGCTCAAGTGATTGATGACGTAGCGGGTGTAACGCTCGCAAGCGCTTCAACTCTTGACAAAGAAGTTTCAAAAGGAACTAAAACAGAACAAGCCGTTGTTGTTGGTAAGCTCGTTGCTGAACGTGCAGTTGCTAAAGGTATTTCTGAAGTCGTCTTCGACCGCGGTGGATATCTCTATCACGGACGTGTAAAAGCTTTGGCTGATGCAGCTCGTGAAAACGGATTGAAATTCTAAGAGGAGGACACTAGAAAATGGCATTTAAAGACAACGCAGTTGAACTTGAAGAACGTTTAGTTGCCATCAACCGTGTTACAAAAGTTGTTAAAGGTGGACGTCGTCTTCGTTTTGCAGCTCTTGTAGTTGTTGGTGATCGCAATGGTCGTGTTGGCTTCGGTACTGGTAAAGCTCAAGAAGTACCAGAAGCAATCCGCAAGGCAGTTGAAGATGCGAAGAAGAATTTGATTGAAGTACCAATGGTTGGCACAACAATTCCTCACGAAGTTCTTTCAGAATTTGGCGGAGCTAAAGTATTGCTTAAGCCAGCTGTTGAGGGTTCTGGAGTTGCTGCCGGTGGTGCGGTTCGTGCCGTCATCGAGTTGGCAGGTGTAGCAGATGTTACATCTAAATCTCTTGGCTCTAACACTCCAATCAACATCGTTCGCGCAACTGTTGAAGGTTTGAAACAATTAAAACGCGCTGAAGAAGTTGCTGCCCTTCGTGGTATTTCAGTTTCTGACTTGGCATAAGAAAGGGGATAACATGGCTCAAATTAAAATTACTTTGACTAAGTCTCCAATCGGACGCATCCCGTCACAACGTAAAACTGTTGTAGCACTTGGACTTGGCAAATTGAACAGCTCAGTTATCAAAGAAGATAACCCAGCAGTACGCGGTATGATTACTGCAGTATCACACTTGGTAACTGTTGAAGAAGTTAAATAAGCTTTGCTGGTTTAACAACTTTAAATTTAAAATAAATTAGGGGATGGGATTTTCTCAGCCCCTAAAACTAAATATATGTATAGGCGAGTTTATATAGGAGACACCTTTTCTCCTATATGAGCGCTAGCATTTTACAAAAGAGGAGAAATAATATAATGAAACTTCATGAATTACAACCTGCTGCAGGTTCTCGTAAAGTCCGCAACCGTGTTGGTCGTGGTACATCATCTGGTAACGGTAAAACATCTGGTCGTGGTCAAAAAGGTCAAAAAGCTCGTAGCGGTGGCGGAGTTCGCCTTGGTTTTGAAGGTGGGCAAACTCCATTGTTCCGTCGTCTTCCAAAACGTGGCTTCCTAAACATCAACCGCAAAGAATATGCGATTGTTAACCTTGACCAACTGAACGCCTTTGAAGATGGCGCTGAAGTAACACCAGTTGTTCTCATCGAAGCAGGTATTGTAAAAGCTGAAAAATCAGGTATCAAGATTCTTGGTAACGGAGAATTGACAAAGAAATTGACTGTTAAGGCAGCTAAATTCTCTAAATCAGCTGAAGAAGCTATCACTGCTAAAGGTGGTTCAGTGGAAGTCATCTAAGCGAGGTGACCTATGTTTTTCAAACTATTAAAAGACGCATTTAAAATCAAACAGGTACGGTCTAAGATTTTGTTCACGATTTTTATCATCTTAGTTTTCCGTATCGGTACAACCATAACGGTTCCGGGGATTAATGCCGAAGCCTTAAGCAATTTGAATGATTTGCCATTCTTGAATATGCTGAGCTTGGTCTCTGGTAATGCCATGCGCAACTTCTCTGTCTTTGCACTTGGAGTCAGTCCTTACATCACAGCTTCTATCGTTGTTCAGTTGCTGCAGATGGACTTGCTTCCGAAGTTTGTAGAGTGGGGCAAGCAAGGGGAAGTAGGACGTAGAAAGCTGAATCAAGCGACCCGTTATATTGCCCTGGTTTTAGCCTTTGTGCAGGCAATTGGGATTACCGCTGGTTTTGATACTCTCTCAAGAGCTAATCTGGTTGCCAATCCTAATGTTCAGACCTACGCTTTGATTTGCGTTCTTCTAGCAACAGGTTCTATGATTGTGACCTGGCTAGGAGAACAAATCACAGATAAGGGTTATGGGAATGGTGTTTCCATGATTATCTTTGCTGGTATTGTTTCAGCTATCCCTGATATGATTAAAGGTATTTATGAAGATTACTTTGTCAATATTCCTAGTGATCGTTTGACTTCATCTTTCATTTTTGTAGGAATTCTGATTGTAGCAGTCCTGCTTATCATTTACTTTACAACCTTTGTACAGCAGGCTGAATATAAAATTCCAGTTCAGTATACGAAAGTAGCGAAGGGTGCACCTTCTAGCTCCTATCTGCCACTGAAAGTCAATCCAGCTGGGGTTATTCCAGTAATCTTTGCCAGCTCGATTACAGCTGCACCGGCAGCGATTTTCCAAGTTGTCAGCGCCTTGGGCTATGACGCAGATTGGGTTAAGACAGCTCAGTCACTTTTGGCAACAACGACCATTAGTGGTATGTTCATGTACGCCTTCCTGATTGTCCTCTTTACATTCTTCTATACTTTTGTACAGATTAATCCAGAGAAGACAGCAGAAAATCTGCAAAAGAGCGGAGCCTACATTCCAGGTGTTCGTCCTGGTAAAGGAACAGAAGACTACATGTCTAAGCTGCTGCGTCGTTTGGCAACAGTTGGATCTCTCTTCTTAGGTTTCATTTCTATCCTGCCTATTTTGGCTAAAGATGTATTTGGATTGACAGATGCCGTTGCTCTTGGAGGAACCAGTCTCTTGATCATCATCTCAACCGGTATTGAGGGAATGAAACAGCTAGAAGGCTACCTGCTGAAGAGAAAGTATGTCGGCTTTATGGATACATCAGAGTAAGGGAACTTTTGAATTGCTTTTCTAATGAGAAGTTTGTTCAGATAACCTTTCTTGAACCGAAAATAAACAAAATAAAAGGGGACAGAGTAGACTCACCCCCTTCTATTTTGTTTTTAAACGAGTTTATTAATCGGTTTAATAGATTGCTTTAAAAACAAAAAAGGAGACCAATCATGAATCTTTTGATTATGGGCTTACCAGGTGCTGGTAAAGGAACTCAAGCTGCTAAAATCGTTGAGCATTTCAATGTTGCACATATTTCAACTGGAGATATGTTCCGCGCGGCGATTGCTAACCAAACAGAGATGGGCGTCTTAGCCAAGTCCTATATTGACAAGGGCGAGTTGGTGCCAGACCAAGTGACAAACGGTATTGTCAAAGAGCGTTTGAGTCAAGACGATATTAAGCAAACAGGCTTCCTCTTGGATGGTTACCCACGTACGATTGAGCAAGCACATGCCTTGGACAAAACATTGGCTGAACTAGGTATCGAACTTGAAGGTGTAATCAATATCGAAGTGAACCCAGACTGTCTCTTGGAGCGTTTGAGTGGTCGGATTATCCATCGTCAAACAGGAGAAACCTTCCACAAGGTCTTCAATCCGCCAGCAAACTACAAGGAAGAAGATTATTACCAACGCGAAGATGACAAGCCTGAGACAGTTAAACGTCGTTTGGATGTCAATATCGCTCAGGGTCAGCCAATCATTGATTACTATCGCAGCAAAGGTCTGGTCCATGATATTCAAGGAAATCAAGATATTAATGATGTCTTCTCAGCTATCGAAAAAGTCTTGACAAATATGAAATAAAAGCGTTTTTCATGCTTGCAATATTTGACAAGTAGTGATACAATGAATTAGTCTGACTTATAATTGTTACCTCTGTGCTCAGAGGGATCAAATCGAAATTTATGGAGGTACTTTTGCGTGGCAAAAGACGATGTGATTGAGGTTGAAGGCAAGGTAGTTGATACAATGCCTAATGCAATGTTTACGGTTGAACTTGAAAATGGACATCAGATTTTAGCAACAGTTTCTGGTAAAATTCGTAAAAACTATATTCGTATTTTAGCGGGAGACCGTGTGACTGTAGAAATGAGTCCTTATGATTTGACACGTGGACGGATCACATACCGCTTTAAATAATCGAAAAACTTGGAGGGAAAAAATGAAAGTAAGACCATCGGTCAAACCAATTTGCGAATACTGCAAAGTTATTCGTCGTAATGGTCGTGTTATGGTAATTTGCCCAGCAAATCCAAAACACAAACAACGTCAAGGATAAGATAGAAAGGAGAAAAAATGGCTCGTATTGCTGGAGTTGACATTCCAAATGACAAACGTGTAGTCGTTTCGCTGACTTATGTGTACGGTATCGGACTTCCAACTTCTAAGAAAATCTTGGCAGCTGCTGGAGTTTCAGAAGATATTCGTGTAAAAGATCTTACAATCGAACAAGAAGACGCTATCCGTCGTGAAGTAGATGCGATTAAAGTTGAAGGTGACCTTCGTCGTGAAGTAAACTTGAACATCAAACGTTTGATGGAAATCGGTTCATACCGTGGAATCCGTCACCGTCGTGGACTTCCTGTCCGTGGACAAAACACTAAAAATAACGCCCGCACTCGTAAAGGTAAAGCTGTTGCGATTGCAGGTAAGAAAAAATAATATAAGGAGGTAAAAAGTCTTGGCTAAACCAACACGTAAACGTCGTGTGAAGAAAAATATCGAATCCGGTATTGCTCATATTCACGCTACATTTAATAACACTATTGTTATGATTACTGATGTGCATGGTAACGCGATTGCTTGGTCATCTGCTGGAGCTCTTGGATTTAAAGGTTCTCGTAAATCTACACCATTTGCTGCCCAAATGGCATCTGAAGCAGCTGCTAAATCTGCACAGGAACACGGTCTGAAATCAGTTGAAGTTACTGTAAAAGGTCCAGGTTCTGGTCGTGAGTCTGCTATTCGTGCTCTTGCTGCCGCTGGTCTTGAAGTAACAGCTATTCGTGATGTGACTCCTGTACCACACAATGGTGCTCGTCCTCCAAAACGTCGCCGTGTATAATCACCAACCGTTACACTGCTTTTCGTTTAAGAGGGAGTATAGCAAATGATTGAGTTTGAAAAACCAAATATAACAAAAATTGATGAAAATAAAGATTATGGCAAGTTTGTAGTAGAGCCGCTTGAGCGTGGCTATGGTACAACACTGGGAAATTCTCTTCGCCGTGTGCTTTTAGCTTCACTTCCAGGTGCGGCTGTCACTTCAATTAATATTGAAGGTGTTTTGCACGAGTTTGATACAATTTCCGGTGTCCGTGAAGACGTGATGCAAATCATTTTGAACGTCAAAGGGATTGCTGTAAAATCTTACGTCCAAGACGAAAAGATTATTGAACTGGATGTTGAAGGACCAGCAGAAGTGACTGCCGGAGACATTTTAACAGACAGTGACATTGAAATTATAAACCCTGATCATTATCTCTTTACAATCGGAGAAGGTGCAAGCTTTAAAGCAACAATGACTGTCAACAGCGGTCGTGGTTATGTGCCTGCAGATGAAAATAAGAAAGATGATGCACCAGTGGGAACACTTGCGGTGGATTCTATCTATACGCCAGTGACAAAAGTTAATTACCAGGTTGAGCCAGCTCGTGTTGGTAGCAACGATGGTTTTGACAAACTAACCCTTGAAATTTTAACGAATGGAACAATTATTCCAGAAGATGCTTTGGGACTTTCAGCCCGCATCCTTACGGAACATTTGAATCTCTTCACTAACCTGACAGAAGTAGCTATCGCTGCAGACGTTATGAAGGAAGCAGAAAAGACTTCTGATGACCGCATTTTGGAACGGACCATCGAAGAATTAGATTTGTCAGTTCGCTCATACAACTGTTTGAAACGTGCAGGTATCAATACTGTATTTGATTTGACAGAAAAATCTGAGCCAGAAATGATGAAAGTTCGTAACTTGGGACGCAAGAGTCTGGAAGAAGTAAAAGTTAAACTTGCTGATCTCGGTCTGGGGTTAAAAAACGATAAATAAAGGAGGAATACATGGCTTACCGTAAACTAGGACGCACTAGCTCACAACGTAAAGCAATGCTTCGCGATTTGACTACTGATTTGCTGATCAACGAATCAATCGTGACAACTGAAGCTCGTGCTAAAGAAATCCGTAAAACAGTTGAAAAAATGATTACATTGGGCAAACGTGGAGACTTGCACGCTCGTCGTCAAGCAGCAGTTTTTGTACGCAATGAAATCGCATCAGAAAACTATGATGAAGAAACAGAAAAGTATACTACAACTACTGCTCTTCAAAAATTGTTCTCTGAGATTGCACCACGCTATGCAGAGCGCAACGGTGGATATACTCGTATCCTGAAAACTGAACCGCGCCGCGGAGATGCTGCGCCAATGGCAATCATCGAATTAGTATAAGATCATCAATCTTTGTTGAGTGTTATGATGATGGAATAGAACTTCTATTCTTAGTCTAGCTCTGGTCTACCGCTAGGATTTTTTCCTAGCGGGAACACTCATCATATAGTTGATAATAGGTAGACGCTTGTTTACGAAATTGCTTTTAAGACAAAAACAATTTCGTAAGCAGGCGTTTTTGTATGAAGCTAGGAAAATATCTAAAATTTTGTTATAATACTCTAACACTATCAAAAATTTATAGGAAATGGAAATGATTGATTCAATCCAAATTTTAAAAGAACGCTATTTAAAGAATATTAAAGAAAATCCAACTGTCTACGTTGGCATTGAGTTAGAATTTCCTATTGTCAATAGCCAGTGCGGAGCGACTGATACAAATGTTGCAAAAAATCTCTTGAAACGTCTGTTGGAAGAGTATGATTTTGAGGCAGAACGATTCGATAGAGATGGAAATCCTATCCAACTGAAATCTACTAAAAATGAAGACAGAATTCTTTTTGAGGTTTCTTACAATACTTTGGAATTTGCTTTTGCCAAGGCTAGCAGAATTCAAGAAGTTGAAGAGCGTTTTAAGAACTATCTAGACATTATTCAGCCAATTCTACGTGAAGAACATCATGAAATTCAAGGTGAAGGTATTCATCCTTTCTGGGCTGAAAATGATAATAGTCCAGTTAAGTATCCAAGATATGAAATGTTGATGCAGTATTTAGCTATGGGAAAGAACATGGATGGTCTGCACAATTATCCGGAATATGGAGCTTTTATTTGTGGGAGTCAAGTTCAGTTGGATGTCTCAAGAGAAAATTATTTAACTGTTATCAATGTCTTCAATCAAATTGAAGCTGCTAAAGCCTACCTATTTGCCAATTCAGAGTTTTCAGATTCTTCTTGGGATACAAAAATAGCTCGGGATATTTTCTGGGAGCAATCGATGCATGGCATTTTACAGGAAAATGCGGGTGTGAATTCAAAAGATTTTCAAACTGAAGATGAATTTTTTGCTTATCTTGATAGATCAGCACTTTTTACTGCCGAACGAGAAGGTAAATCCTACTATTTCTATCCGATAGCTGCTAATGAATACATGAGTCAGAAAACTATTGAGGCTTATAGCCTTTCAGGTGAAAAAGCAAACTTGACTCCAAGGGAAGCGGACTTCAAGAATCACAGAAGTTATCAGTATCAAGATTTGACGACACGGGGGACAGTAGAGTTTCGGAGCGTCTGCACCCAGCCTTTTGATAAAACTTTTGCTTCTGCCGCTTTTCATCTTGGTATTTTAGAAAACTTGGAGAATGTAAAAGCCTATTTACAAGATGCTCCTTTCTTTCAACAGGAAGGTCGAGATTACAAAGCTTTAAGAAGAAAATTTTCTAAAAAAGAGTTGACCACAAGCGAAAGAGAGCATATTTATGAATTCACAGAGAGTTTACTTCAGCTGGCGAGAGCTGGTTTAATAGCACGTCAACTAGGTGAGGAAGCTTATCTTCCCTCTCTTTAATAGAGGCTAGCCTCTGATAAATAAAAAATTCTAGAAAAATT
>NZ_JAKZJI010000007.1:0-101643 GCF_031142805.1 Streptococcus sp. IsoGale022 | reverse complement strand
GACAGGTTACATATCTCTATGTCACCCTGCACTTGGTTCGTCTTGTTCAGTTTTCAAAGGGCTTTGTCTTTCGCGACAACTATATTAGTATATCACCTATACCTACCAACTGTCAATACCTTTTTCCAATTTTTTTAAAAGTTTTATTTTTTTAACTAAGTATGAAGTTAAATCTTTGTAAGTAGGGGCTTGTTTATGTCACCTGAGAGTATAGCTTTCTAAAACTAAAAAGGTTGAGAAAACTGCTCTCAACCTTTTTAGATTATTTATTTGACTTCTAACAGGCCAATATCTCCATCCTCACGACGGTATATAACATTTGTGCTGCTGTCCTCAGCGTCAGAATATATGAAGAAATCATGTCCCAATAAATCCATCTGCAGAATCGCTTCTTCCAAGTCCATTGGCTTCAAATCGATGTGTTTTGAACGAACAACTTTTGACGGAACTTCTTCTGCTTCTTCAGCAAAGGAATCTGTGAAAAGCTGGCTTGTAGCAACTTTATTGCGATTCTTTCTTTCAATCTTGGTTTTATTTTTGCGGATTTGGCGCTCAATCTTATCTGTGACCAAATCAATTGATCCATACATGTCCTGAGAGATATCTTCTGCACGAAGAGTGATGGAGCCTAGCGGAATTGTCACTTCCACTTTCGCAGTCTTTTCACGGTAAATCTTGAGGTTCACACGCGCATCAAGTTCTTGCTCTGCTTGGAAATACTTCTCAATCTTCTCAAGTTTAGAAACTACGTAGTCACGGAGAGCGTCTGTTACTTCTAGGTTTTCACCACGGATACTATATTTAAGCATATAAGTACCTTCTTTCTAAACATAAATGTTTTATTTATAATATCATTATAACGCTTTCATTCCTTTTTTGCAAATTTTTTCTTATCTTGCGATTGAAAATGTCAAAATTTCTTTCACTCCTGCTTCCAGCAAGATTTGCTTGGCTAATTGCAAGGTTTTTCCAGTCGTATAGATATCATCAACCAGCAAAATTTTATCTGGCAAATCAACTCCACTCTTAATTTTAAAAGCCTGCTGCGTCTGCAGACGCTCCTCACGTGTCTTGCTCGACTGTGCTAGGGTGTCTTTTTTCTCTAAGATATCTCTGTATGACAAGTTTGCAGCATCTAAAATCCCCTGCACTTGATTAAAACCTCTCACTTGAAATTTTTCGATACTGACTGGAATCGGAACAATGGTATGCTCTCTAAACATTTTGACTGCTTTTTTAGCTGCTTTTGCAAATACAAAGCGCAATACATAGTCTCCCTGAAACTTGTATTGACTGAAATATTCCTTCATTGCTTCATTATAGGTAAATAGTGACTGATGCTGGACTTGATTCCCCTCTTTCTCCCATTTTTGGCAATCTGCACATAAATCTGATTGCCCGTTTCGAAAACAGCGTGGGCAATGCTCTTCAGATATGCGTTCAAAATTTTGATAACAAGTGGAGCAGCAGCTTGGTCCTTCTTCTTTTAATAGAAAAAGCCGTAAAAAACTGCCTTTCTCCTTAATTTGCTCCTTACATAAAAGACACTCTGTCATAATCCCGCCTCCTTATTCATATCTCTCATTTCCCGAATTGCCTTTTCCATAGCAAGGGTAGTCCCATCATGAAAAAATAGCAACTGTCCAGTCGGTCTATCCATACTACGGCCAACTCGGCCTGAAATCTGAACCAGAGCACTACGACTGAACAGGCGACGATTGGCTTCCAAGACAAAAACATCTACACCAGGAAAGGTTACTCCACGCTCTAAGATAGTCGTTGTCACCAAAATAGTGATCTCCTTGCGACGAAACTGCTCGACAATCTCTAGACGATTTTCTGTTGTGGAGGCGACAAAAGCCAGCTTTTCATCCGGCAGAGCAATATGCAAAGCCTGAGCAAAATCCTCTCCTCTTTGAATTTCTGCAGCAAATATCAAGAGAGGAAATTGAGTCTTTCTCTGTTTTTCTATATAGTTCAAAAGTTTAGGTGCTATTTTCTTCTTCTGAAGATGTTTTTGAAAATCGGATAACCAAACTTTCTGAGGGATGGTCAAGGGATTACCATGAAATCTTCTGGGAAGACTCAGGCGTTTCAGCTCACCCTTTTGAACTCTTTTATCCAGTTCATCCGTGGAAGTGGCTGTCAGAAAAATAGTTGTATCATCCTCTTTAACTGAACGCTCTACAGCGTGATACAGCATGGGATTATCCACATAAGGAAAGGCGTCTACCTCATCCACAATCAGCAAATCAAAAGCTTGATAAAATTTTAATAGCTGGTGAGTGGTAGCGATTACCAAGGGACTGCGAAAATAAGCTTCTGACTCCCCATGCAGAAGGGCTATTTCACAAGAAAAGTCTTCTATAAGGCGCCGATAAAGCTCTAAACAAACATCAATCCGCGGACTGGCCAAGCAAACAGAACCACCTCTATCAATAACTCTTGCAAGCACTTGGTAAATCATTTCTGTTTTTCCAGCGCCAGTAACAGCATGCACTAACGTATTCTGCCTTTTCTCTAGCGCATCAAGTAAGCCTTTGGAGACCTTCTCCTGAAACTCTGTCAGTTGCCCCTGCCATTTAAGCACCTGATTTTTAGGAAAATCCTCTTGAGGAAAATAGTAGAGTTTTTGGTCACTCCGTACCCGACCCAAGATTAAGCATTCTCTACAATAATAAGCTCCAACAGGTAGCTGATTTTCTCGTTCAATCAAGCTGTTGCAGCGTCCGCAGCGGAGCTTGCCTTTTTCTTCTCGGATACTGGGAATTGCTTTTGCTTTTGCTCGCAAGCTAGTCTCTAACTGATTTTCTGTAAATATCCGTCCTAAACAATCTTGTAACTCTAACATACTTATATATTCGTAATTTTTTGGCAAAATTCATCTTTTTTTGTAAAATATAGTTATGGAATTTAAGACAATTAAGGAAGATGGCATGGTTCAAGAGGAAATTAAAAAATCCCGCTTTATCTGCCATGTGAAAAGAGTTTACTCCGAGGAAGAGGCTCGCGCTTTTATCGCTGCTATAAAAAAAGAACATTACAAGGCCACTCATAACTGCTCTGCTTTTATCATTGGAGAAAAGAGCGATATTAAGCGGACCAGTGATGATGGGGAGCCCAGCGGAACAGCCGGAGTTCCTATGCTGGGAGTCTTAGAGAAGCACGAATTGACCAATCTTTGCGTTGTGGTTACTCGCTATTTTGGCGGTATTAAACTAGGAGCCGGCGGTCTGATTCGAGCTTATGCCGGCAGTGTTACTATGGCTATTAAGGAGATTGGACTGGTTGAGATAAAAGAACAGGCTGGCTTGCGCCTAAAACTGTCTTACAGCCAATATCAGGATTTTGCAAATTTTCTCAAGGCAGAAAATCTTGCTGAATACGATACTGAATTTACAGATACTGTCTCCTCTCTTCTTTTCGTTGACAAAGGTGAAAGAGAACTGCTCAAAGATAAACTGACTGAGTTTTTTAAGGGCAAATTGGAGATGATGGATCAAGGACTGCGCCAAGTAGAAGTCCCCTTGACGTTTTGACATAAAGAAAAGCTATGGCTCTCATAGCTTTTTTATATTTTACAAAGCGCTTGTTTCATTTTATACTAATTCTATTAAATTATATTGAGGTATGTATTTTATGTCACGTATTTATCAAAACATTACAGAACTAATTGGGCAAACCCCCATTGTCAAATTGAACAACTTGGTTCCAGAAGGAGCTGCTGAGGTTTATGTGAAGTTAGAAGCTTTCAATCCTGGCTCTTCTGTTAAAGATCGGATTGCTCTCAGCATGATTGAGGCGGCCGAACGCGATGGCTTTATCAAGTCCGGCGATACCATTGTTGAAGCAACCAGCGGAAATACTGGTATTGGTCTTTCTTGGGTTGGAGCAGCCAAAGGCTATAAGGTTGTCATTGTTATGCCAGAGACCATGAGTGTGGAGCGGCGCAAGATTATCCAAGCTTATGGTGCTGAGTTAGTCTTGACTCCGGGTAGTGAGGGAATGAAAGGTGCTATTGCAAAAGCACAAGAAATCGCCCAAGAACGAAATGGCTGGCTGCCGCTGCAGTTTAACAACCCGGCTAATCCAGAGGTCCACGAACGAACAACAGGAGCAGAAATTATTGCTGCTTTCGGTGAAACTGGACTGGATGCTTTTGTTGGCGGTGTCGGAACTGGCGGAACTATTTCCGGTGTATCTCACGCCCTCAAAAAAGTTAATCCGGACATCCAAACCTACGCAGTTGAAGCAGACGAATCTGCTATCCTTTCTGGTGAGAAGCCAGGTCCTCACAAAATCCAAGGGCTTTCAGCTGGATTCATTCCAGAGACTTTGGATACAACAGCCTACAACGGGATTGTCCGTGTAACTTCTGATCAAGCACTGGAATTCGGACGCTATATTGGCGGTCAGGAAGGCTTCTTAGTGGGGATTTCATCTGCTGCTGCTATTTTCGCAGCTATTGAAGTAGCGAAAAAACTAGGAGCTGGCAAGAAAGTCCTTGCTCTGGCACCTGATAACGGCGAACGCTACCTGTCTACTGCCCTCTATGAATTTGATGCTTAGTATTTTTTGAAAAACAAGTCCGTTTCAACTTAGCAGTCGGCTATGAATTGAATAGCAAGTCTATCTAAAACAAAAATATCCTGTTCTCTTATGGAACAGGATATTTTTTAAACTTTTTCTTCTTTTAAGAATTTTTTTGCCTCTTTGATCCAGATAGGCAGCTGTCTGCCTAAAGGCTCAAAACCAATTTTACAGCGGTCATTTGAAAAGCGGTGGCGTCTAGGGAGGCGGTGCTTTTCTTCTTCTAAGGTTCGCATGGACAGACTGGACTTCCCAGAAAATTCATCATAGTCCACAACTTGTACCAAGACTTGCTGGCCAATCTTTACACTATCATGGATATTTTCAATATAGCCCGGACGAATTTCTGAGATATGAATCAGGCCAATCGTTCCGTTTTCCAGCTCAACAAAAGCCCCATAAGGCTGAATCCCAGTGATTTTGCCTTTTAATTTATCACCGATTTTCATCAGTCTTCTACCTCAATTGTCTCAATCACAACATCTTCCACGGGCTTGTCCATAGCCTCCGTCTCAACAGCTGCAATCTTGTCCAAAACTTGGTAGGATGCTTCATCAACAAGCTGACCAAAGACAGTGTGGCGCCGATCCAAATGCGGTGTTCCTCCCTGACTGGCATAGACTTCAGAGATAGCTTCAGGCCAGCCGCCGCGGCTTAATTCCTTAGCTGAATAAGGAAGATTTTTATTTTGAACAATGAAAAATTGACTGCCGTTAGTATTCGGCCCAGCATTTGCCATGGAAAGAGCCCCACGAATATTGTAAAGCTCAGGTGAAAACTCATCTTCAAATTTCTCACCATAGATAGACTGACCGCCCATACCGGTACCAGTAGGATCGCCACCCTGAATCATAAAGTCCTGAATAATGCGGTGGAAAATAACACCGTCATAGTATCCATCTTTAGCAAGGGCAATAAAGTTGGCTACTGTTTTTGGTGCCTGTTCTGGAAACAGCTGAATTTTCATGTTCCCATGATTAGTCTTGATAGTCGCTTTTGGACCTTCTGCTGCTGCAAGTTCTACTTGCGGAAAATGTAATTCTTTTTCTACCATACCTAACTCCTCTAAAGCGGTAAAAATACCGTCTTCTTCTACTGTTTTTGTAATATAATCTGCTCTTTTTCGCAGTTCTTCATGGGAAACGCCCATGGCAATGCCAATTCCGGCATAGTCAAACAATTCCAAATCATTGAGTCCGTCGCCAAAAACCATGACATTTTCAGGTTTGAAGCCCAGATGTTCGACAACCTTGGAAACTCCGGCCGCCTTGGAACCTTCTGTCGGTACCACGTCTGACGAATGAGGATGCCAGCGAACCAAACGCAGATGCTCCGCTAACGCGTCTGGCAGCTGCAGGCTATCTCCTCTATCTTCAAAGGTCCAAAGCTGATAAATATCCTTGTCTAAATGAAAGTCCGGATTAACGGGCAAATCTGGATAAACCACATCAATGGCCTCTGAAATCAGAGAATTTCGATTGGACAAGGCTGCTCCATGGCTGCCGACCAGACCATAGTCAATCCCTTCCCTCTGAGCCCAAGCAATATAGGAAGTTACTCTATCGGCTGGGATAACCGTCTGATAAATCACCTTCCCTTTGCTGTCTTCGACATAGGCTCCGTTCAGGGTAACGAAAAAGTCTGGTTGTAAAGCTCTCAGCTCCGGCACGACACCAAACATTCCTCGTCCAGACGCAATACCCGTCAAAATCCCTTTGTCCTTCAACTGCTTGAAAACTGTCTGGATAGAGTCTGGGATAAAACCTGTATCCTTGACTCGCAGGGTATCATCTATATCGAAAAAGACAATTTTTATCTTTTTTGCCTTATACTTTAATTTTGCGTCCATATCTCCCCTTGTTCAATCTTAATCTTTTCTATTATACCATTAAAAGTCTTCTTGTGGGACAAGATGGTGCTGAAAAGCATAAACAACTGCCTGAGTGCGATCGCTCACCTCCAATTTGGACAGGATATTGGAAACATGAGTCTTGACCGTTTTAAGGGAAATGAAGAGCTCATCCGCAATCCGTTGATTTTCATAACCCTTGGCTAACAGCCCTAAAATATCACGCTCACGAGCTGTCAAATCCTCATGGAGCTCAATATGGTTACGATGATATTCCACTTTCTTACTGACCTCTGTTTCAATGGCAAATTCTCCCTTGGCCACTTTTTTGACAGCACGGAGGATTTCTTCAGCGCTGGAAGTCTTAAGCATGTATCCATGAGCGCCTGCATCCAGAACAGGATAAATTTTTTCATTATCCAGATAAGAAGTCAAAATCAAAATCTTTGCTTCTGGCCACTCTTTTAAAATGGCCAGTGTCGCTTCAATCCCATTCATCTCAGGCATGACAATATCCATGATAATCACATCCGGACGACTTGCCAAAGCCTGCTCAACTCCTTCTTTACCATTGACTGCTTCAGATACTTCTGCTATATCATCTTGCAGTTCCAGATAACTTTTCAATCCCAATCTGACCATCTGATGGTCATCCACTAACAATATCTTCATGATCTTCTCCTTCTAGTAAAGGTATCGTGATTTCAATAGAAAGACCTTTTCTGGGGGCAGTCAAAAGCTTAAAGGTACCCGCCATATCCCGCACACGGTCTTCCATATTTTTCAAGCCGTAGCTGAGTTCATCTTGAGCCAGCGGATCAAAACCAACGCCATTATCAGATACCTTGATTTTAAGTTCATTAGGTGCCTGATAGAGGTAAATATCCAGCCGACTGGCTTGGGCATGCCGCAGTGTGTTGTTGATAATTTCCTGCATGATCCTGAAGACATGCTCCTCCATCTGTTTGGGTAGATGCCCAACCTGATGATTGAAGTGAACATCAATGTCGCTTTTATCAGTCAGCTCCTTGATAATCACATCCATACCTTCGACCAGAGTCTTATTTTCCAACTCTGTAGGTCGCAGGTGGAGCAGGAGAATCCGCAAATCCTTCTGGGCTGTGTCCAGAATATCTGCAATCCCCTTGAGCTGCTTTTGCAGTTTTTGTCCATCAAGGCGCTCTACATTTCCAGCCACTCCTGAAAGAATCATATTGGCTGCAAATAATTCCTGACTGACAGTATCGTGCAAATCACGCGCAATCCGCCGCCGTTCTTTTTCGATAATTTTCTCTTCTGTCTGCAGGGTTTGATTTTCAGACTTTTGAAGATTCTCTGTCAGACGGTGCAGCCTTCTCTCGAGCTGATGCAGAGAGCGATCCAGCTCGGGTTGGTCTGTCGGCTCCAGCCTCCGTCCATCTAGCAAATGCCGAAGATTTTTTTGCACATGGGCGACCGACAGGTATTGGATCAAGCGGGCCGCAATCACAATCAGAATAGTCAGTGATAAACCGATAATCACAACAAAGAACACAAAAGACTGCAACAGCTCCAAATCATTAAAGAGTTCCTGCCAAGTGAAATCAAAAATATTAAAAATATAATGAAAGATGATAAATAAGACAAAGAAAGTATAGAGGAGAATGAGAAAATAATTTGATTTCTTCACTTTCTGACAACCTCCACATTTCCTAAGAAGCTGACGAGGACAATCTTCACTGTCTTATTGGCTCGTTTATAATCTGGTGTCGTCAGCGAAATGGTTTCGTTGCGCAGCTTGCGAGATGGATGATGCAGAAAGTTCAGCTCCCCGTAAAGAGTATTGATTTGCAGCTGAATTTCCACATCCAGCGGTACAATAATCTTGGTATCGCCAAAACCTTTTCGAATGACAATGACATTATCATGGTTGACCAAAATCACGTCTTCCAAATGAATGGTGTCTTTCCCAATGATACGCAAAAGGTTGATGTCATGAAATTGACAGCTGTCCTTAGAAAAATGCTGCAGGTCCCCCAACCAGCGATTTTTTTCACTCTGAATTTCCACATCTTCTTCGTAAACGAGATGGGTTTCTTGATTTTCCTTATAGATATAAGGGTAGGCCACAATCATCCCATAAACAAGCGCAAATAAAAGGGCAGCAATGACGTAGGGATTGAGCATAATAATGAAAAACAGCATAATCATGGAAGCGACCAGCAGAAAATTCCCTTTTTGCTTGCCGAAGTAATAGTAGAGCAGCAGCAAAAAAAGGACCAAGATAATGACAACTCTTGAAAAATCAGCTGCCAACATGGTCACCAATGCCATGGATAATAAGACTGTTTCAACAAAGACAAATAATTGAACCTTCCACATAGCCTTTTCCTTTCTCTACCTTCCTATTTTAACAAAATTAAAGCAAAAATCCTCCGTCCAAGGCATGAAATGGGGAAATTTGTCCAGCAAAAAAGAAAAAACCATCCTTTCAAGCTAGAAAGCTTAAAAGGAATGGTCTTTTATCATTAATGTTCTGAAGAACTAGAACTACTAGAATGATTTTCATCATCGGACGATGAACTGCTCTTCGAACTGCTAGATGAGGATGACGAGCTAGATGACGATGGTGTCGTTGCTTCTGTCACGTAAAGAGTGATTTTTTCATTAGACTTGAGGTCGATTGTCTGACCTGCCGCTGGGGACTGGGAAGTTACCAAGTCTGCCTGAGTCGAAGTGACCGAACGGTCAACAACTCGCTCAATTCGAGACGAAGAAATTCCCATTTGAATCAAGTAAGAACGGGCATTGGCGTAGGTGTACTGCATGCTGCCAAAGTCAGGCATGGCCACACTAGTCACTGCTTTCGCCACTGTCAGCTTGATCTTATGATTAGAAGTCAAATCATAGGTCGAACCAGCTGCCGGCGACTGGCGAATGACCTGACCTGGCTCGTACTCGTCCGATTCCTCCTCAACAATCTCAATCAATTTCTCAGAAACATTATAGTTTGTTTTCAGATTTTCAACTACGGCTGATTTTGCTTGACCGACATAATCTTCCATCACAAAGGTCTTGGGTCCCTTGGAGATAATCAGGTCAATCTTGCTGCCTTCGCGGCGCTGACTATTGGCCTGTGGATCAGTTTTAATTACTTTGCCGGATTCGACATTGTCGCTGTATTCTTCCTTTTCCTCTCCGACAACCAGCTTCTTAGCTTCAATAGCGGAGCGAGCCTCTGCTACAGTCTGACCAGAAACATCTGGCACGCTGGTGTTAGACGGGCTGTTATAGAGAAGGACGACAAAGGCAGCCAAAACCAATAGGATAGCAAAGAAAAGAACCTTGTAACGCGTTCTCAAACGGCGTTTCTTTGGAGCTTTCTTAACCGCATCAGATGTCTCTTCCTTGACTTCAGCAGCTTCCACTTTAGGCGGCGTTGACTTAACAGGTGGAACTGCCGGCTGAGGTACAGGTGAGATTTTTGGCAAGGTCTTGGTGTCTGCTTTCGCAACATCATCAAAGACTAATTTCTTTTCATTACGGCGCTCGTAGGATAAGCTGCTGGACAAGTCAACATACATCTCTGCAACTGACTGATAACGATCCGTCAGTTTTTTGGCTGTTGCCTTAATGACCACATTTTCCAAGGCTTGAGGCACATTAGGATTTTCAGAAATGATGGATGGCAGCGGCTTTTGGAAATGCTGCAAGGCAATCGTAACGGCACTATCCCCGTCATAAGGGATATGACCAGTCAGCATTTCATAAAAAATAATCCCCATCGCATAAATATCACTCTGAACAGTTGCTTTAGAGCCACGTGCCTGCTCAGGCGATAGATAATGAACTGAACCTAGCATTGAGTTAGTCTGAGTCAGACTTGTCTCCGCAAAGGCCACCGCAATCCCAAAGTCTGTTACCTTGGCATTGCCATCTGGGGTTAAGAGGACATTTTGTGGTTTCAGGTCACGATGGACAATACCGCGTGTATGCGCTAGGCGCATTGCCAGCAAGATTTGTCCCATGATTCTGACTGCTTCTTCATTTGAAATCGGAGAATTCTCTTTGATATAGCGCTTGAGGTCCAGACCCGCCACGTATTCCATAGCCAGATACTGCTGGCCATCTTCTTCCCCAATATCAGTAATCCGAACGATGTGCGGATGGTCCAAGTCAGCCATCGCCTTAGCTTCCCGCTGGAAACGCGCGACAGCGATAGGATCTGTCTGGTAATTGGTCCTAAGAACCTTTACCGCAACTTCCTCACCATCCAAAATCAAGTCCTTGGCCAGATAGACATCTGCCATGCCTCCGCGGCCAATCTGCTTGATGATTTTATATCGCCCGGCAAAGATTTTGCCGATTTGAATCATGCCTTATCCTCCTTGTCAAAGCGAACCAGAGCAACTGTGATGTTATCTAGCCCTCCAGCATTGTTGGCAAAGCGAATTAAGGTTTGTGTTTTTTCAGACAGGCTGATGTCGCTGCTGACAATGTCACAAATTTCACTGTCTGAAATCATATTAGTCAGACCGTCACTGTTGAGCAGAAGGTAGTCACCATCTTCCAAGGTAATCATGCCATAGTCAGGCTGTACTTCGTCTTTTTGACCAATAGACTGGGTAATGATATTCTTCTGCGGATGACGCTCTGCTTCTTCTGGAGTAATCTGTCCAGCTTTCAACAAAGCATTAACAAGCGAGTGATCATTGGTCAGCTGGCGGTATTCATCACCGCGAATCAAGCCGATGCGAGAATCACCGATATGGGCATAGATGGCTTGATTATCAATGATAGCCAAGGCTTCCAAAGTCGTGCCCATGCCCTTGTATTCTTCATCTTGACCAAATTGATGAATGCGCTGATTTTCCTCTTCCAAGTGCTCCGCAAACCATTCACGCACTTGATTCACCGAATCAATCTGTGTATCAACCCAGGCAGCTCCTAAGTCTGTCACAGCCATTTCGCTGGCAATATTTCCCGCTCTGTGACCGCCCATACCATCTGCCAAGATGATAAGGGTCTTGCCCGCCCGATTCACAAAAAGATTGGCATAATCTTGGTTATTTGTACGCTTTTGACCAACATCTGTTAATAATGAAATTTCCATACTGTCAGTTTCCTCCTCTTATTCCGATATCTTCCTAAATTGACTGATAAAAAATCCGTCACTTTCATATAATTCCGGCGTAATCAAGATACAGCCGTCTTTGACGATATCTTTTCTTTCATGGTCTAATAAGACTTGCTCAAAATTCGAATGGCTGGCCAGAAATTTATCGACAACCTCAAAATTCTCTTTGGCCATAATCGTGCAAGTACTATAAGCTATTATACCACCTTTACGTAGACTTTGACAAACGCTGTCTAGTATATCCAGCTGAATTTTTTGTAAATTCTCAAAATCTGCATTTTCTTTATTATATTTTATATCTGGTTTGCGGCGAATTAAGCCAATACCAGAGCAAGGAGCGTCCACCAGGATTTTATCGAAAGCATTTGGGCCAAAAGTCTCAAACACCTTGGTCGCGTCTAGCTTTTTAGTAGTGATTTTATCAGCCAGACCCAGCCGTTCCGCATTTTCTTCTACGAGCTCTAACTTATGATCGTAGAGGTCCAAGGCTGTAATGTGACCGGTCGTCAGATAGGAAGCCATGTGAACAGTCTTGCCGCCCGGTGCACTGCAGGCATCCAAAATCTCCTCCTCTTCTTCGATGGCCAGAGTCGGGGCCACCAGCTGGCTAGACTCATCCTGAATCGTAATCACTCCGCTTTCAAAGAGCTGATGCCCAGCAAAATGTCCCTGTTTCTTAACCAAGGCTGACGGAGATAAGAGCGAGTCCTCAGCCCCTAAAAGCTGGCGAAGCTCTGCCTTGCGCGACATATCCGTCACGCGAATGCTGGCCTTGCTGCGAACAAAGAGACTGGCAAAGATAGCCAGAGCTCTTTCTTCGCCATACTCTTCTATGAGAGCTTTGGCCAGCCAGATCGGCAGAGAATACTGGATCGAATAGCGCTTATTTTTGCGCTTGATTGTTTTAAAATCAGCTACACCCTCACGCTCAACCCTACGTAACAAGGCATTGACAAATTTTTCGCTGCCGCGCTTACGGATTTTCGCAATTTCAACAGCCTCATGAACAACTGCGTGCTGAGGAATTTTGTCCAGATAGAGCATCTGATACAGACTGAGCTCAAGCAAAATGTAGAGCCAGTTATCTAATTTGTTCCTATCCTCAATCAGATGGGATAAATACCATTCCAGAGTGATTTTCCGAGCAACTGTGCCGTAAACCAGCTCTGTTACCAGACCTTTATCTGCTTGACTCAGCGGACTTTGACTCAGAGCTCGGTTTAAGGCTATATTGGAATAGGCTCCTTCTTCAAAAACTTCTTCCAAAATTTCCAAGGCCTGCCAACGGGCCATTTTTTGCTTACTTTCCAAAAGTATCTCCTACGGACAGACTGCGCCCCAGTCCATTCAAAAAATCAACGATTGCCATCTTGGGCTTACCAGCAGGCTGAACCGTCTTCAGCGAGAGAGCTCCCTGACCAGCTGCGACTACAAGCTCTTTTTTACTAATAGACAATATCTGTCCCGGCTGACCGTTGCCAGCTACCATATCTGCTTCGTAAATCTTAAAACGTTGCCCTTGCAGCAAGGTATGAGCTACCGGCCAAGGGTACATGCCGCGAATTTGATTGAAAATTTGTCGGTTTGTTTTGCTCCAGTCTATCCGCTCTTCTTCTGGGCTGATATTCGGAGAGAAAGTGACCTGACTAGGATCCTGCGGCTGAGGTGTAATCTGCCCTGCCCTATAGGCTGGTAGCACATCCAATAATAGATCTCGCCCGATAAGCGCCAATTTTTCAAAGAGAGTTCCAACGTTGTCCGTCTCTTCAATCGGCGTCGCCTTGCTGGCTATCATATCTCCGGCATCCATTTCCTTGACCATTTCCATAATCGTAACACCCGCCTGCTCATCGCCGTTGATCAAAGCATAGTGAATAGGCGCACCACCTCGGTATTTAGGCAACAAGGAGGCATGAACATTCACCGCAAAGTCAACACTGTCCAGCAAGCAGCTAGGCAAAAACTGTCCGAAAGCAGCTGTGACAATACCATCTGCTTCTAAGTTCATCAACTCCTCTAAATCCGAGCTTTGAGCCAGCTTTTCCGGTTGATAAACCGGCAGCTTGTATTCCAAGGCTAATTCTTTTACTGGAGTCATGCGAATCTCTCTTTTACGGCCAACGGCCCGGTCCGGCTGCGTCACCACGGCTAACACTTGGTATTGACCATTGTCCAGTAGTCCTTTTAGGACAGTCGCTGAGAAGTCCGGTGTTCCCATAAATATTATTTTCATCATTTTTAACTATTGATTCCTTCTTTGTTCCTTCACTTATTATATCAGAAGTCGCCTGCAACAACCTTAATCTCGGCTAAAAAGCTTTACATAAAATTTTGTGGTTCATTATCAATTATCAGGCGTAAATCTTTATTGTCCCGATTCTGTGTCCAGTCTAATACTTGATTTAGTGTCGCCTGCAGCTTGTCTTCAAAGCGATATTTGAGCAAAATCTGATAATGATAGAGATTGTGGGTACGGGCAATGGGCTTCGGCGTTGGACCTAGGATTTGCACTTTTTCTGACAGACCGCTCCGCAGAATATCCATAACCTCATAGGCTTTTCGCACTGCTGTCTCTTCGTCCTTGTGGGACAGGGTTAGACCGACCGTAAAGTAATAAGGCGGATAGCCCAGCTGCCGGCGGATTCCCATTTCATAAGCATAAAAACCTTCATAATCCTGCCGCTTGGCAAATTCAATGGCATAATGATGAGGATTGTAGGACTGGATAAAGACCTGACCAGCCTTTTCAGCCCGACCAGCCCGGCCTGCCACCTGAGTCAGCAGCTGGAAAGTTCGCTCTGAAGAGCGAAAGTCCGGCAAATTAAGAGCAGTATCCGCATTGAGAACACCAACTAGCGTTACGTTTGGAAAATCTAGCCCCTTGGCAATCATCTGAGTGCCTAAGAGAATATCTGCCTGCCCTTGACCAAAGCTTTCTAAAATGGCTTCATGACTCCCTTTCTTACGGGTCGTATCTACATCCATCCTCAAAATGCGAGCCTGAGGAAAGAGCTGAACCAACTCATCATAAGCTTTCTGCGTCCCTGTCCCATAATAGCGAATGCTGCGGCTGGCACAGTTAGGACAAGACTGAGGAATATTCTTAGCAAAACCACAGTAGTGGCAGTTCATGGTCTTGGTGTCCATATGCAGGGTCAGAGAAATATCACAGTTAGGACAGCTATCAACGGTCCCACATTCCCGACACATGACAAAGCTGGAATACCCCCGCCTATTAAGCATGAGAACCGTCTGCTCTCCCTTATCCAGACGATCTTGAATAGCCTCTAGCAGGACTGGGGTGAAATTACTGGCCTCATGCTGGCCGATATAATCCCGAAAGTCCACGACTTCCACTTGAGGAATCTGCGCCAGCGGATTTGCACGCTTGCTGAGTAGCTGAAAATCATAAACACCACGGCTTGCTCGAGCATGGCTCTCCAAGCTCGGAGTCGCTGACCCCAGCACTAAGACAGCTTGATTGTACTGAGCTCGCAGGAGAGCCACCTCTCTGGCATGATAGCGAGGATTAGAATCCTGCTTGTAGGAAGATTCATGCTCTTCATCAATGATGATGGCTCCAATATTCGTCAAGGGAGCAAAAATAGCTGAACGCGCTCCGACAACAACCTGGGCAGCTCCTCGCTCCACCTTGCGCCATTCATCATATTTCTCACCGTCAGACAGACCTGAATGCAAAATTGCAACTTGGTCGCCAAATCTAGAAATAAAGCGATCAGTAACCTGCGGAGTCAGAGAAATTTCTGGAACAAGCATGATAGCGGTCTTTCCCTGGGCCAGTGCCTCAGCGATAACTTGTAGGTAAACTTCGGTCTTCCCACTGCCAGTAACCCCTTCTAAGAGGACTGGCTGAGAATGACTCTGTCCAATTTTCTGAGTGATTGCCGCAACCGCTGCGGCCTGTTCATCGTTTAAGGTCAGACTTTGCTGCTGCCGCTCCTTTTGGAAATAAGCAGCAGAACGGCTGATTTCTCTATCTTCAATGCTAATTAGGTTTTCTTTGATAAAGTAATTGATAACATCGCGCGAAAAGTTTTCTCGCAAATCAGCCAAGAGCCGGCTATCTCTCTGTTCTAGCAAGACTTCTTTTAATGCTTGTTTTTTCTTGGCTTGTCGGGGAAGGTCATGATTTTGCAGAGCGGTATGATTGACCTGATACCATTTCTCAGTCTTAATATGCTTCTTGTCCGTCGCCTGATACTCCAGCCGAATGCGGCCAGTCTGAGTCATTCGCATCAGTTTAGCCTGGCTTTTCTTGTCCAAATCAGAAAAGCGAAGGCTGTCTTCCTGTCCAAAGATAGCTGAACGTTCCTCATCATTCAGCAGCTCCGTCGGATAGAGCAGTTTATCATAACTGGAGTTGAGAAGACTAGGCAGCATGGCCTTTAAAAGGGTAATCTTATAGGAAAAGACTGACTTGCGCAGCTCATCCGCCAACCAGAGCTGTTCCTGGTTTAGCACTGGCCTGAAATCAAGGACTTCCGCAATTTCCTTCAGCTTTTCTTGGCCTCCCGTCTCATCAAAGCCGACCACAATCCCCTGAATCAGACGATTTCCCTGCCCAAAAGGGACATGTACCCGCATGCCAGCCGTTAGCATTCCAGCAAACTCTTCTGGAATAGCATAGCTATAGGGCTTGTCCGTCTGCATCAGAGGAACATCCACAATAATCTTTGCTAGCTTCACATTCTCACCCCACTTTCCTAAACGTCATTACAGAAAAAATAAGATTGAGCATCCCCAACCTTAAATCTTCTCACCTTCTTCTTTTTCTTTAGCGATTTGCTCTTTAATCTTGCGTTCTTCTTCTTCTTTACGCAGGCGCTCTTCTTCTGCCCGACGGCGAACTGCCTCGCGCTTGCCTTCTGGATCTGGATGGATAACGACATTGCCAGATTCAATTTCTTCCAAAGCACGAAGAGTGGATTTAACAGACTTGAATTCCTGCGTAGCGGGAGCTCCAGCTTCAAGCTCATGAGCGCGCTTAGCTTCTAAAATAACCAAGGAATATTTTGAAGGAACCTTGTCCAGCAAAGTGTCAATAGACGGTTTTAACATCATAATTTTCTACCTAATTTCTAACTTTCTATCGAATAATCGTTTCATTTTTGGGAAGCATGTCCTGATAACGGCCGATAACACGGTCTACTCGGAAATGCTCTGCTTCAATCACGCGCTTGACACGGTCGGCAGCCAGCGGCACCTGATCATTGACAATGGCATAATCATACTCGCGCATGAGGGCAATTTCTTCTTTGGCCTTTTCAATGCGCTGAGCGATAATCTCCGCACTGTCTGTCCCACGTCCGACCAAGCGGTCTTTAAGTTCTTCTAAGTCTGGAGGAGTCAAAAAAATAAAGACGGCATCTGGAACTTTTTTCTTGACTTGCAAAGCTCCCTGAACCTCAATCTCTAGGAAGACATCAATACCTTTATCCAGCGTTTCATTGACATAAGTCAGAGGCGTCCCGTAATAATTTCCCACATACTCTGCATACTCCAACATCTGTCCCTGACGAATCAGCTCTTCAAACTCCTCGCGAGTGCGGAAGAAATAGTCAACTCCATCCACTTCGCCTGGACGCTGCGGACGAGTCGTCATGGATACCGAGTACTGAAATTGGTTATCAGTGCTTTCAAAAATTTCTCGTCTAACAGTCCCTTTTCCTACACCAGAGGGGCCAGAAAAGACGATTAGTAAGCCTCGTTCCGTCATCATGTCTCCTTCACAGTCTTTCTATCTAGTGTAACAAAATTAGGCTGATATTTCAAGAGGATAGAAAGAAATGTATGTGTCTAGAGTTTTGAGAAAATAGAAAAAATAAGCAAGCAATCATACGGAAAACAAAATAGACCAGCAGATAATTTAAGAAAAAAGCAATCTGTTATCAGACTGCATTTCTTCTTTATTTTGCGTAGTCGACGGCACGCATCTCACGAATAACCGTTACCTTGATATTGCCTGGATATTCCAAGTTGTTTTCGATTTTTTCACGAACATCGTGCGCCAAAATCGTAATCTTGTCATCCTTAATCTTGTCCGGCTGAACCATAATCCGGATTTCCCGGCCAGCTTGTAAAGCAAAGCTGTTCTTGACACCCTTGAAGCTATTAGCGATTTCTTCCAAATCTTGGAGACGCTTGATATAGCTTTCCAGAGATTCACTACGGGCACCTGGCCGAGCGGCACTGAGAGCGTCTGCAGCAGCTACGATAACAGCAATGACACTTTCTGCTTCCACATCCCCGTGGTGGCTGGCAATGGTATTAACAACGATTGGATGCTCCTTGTACTTACGAGCCAGTTCTGTCCCGATTTCCACGTGGCTGCCTTCAACCTCACGGTCGATAGACTTGCCAATATCATGGAGGAATCCAGCACGGCGGGCTAAATTGGCATTTTCACCAAGCTCACCAGCGATAATACCGGAAAGCTTGGCAACCTCAATAGAGTGCCGAAGGACGTTCTGACCATAAGAAGTACGGAACTGCAAGCGACCCATGATTTTCATCAAATCAGGATGCAGGTTAGGAGCTCCGATTTCATAAGCTGCAGCTTCCCCATACTCACGGATGCGATTGTCAATTTCCAGACGGTTCTTCTCAACCAACTCCTCGATGCGGGCTGGATGAATGCGACCATCTTTCAAGAGTGCTTCCATGGTCATTCGAGCGATTTCACGGCGAATCGGATCGAATCCTGAGAGAGTAACCACTTCAGGCGTATCATCAATGATGACATCAATACCAGTTAGGCTTTCAAAAGTCCGAATATTGCGACCTTCCCGGCCAATAATCCGCCCTTTCATACTGTCATCTGGCAGATGCACCGTTGAATTGGTTTGCTCAGCGACATAATCACCAGCAATCCGCTGCATAGCTTGGACCAAGATATTCTTCGCAACCTTATCAGACCGCTCTTTGATATCTTGCTCCGCATCCCGAATCCTAGTTGCAATCTCTTTAGAAAGCTTGTCTTCGGTCTGCGTCAAAATAATATCACGCGCTTCTGTCTGCGATAGCGAAGCAACTCGCTCCAGCTCTGCTGCCTTCTGCTTTTCAAGTTCCGCTACTTGTTCTTCACGCGCATCAATGTGTTTAGATTTATCTGAGAGACTTTGTTCTTTTTGCTCCAAAGCCTTTTCTTTGTTGCTCAAATTATCGTCTTTGCGGTCAAGGGTAGAAGCACGCTCTGTCAGGCGGCTTTCGATTTGTTTCAACTCTTGACGCTCAGACTTAAATTCTGCATCAACTTGTTCACGATATTTTCTGGCTTCTTCTTTTGCCTCCAAAAGTGCTTCTTTTTTAAGCGAACTTGTTTCCCGCTTGGCTTCTTTGATAATCAAATCAGCTTCACGTTCAGCTTGTCCGCGTAAATTGGTTGCTTCTTGTTCAGCATTTAAAAGAGTAAGCTCTGCAGCTTCTTTAGATGATTTCATCTTAGCCGAGACACTTACATATCCAATCACTAAACCAATGATGGCAGCAAAAACAGACATAATTATAGGAAATAGGCCCATGTTTTTACTCCAAATCTATTTAATTGTTGAATTCAAAATTCCATACTATTCTATCACAAATCTAAAAAATTCACAAACCTATTTTTTGAAATTCAAGAAAGCTTTTGTCCATTTTTTAGAGACAAAATCTTCAAAGTTTGTAGAAGCCTGAACACCAAAACTTTTTTCAAACCATAAGCAAGGTTGTTCATTTTTTTCATTTTCCTAAAACCTAAACTTTATTCCCAAATAAAATTTTTTTATGCTATAATCAGAGAAGAAAATGTGTCTTTGAGACAGGCTTTTTCTTCGCGAACAAGACAAACTTATGGCTTGATATCAATAGAAAAACCTTCTCGCACTTGCTAAATTGTAAAGGAGAAACCATGTCTAAAGAAGTTATCGTTGAAAGCTTTGAGCTGGATCACACCATTGTCAAAGCGCCTTACGTTCGTCTCATCGGAGAGGAAACCGGCCCTAAAGGAGACATCATTTCCAATTTTGATATCCGTTTAGTTCAGCCCAATGAAGATTCCATTCCGACAGCCGGTCTGCATACCATCGAGCATTTGCTGGCCATGCTGATTCGCAAGCGCATTGATGGTATGATTGACTGCTCACCTTTTGGCTGCCGCACTGGTTTTCATATGATTATGTGGGGCCAACACAGTTCCAGCCAGATTGCTCAGGTCATCAAATCCTGTCTGGAAGAAATTGTTGAAACAACTAGCTGGGAAGATGTCCCTGGAACAACCATTGAATCCTGCGGAAACTATAAAGATCACAGCCTCTTCTCCGCTAAAGAATGGGCTAAACTTATTCTCAGCCAAGAGATTTCTGATGATGCCTTTGAACGCCATGTGATTTAAAAAAGCAAAAAGTTCTCGAAATCGAGAACTTTTTTTGTGAATGTATAATGAAATCCATCAACAAGCTATAAAGCCAGCTGCTGAAGAAATGTTCAAAGACAACTAGAAATCAAGCGAGTCAGCATGACCCGGACCATTTCCGACGAAGTATCCAGTCTTACAGTTGATACTGAAGAGATAGGTGCCGTCTGGTTTGAAGAGGTTGTAGTAGCCGTTTCCTTTGATAATATTAACGCGTTCCAGAATATAGTTGTCTCCAGAAATGTAGCCGCGCTCACGAGAAGTTTGCAAAATCTTCTCCAGAACACCAGGATTGAATGTCCAAGCTGGATTGTTGACGTCATCAATAGCTGCTTGATTATAAGGAACACGACTGAGATCTCTCTGCAGATTTACTCCGTTGCTAGGAAGACCATAGCCAGAGTAAGAGTTAGAACCCCCTGAACCAGAAGCAGACGAGCTTGAACCGCCGCTTGTACCCGCACCAGTGCCTCCCTGATCAGTAGCAGGAGCTGGTGTTGGTACCTGTTGACTACGTCCTTGGGCAATTGCTGCCTTTAGAACTTCATCTAACTTAGCATTGCCACTTGATACATCTGAGAAGGTCGCATTTGTATTCGCCTTGGCATCCTTGTTCAAGACACCGTCAGTGATCGCTCCGCCATCAAACTGCGAATTGACACTTTGGATAGCTGAAATTTGTTTCACTAGGGAATCATACTTGCTCTTAGCGGCATCATAGTCTTTGCTGCCTTTTAGCTTTTCAAGTAATGTTTTTAATTTTTCCAAGTCGCCGAATTTACTGTTTTTGACAGCTGTCTGATTGCTATCTGTGAAAAATGCAGCATATTCATCATTAAAGGCCTTCAAATTCTTGGCAGTATTATCAGAGCTAGAGGAAGACGAGCTCTTTTTGCTGGACTGCGATGTTGAAGAGCTAGAGCTTGTAACGGTCTTGTGACCCCAATTATGCCCCAGAGCAAAGTAAAGCCCTGTGCCCGCTACAGCAATCCCGAAAAGTCCTAAAACTGGATAAAGGAAAGCTTTTTTCTTGTAGAAAGGTGTCTTAGGAACCTGTAATTCCTTCTCATCAAGCGGCTCCGGAATAGGACCGTAAGATGTCTTTTGAACGGGAGCAGCAGGAATCGAATCCGCCTGCTCTGAGCGTTGACTGCGAGAACCTAAGGGGTTTGGAGTTGCTTCTGGCTCACTTGCAGTCTCAGTGCCTGTCGACTGAGCTGTTGGAATCTCCTGTTCACTTTCAACCTCTTGCCGTCTTTCTTTGATGAAGTCGGTCAAATCAGAAGAGGCTTGCTCAGCCTGAGCCGCTTCCAGCTCCTGCACCTTTCTGATTTTCTGGGTTTCAAATTTTCCAGCTTCGATTTCCTGACGGTGCTGCTTTATATACTTATCCAGCACATTATCGCTTTCATTCACACCGGCTTCCACCTCCTCTTTCTTACGAGTAGCTTGGCCGACTGTCATTTCCTTGGCCTCTTCAAAATCAAGGACTGACTCTTTCTTTTCTTCTTCCGGTGAGTAGTTTTCTTCTTTCGTCACGGCAAATCCTTTCTAATCTAACTGACGTTTGACACGCTGGCCAAAATACTGATATAAATCAACTTTTAAAGTACCATTATAAAGTTTGCGTTTTTTATCGGCCTGACTGACGTATTTGCTTTCAAAAGCTTCATCGCTGGTCAGGATAAATTTGCTCCAGGTTTTGAGCGGAGCAAAGGTTTCTCCCATCTCCTGATAAAGCTGAGTCACAGCCTCATCATCTAGGAGGCGCTCCCCGTATGGCGGATTAGAGATAATCACACCGTTGATCTTATCTGTATGCAAATCTTGCAGACGCATCTGCTTAAAGTGAATCTGCTCTGCCACTCCTGCTTGCTCAGCATTTTTTCGAGCTAGCTCTACCATACGGCCATCGATATCCGAGCCAGAAATATCCAGCTGGATGGTCTGATCAATCTGACTGAGTGCAGTTGAGCGAGCCTGGGCTACCAGGTCTTTATCCACCCAATTCCAGTCTTCAAAGGCAAAGGAACGATGGAGTCCTGGCGCTATCTTCATCCCGATCATGGCTGCCTCGATACAAAAGGTACCAGAGCCGCAAGTCGGGTCAATCAAAGGCTTATCTGGATACCAATTGGACAGGAGTAAAATGGCCGCTGCCATATTCTCCTTAATCGGTGCACCACCTTTATCAGCCCGATAACCACGTTTGAAGAGGCTGGACCCTGTCGTATCAATCATGACTGTCGCTACATCTTTTAGGATAGAAACCTCTATCCTAAACTCAGCTCCATTTTCCTGCAGGGGCACCCCTTCCGGACGTGCATAATGCTTCTGCAGCTTCTTGACAACTGCCTTTTTAGAAATAGCCTGAACACTAGGCTCATTGTGAAGTTTTGACCTGACACATTTGGCCTTGGAAATAGGAAATTTAGCTCCCAGAGGTAGATAATTCTCCCAATCCAGAGCAAAAACTCCCTGAAAGAGCTCTTCGAAAGTCTTAGCCGGAAAACTGCCAACTACAATCTTAATCCGATCGGCCGCGCGCAGCCAGAGATTGGTTTGAATAATCGTACTGACATCACCCTCGAAGCGAACCCGGCCATTTTCGACCTGACAATCAAGCCCCAGCTCTCTGATTTCACGGCCGACAACAGCTTCCAGTCCTGCCGCTGCGGTCGCAATTAAATTAAATTTTTCTTTCATCTCGGCTTCTAATGGATTCCAATCTATACAAACAAAGGGAGTGAGACAAAAATCGTGATTTCGTCACATCGATTTTCCTCACTCTCCCTTTTTAAATTTTGGGCTGAGAAGGTTACGCTGCCATTTGTCAGCTAGCTCATTACTTGAAATGTCCATTAAACAAATGAAGCAACAGCTAGTTGAACTTGGCAGAGAATAGAGCGCTCAGCCACTCTCTTGCTATTCTATTATAAAATTTAAAGAGGACAGGACTTGCCGTCCCAGCCTCAGCCTATATGCAATTTTCTGTAAGCCATGTTTTGTTCCAGAAATGACTAGGTACCATTTCCTTCGATAATCATCTGTCTACTGTTTCCAGTCAGAGTGCTATGTTCGCTTCCACGCACTCCATGCCCCGACCAAAGTTTGGGTTGCTAGCTTGAGGGGTTTACCGCGTTCCACTTCTTCTGTTTCCAAAAGAACTACGTCACTGTGGCACTTTCAGACCTAATTAGACATATCCAAAGACTTAGCCCTTTCAGCCGCCGTAACGGAAAAATCCGTCCCTAGGCTTATTTCTTCGCCTAGCACAAACACTACCGGCATCACAGCCAGTGCTAGCATGGACTTTCCTCATGAAAATCTAAAATTTCCACGCGATTATCCAAAAATTGCACTGTTCTAAAAGAACCATTATTCACGATCCAGAATTTGTTTCCCAAATACTTCCTTTTCAAGACGGTTCAAGCGCTTCAAGATATCAAAGTTAGTCGCAGAAGTCATCTGTGGGAAGCTTTCCACAGTCGACTGAGTCGCTTGTGTTGATTGGACAGGCTGAGTCGGCTGAACTGGTGCTTTTTCAACCGGCTTCGCAGCTAACTCTTCCTTGAGACGGCGATTTTCCTCACGCAGCTCCTTTACCAAGGCTGCATAAGTCTCATAATCCTTGATAATATCGTCCAAAAACTCATCCACTTCGGACTTACTATAGCCACGTACTTCGCGTTTAAAATCCTGATCAAAAATATCTTTTGCTGTAAAAATAATACTTGCCATCTTCTCTCTCCAATCTAGTTTGTCATATTCAATTATAAACAAAATGCACTATAAAAATCAAGATTTATCATCTAATTTCCCGAAAAATTTTCGGCTACTTCATTCAGGTCATCAAATGTTAATTTTTTGATAAAATATTGTTCTTGTTTTTTCATTTCTTGGTAAAGATATTTCAGTTTTGACTCCTGTTCTTCATCATAAAACAGGTAGGCTCCGTCCGTATTTTGAATGATGAATTGATTGTAATCACGAAACTGACTAGGATTTTGGTAGGTCGGATAAGCATACTTGACGAAATCCGTCTGCTTAAAAGCAGCTAATTTTACCTGATTAGCTTCGTTCCAATTTTCACCTTGATTCTCAAAGAGAAAGATGGTTGCCGTCTGAAATTCATAGTCCTTTTTCAAGTCATCAGCCAGCTCCAAGACCCAAGACTCAAAGCCCAGATTGCCCATAAAAACCAGCCAATCCACTCCATCTTCCAAAAAACGGATTAAGTCCCTTTTAGCGGCTTCTTTTATGATGTTTATTCTCATATCTTTTTCCGTCGAAATGCCGATTTCAAAGGCTTTGTAGCCTGTTATTAGTAGACTTGTCATTTATTCTCCCTTAAAAAAGTTTTTTGTGGTATAATAGAGTGATGCTATTGTACCAATAAGGAGTTTTATGGTCAACTATCCGCATAAGTTAAAGGCAAAAAGCAGTATCAATAGGCCAGTTTCCGGCATGATTAACTTTGCCAATCGTGGGATGTCTTTTGAAAAGATGATCAACGAATCCAACAACTACTATCTAAGCAGAGGACTCGCAGTCATCCATAAAAAGCCCACCCCCATTCAGATTGTCAAGGTTGATTATCCGCACCGTAGCCGAGCCAAGATTGTAGAGGCTTACTTTCGGCAAGCTTCCACAACAGACTATTCTGGTGTCTACAAGGGCCATTATATTGACTTTGAAGCCAAGGAAACCCGACAGAAAAAATCGATGCCCATGAAAAATTTTCATTCGCATCAGATTGAGCACATGGAGGCTGTCCTTGAGCAAAAGGGCATCTGCTTTGTCTTACTGCATTTTTCCAGCTTAAGGGAGACTTACCTGCTTCCCGCTTCTTATTTAATTGAGTTTTACAAGATCGACAAGGGAGGGAAGTCCATGCCCTTAAGCTATATTCAAGAGCATGGCTATCCGATTGAAATGCAGCAGCTTCCCAGCATCCCTTATCTTGAAATTATCGAACAAAAACTACTAGGTGGTATTATAAATGAATAAACAAACTCTTATGCAGGCTTTAAAATATCTTGCAAGTGCACTTATAACCCTGCTTATGATTGGATTCGTGATTGGCTGTTTGGTATTTACCTACTATGCTGTCAAGGCTCCCAAGCTTTCTGAAAAAGACCTGATCGCGACCACATCCAGTAAGATTTTTGACAGCAATAACAATTTGATTGCGGACCTAGGCGCTGAAAAGCGGGTCAATGCTGAAACAAGTGAAATACCTACGGATTTGGTTAACGCCATTGTCGCCATTGAAGACCATCGCTTCTTCAATCACCGCGGAGTGGACTTTATTCGGATTGCAGGTGCCCTTATCAGTAACATCCGTGGCGGGGGCCGTCAAGGGGGATCAACTCTGACCCAGCAGTTGATTAAGTTGTCCTATTTCTCAACTTCTTCTTCGGACGCGACCCTTTCACGTAAAATCCAAGAAGCTTGGCTGGCTGCTCAGCTCGAGCGGAAAGCGACCAAGCAGCAAATATTGACCTATTATGTCAATAAAGTCTACATGTCTAACAGTAACTACGGTATGCAGACAGCAGCCCGAAGCTACTATGGCAAGGACCTAAAAGATTTGAGCTTACACCAAACGGCTCTGCTGGCAGGTATGCCTCAGGCACCAAATCAATACGACCCCTACACCCATCCAGAGGCTGCAACCAATCGCCGTAATCTGGTACTTCGTGAGATGCACGATCTCAAATACATCACAGATGAACAGTATGAGCAAGCCAAAAACACACCTGTAACCGATGGGCTTCAAAGTCTGAAAGCTTCTACTAGCTACCCAGCTTACATGGATAACTATATCAAAGAAGCAATTGAACAGGTTGAAGAAGAAACTGGTTACAATGTCCTGACAACTGGTATGGAAGTCTATACAAACGTCAACACAGAGGCTCAACAAAAACTCTGGGATATTTACAATACTGAAGACTATGTAGCTTATCCAGATGATGAAATGCAGGTTGCCTCCACCGTTATGGATGTCCAAACTGGTAAAGTCATTGCCCAACTCGGTGCCCGTCACCAGTCTACCAACGTATCCTTTGGTACCAACCAAGCTGTTGAAACCAACCGTGACTTCGGTTCAACTATGAAGCCAATCACAGATTACGCTCCAGCTCTTGAAAATGAAGTCTATACTTCAACTGCTGCTCCTATCACAGATGCTCCATATAACTTCCCGTATTCCAGCACACCAGTTTATAACTGGGATAAGAAATACTATGGCGGGATGACGATTCAATACGCGATTCAGAAATCCCGTAACGTTCCTGCTGTGAAAACGCTGGAAGCCGTTGGTCTGGATGAATCCCTCAAGTTCCTGAATCGGATAGGGATTAACTATCCTGAAATGTTCTATGTTAATGCCTTTTCAAGTAATACCAGCAAATCCGGCAACGAGTACGGAGCCAGCAGTGAAAAAATGGCTGCTGCCTATGCTGCTTTTGCCAATGGCGGTACTTACTACAAACCTCAGTATGTCAATCGCGTCGTTTTCAGTGACGGAACGGAGAAGACCTTCTCCAACAATGGTTCCAAGGCTATGAAGGAAACGACAGCCTACATGATGACCGATATGATGAAAACAGTCTTGCAGTCTGGTACAGGTACAAACGCTGCCATTTCTGGTGTTTATCAGGCTGGTAAGACTGGAACCTCCAACTATGCTGATGATGAATTAGCCAAACTGACCAAGCCTTACTACTACTCTAGCATTGTCACACCAGACGAGCTCTTCGTTGGTTACACACCTAAGTATTCAATGGCTGTTTGGACTGGCTACTCTAACCGTCTGACACCAATCCTTGATGACGGGGTTAAGGTTGCAACAGATGTCTACCGCGAAATGATGCTTTACCTAGCTCAAGATGGCTCTGCTTCAGAAGATTGGGAAATGCCAGATGGTCTCTACCGCAGTGGCTCTTATGTCTACCTCAACAGTGGTACTGGCTATAACCGTTACTACAATAACCAGCAGTACTATAACTATTCTAGCTATAGCAGTTACAGTACAGAAGCTAGCTCTGACACATCAGCTTCCAGTGAGCATTCTGGCGATTCAAACAATAGCTCTTCTAGCCACAATGACTCAACTTCCGGTGATGGTGGAAATGACTAGAGAGACGAAGATTAGAATACAAACTAAAAGAGTAAGAATGAAAAATTCTTACTCTTTTCTTATTCTATCATCAAAGCTTACTTTGCCAAAGCCCCCATGGGATCCCATGGGGCTAGCACAAGTGGCTCTGCTTCATATGCTGCTAATTCAGCTACTGTCAGAAACTCTTTACGAACGACGATTTGATAGGTATATTCATCCATCCAAGCGTCAGAGGCTACGAAATATCCCTTGTTACCAACCTTTTCACCCCAGGAGTTTTCGACCTTCCATTTCTTAGCCTTGCCATTTTCATCCAAATCCACCCCTGTCAAGACCATGGCATGGGTCATGAGGCTTTCGCTATAGTCCAAGCGGCCAGCCTTATCCTGAGTCAGTCGAATATCCATGCTGGCAGTGAAATCGTGCATTCCTTCTGCCATAACACCGGCCTTACGATTGCTAGACTGACCTACATCCGAGCCAAACCAAACGGTCTCGCCAGCCTGCATTTGAGCGATAGCCAGCTCTTTTAGTCGGTCCATTTCAACATTCAAATAACGAACGGGCTTGCTGCCAACGACATTGCCCAACATCTCAACCGTATAAGACCGACCATAAGGCTTGTCTGCAGTCGGCGCATTGATGATAGAAACATAGTCATCTAGCTTGAGGTCGACATATTTTTGATAGAAAGTCAGAGGTGTCAATCCGCTCTCACCATGGAAATGATTGTCCTTATCTCGATAGGCAAAGTCAAACTGGCGAGGCGGCAAGCCTAAATTCATAGCTAGAAAGTTAAAGACTTCCTGTAGGAGTTCTTCTTTTTTAGTTTGAAGTTCAGCCGATTCTGCCCCTTTCGCTCTTAATTCTCGCAAAATCTGCGCATCTTGACGCAGGAGTTTATTGAGAATCTGATTGAGCTCGCGGCTGCTGCTAGAAGAAATCGACTCTGGATAAACCGACTTAGGCACAACTCCGTATTTCTCAAAGAGGGAAACAACCATATCCCATTGACCGCCATCCTGCTGAGGCGTGTCTAAGAGAAACTTAACCTTACGGCTAGTCAATTCTTGATCAGCCGTCGCAATCACCTGCTCCAAGAACCAGTTGGATTTTTCATATTTATCCCAAAAGAAGGTATGGGCTTGAGATAGCTCAAAATCCTCCAGTCGAAAGTTCGCAATCATCTTGTGGCGGAAGGTGTTAAGAGCTGCAAACATCCAACAGCGTCCAGAAGCTTTCTGGTCGCTAACCTTGTCCTTAGTAAGATCCAGCGAAAAGACAGGTGTATTTTCCACGGCAGCGCTTCGCTTCTCTAAGGAAGCCAAAAGGCCATTGTGGCTGATGGCATTTTCAATTGCTGCATACTTGGGATTTGCCTCATAAGCAGCATACAACTTATCTGTAAAATTTTGTTCTAACGAATGCATAGAACCCTCCTTGTCATTATACATCTATTATAGAACTTTAAAAAAGGAGTGCAAGTAAAAAGGCTGGACAAAAGAGCCCTAGCCTTTTTCTAAATCAGATCTTAGGATTCCATAGACGGAAAAATCTTTGACTCGTCCTTTATGAAATACAGCCTGACGGAAAGTTCCTTCGTAGCTCATGCCAGCTTTGGCCATGACACGTCCCGAAGCTGGATTGGCTGTTACAAATCTTGCTGTGACACGATTGAATCCTGCATCTTGCAAGAGATAGATTAAAACAGCTTTCAAAGCTTCTGTCATCAGCCCTTGCTCCCAGTAGTCTTTACTTAAAATATAACCGACCTCGCAAGCATTAACTGCCTCATCCATGTCCACTACACTGATGTCCCCGATTACAGAATCAGGATTTTCTTTCAGACAGATGGCCCACTTGTAAAAATCCATGTTTTGATAATTCTCAACCCAGCGAGCAATAGACTGTTGGGTGACTTCAGGACTCTCATGAGCATACCAGGTCACATGCAGCAAATTATCCGGACGACAAGCCCAGTTGTCATACATAGCTTGAGCATCCGATTCCAGAAAAGGTCTTAGTAAAAGACGTTTGGTTTCAATGGACTGTGTACCTATCTTTTTCATAGCTTCCTCATTTCTTGGCTCGGACTAAAAAGATTCGATAGAGATTTTCACTTCCAAAATTCATCAAAAACTGTAATCGGCAAATGCCGTTTGTGCTGGCCTTTATGCCACCATGATTCGATAGTTTCTTGGGCTTGGGCTGAAACGGACTTGCCTTCGAGGTAGTCGTCAATTTCATTGTAAGTCACGCCCAGAGCGACTTCATCCGCAATCCCAGGCTTTTCTTCTTCCAAATCAGCCGTCGGCACCTTTTCATAGAGAGCCGGATCCGCTCCTAAGGCGGCCAAAAGCTGCTTACCTTGACGCTTATTGAGACGGTAAAGTGGTAAGATATCTGCTCCACCATCTCCAAACTTGGTGAAAAAGGCTGTGACATTTTCTGCTGCGTGATCAGTCCCAATGACAGCTCCGCTGTATGAACCGGCCAAAGCATACTGGGCAATCATACGGCTGCGCGCCTTGATATTGCCCTTGTTAAAATCAGAGACTTTGGCACCCGTTGCCTCGACAGCCTTTGTCATGGCATCAGCAGATTCCTTGATATTGACTGTCAAACTGACGTCGGGCTGGATAAAAGCCAGAGCTTTTTGCGCATCATCTTCATCTACCTGAACACCGTAAGGCAGACGAACAGCAATAAAGCGGTAGCTATTATCACCAGTCTCAGCCCGCATTTCCTCTACAGCCAGCTGAGCTAAGCGGCCAGCCAAGGTTGAGTCCTGACCACCAGAAATTCCCAAAACATAACTTTTCAAAAAAGGGTGCTTTTTCAGATAGGCCTTGAGAAAATCCACCGACTTGCGGATTTCTTCCTCCGGATCAATGATTGGTTTAACGCCCAGTTGAGCGATGATTTCCTCTTGTAGACTCATTTTTCTGCTCCTGTCTGGTAGGCTTTCTTGCGCATCTGGTCAATTAAGTCCATCTTATCCTGCCAGATATCTCGAGCCAAGTCAACTGGATAATCCTGTGGATTGAGAACCCGCTTGTACTCATCCCAGAGTTTATCAAATTCCTTACGGGCATAGGCTTGAATTTCGGTCAGACTTAGCTGATCATAGACTAAATTACCTTCTTGGAAAATATCGACCAAAAGCGGTACGGCATCAAAATTTTTGACAGTTTTATTGATATAGGTATAGGTTGGATGGAACATTTCCAGCTCTTCCAAACCATTGACATCAAGGCCATCATAGGTAATGTAGTCTCCCTCGGACTTCCCTTTTTCACGACTGGTAATACGCCAAACCTGCTTCTTGCCTGGAGTAGAAACTTTTTCAGCATTATTGGACAGCTTGATGGTATTGCGCAATTCTCCATTCTCATCTTCAATAGCTACAATCTTATAAACTGCTCCTAAAGCCGGCTGGTCATAGGCTGTAATCAACTTGGTACCCACGCCCCAGACATCAATCTTAGCCTTTTGCATTTTCAAGTTGAGAATGGTATTTTCATCCAAATCATTGGACGCATAAATCTTAGCATCAGGAAAGCCAGCTTCATCTAATTGCTGCCGAACTTTCTTAGAAATATAAGCAAGGTCTCCTGAGTCAATACGAACACCCAGAAACTTAATCTTGTCTCCTAGCTCACGCGCCACCCGAATGGCTGCTGGAACACCTAGACGCAGTGTATCGTAGGTATCTACTAAGAAAACACAGTTATGATGAGTCTCAGCATAAGCTTTAAAGGCTTCATAATCATTCCCATAGACTTGAACGAGAGCATGGGCATGTGTTCCTAAAACAGGAATATCAAAGAGCTTGCCAGCCCGAACATTGCTGGTTCCGTTAGCTCCGCCAATCACAGCAGCCCTAGTCCCCCAAATAGCAGCGTCCATTTCCTGGGCCCGGCGAGTTCCAAACTCCATCAGAGGCTCATCTTCGATGACAGAGCGGATACGAGCTGCCTTGGTGGCAATCAGCGTCTGAAAATTAACGATATTGAGCAGAGCAGTCTCAACCAGCTGACACTGAGCCAGTGGACCTTCCACCTGCACGATTGGCTCATTGGCAAAAACCAAATCACCTTCCTGAACAGACCTTACTGTCAGGCTCATCTTGAGATTTCGTAAATAATCCAAAAACTCTCCGTGATAGCCCAAGGATTGCAAATAATCTAAATCGCTCTGGCTGAACGTTAGATTATTGAGATAGGAAATAATTCTTTCCAAGCCCGCAAAGACTGCGTAGCCGTTATTAAAAGGATTCTTACGGAAAAAAACTTCAAAAACCGCATGCTTGTTGTGAATATTTTGCTTGAAATAAACCTGCATCATGTTGATTTGGTACAAATCAGTGTGCAACGTTAAACTATCATCTGGGTACATCTTCTTGCTCCTTTACGCTAGATATCTTTTATTATATCATAATTCCAAAAAAGCTAAGCAAATCCTGTCAACTCACCTGAATAGACACACTTGCTTAGCTTATATTTTTATGCTTGCTCTGTAAGATATTTGTAGGCTTCCTGACTGGCAATGGCACCATCACCAACAGCTGTCGTAATCTGGCGCAGGTCTTTCTGGCGAACATCACCAACAGCGTAAATACCGGCTACTGACGTTTTCATCTGATGATCCGTTAGAATCCAGCCAGCCTCATCAGTAATGCCCAAATCCTTAGCAAATTCACTAACCGGATCCAGACCGACATAAATGAAGATGCCACCAAACTCTGCCTGACTAAGCTCACCCGTCTTGACATTCTTAAAGGTTACGCCAGTCACCTTACGCTCATCACCATGGATGCTTTCCACCACAGAGTCCCAGACAAAGCGAATCTTTTCGTTGGCAAAAGCGCGATCCTGCAACACTTTTTGTGCTCGCAGCTCATCGCGACGGTGAACAATGGTCACACTTTTTGCAAAGCGCGTCAGGAAAATAGCTTCCTCTACCGCCGAGTCACCACCACCAACAACCAGCAGATCTTCATCACGGAAGAAGGCGCCGTCACAGACCGCACAGTAGGAAACCCCACGGCTGTTGTAGGCTTCCTCGCCAGAAACCCCTAGATGACGATGATTAGCACCAGAAGCAATGATGACTGTTTTAGCTTCAAAACGCTCATCTTCTGTGATGATTTCCTTGAAATCGCCCCGATCTTCAATTTTTTCTACTAGGCCAAATAGATGTTCAACACCCAGATTCTCAAGAGGCTCAAACATTTTTTCCGCCAGCTCGGGACCGCTGATATTGGCATAGCCCGGGTAGTTTTCAATGTCAGCAGTATTGTTCATCTGACCACCAGGAATACCACGCTCCAACAGGGCAACTTTTAGATTGCTGCGGGCTGCATAGAGGGCAGCTGTCATGCCGGCAGGCCCAGCTCCAATAATAATTGTATCGTACATAACTCTTCTTTCTCCTTGTTGTAACTAGAATTATTCTAACAACTTTTCTACAGTTTTACAAGCATTTAAGCTTTTAGGACAATGAGCAGGCCCAACGTTGCAAAAGACAGGACTGGAATCGTCATAATGACAATCAAAAGGACATCGTACAGATGACTCTGGCGCTCCTTGGCCGTCTTGTCCTTGCGGCGAATCATCCGCAGTCCAATCCATAAACCCGCAATGATCCCTACACCGACTGCAGTATAAAGCAAGCTCTCAATATAAAGTGCAAATATTTGATCTAACATGTTAACTCCTCAAAGGTCAATCAACCTCATAGTGCATAGAAAGGGAACAACTCCAAATCTAGCCGTCAATATAAAACACCCACTAGAAAAGAAAGCCTGCTCCACAGTATGCTAAGACTGAAAACAAACTCAGCTGGTCTAGCCAACTGAGCCTTCACTGTCTCTATTATATCAAATATAGGTCCGTTTGTAACTAGCAAAAAACTCCTTGGTTCTTTCTTCCTTTGGATGATGGATAATCTCATCTGGTGTCCCAGACTCTATGATTTTCCCCTTGTCCAAAAAGAGCACCCTGTCGGCCACCTGAGCGACAAAGGACATATCATGACTGACCAGAACCATGGTCTGACCAGACTTGGCTGCATCAGCGATTGATTTCTCAACTTCTCCGACTAACTCAGGATCCAAGGCTGAGGTAGGCTCGTCTAGCAAAAGAACATCTGGCTTCATAGCCAAAGCCCTTGCTAAGGCTACCCGCTGCTTCTGACCGCCTGACAAATGTCTAGGATAGTGATTTTCTCGGTATGATAAGCCAACCTTTGCTAACTCTTCCTTGGCTAGCTTAGTCGCTTCTTGGTCAGACAGTTTCTTAACTACCAGTAGACCTTCCTTGACATTTTCCAGAGCTGTCCGACGGGAAAAGAGATTAAACTGCTGAAAGACCATAGCTAGCTTGCGACGCAGCAGCAAAATCTCATCTTTGGAAATCCTTGAAAAATCTACTTTAAAGCCGTCAATAGTAATTTTTCCGCTATCTGGCTGTTCCAGATAGTTGAGACTACGGAGGAAGGTTGACTTCCCAGCACCCGAAGAGCCAATCAAAGCTACCACTTCGCCTTTTTGAATATCCAAACTGAGATCATCCAGAACCTTTTGACCTGAAAAAGTCTTACTTAAATGTGAAATATTAATCATCAGATCCCTTCTCCTTCTGCTTGCTGAAGCGATTCAAATTTATCCGGCTGCTTGATATCCATCTTCTTTTCAATCCAGCGGCCAAGCTGCTCAATGAGAATATTGACTGCCCAATAAATCAGCGAAACCGAGATAAAACGCTCAAAGTAACGGTAGTCTGCCCCAGCGATGGCTTGCGCCTTGGCAAAAATTTCCACTACACCAGCACTAAAGGCCAGAGAAGTGCCCTTGGTCAAGCCAATCAGGGAATTAATCAGACTAGGCGTCGCTACTACTGCTGCATTGGGGATAATGACACGCATATAAACCTGCTTGTTGGTCATCCCTAAGCTGCGAGCAGCCTCGATTTCTCCCGGATCCACGGACAAGATTGCTGCTCGGATGGTCTCACTGGCATAAGCCGCTTCGTTGAAAGCAAAGGCAACAATCGCAAAGACAGACGCTGGAATCTCGTTGATATTAAAGCTTGTGCCATACTTCTGATTGATGGCCTTCAGCAATAGAGGAATCCCAAAATAGGTCAGCATGAGCTGGACCAGTAGCGGTGTTCCTCTCAGAAAGCTGACAAAGAAAGCCTGAATCGGATACAGGACTTTAACCCGATTAATCTTGACAACAGCAAAAACCATGGCAAGCAGAATACCAAAGACTGCACCACCCACCGTCAAAAGAAGGGTGATTGGCAGATTTTGAAAAATGCCCGGAATGGCCTCAAAAACAGCCCTTAAACTAAATAATTTACCATCTGGAATGAACTTGAGGAACTCCTCATACCAACCAGTTGTCAGAAGATAAGTTGTAACCACTATTATTACTTCCTTTTCTTGATAATGAAATATTTTAACACAATTCTGGAACAAAACAAAGAATTTGCTCCGCTTGGACTAGCAAGCTACGGCCTTTTTGACAATTAAAATATGAGCAGTCTGTGCAAATATCCTGTAGCCAAATACCAAATAGACCACACTAAGCCCAATATAAAAATAGACTAGTTTCACTAGTCTATCATATCTATCTCACAAAGACTAATATATTTTTCTTATCACAGCGATAAGAAAAGTATATCACTAAAAGGTTTGGCGCTTAGCCTTACGCTCTGCCCGGCCACGCGCACGATTCTCTGCTCGCTTAGTCTTGCGGCGCTTCTCGTTCACCGCCCACTGGATTTTTTTCTTGTAGCCTGGTTTGATTTTTTTCTTTTTCTTCTTGACCAGCCCCAGCATTTCCGTATCCAGCTTCTCCCGGCTCTTTTCCCGATTGGCCCGACGGTCTCGGTCGTAGGTGTCCTGGAACTCGTCATCTTTTATCATCTTGGGAATGAACTTAATCCCCATCTTTTCCAACTCCCGAATATCTGAGTCGTCACTCGGCTGGTAGAGAGTAATGGCTGTGCCGGGAAGACCATTACGGCCGGTCCGGCCTACCCGATGGACAAAGAAAGACAAGTCCTGAGGAATGGCATCGTTGATAACATGGCTGACACCTTCGATATCAATCCCCCGCGCTGCCAAGTCAGTAGCGACAATGTACTCAAAATCCAGATTTTTGACCTGATTCATGATACGCTTGCGCTCCCGCGGAGCAATATCTCCATGAATTTTAGCAACTTTGAGCCCTTGGGCTGTCAGATAGCTGTGCAGCTCATCTGCCCTCGTCTTGGTATTGACGAAAATCATGGCCAGATAAGGCTGCAGGAGTTGACTGATTTGATATATCTGGGCATTCTTGTCTCGTCCCTTGGTTGACAAGAGCCAGTTTTCAATGGTGTCGGCAATGACCGTCTTGGTCTTAATCTGCTCAATGACTGGATTAGACAGGTATTTTTTCAAAAAAGGCTGAAGCTTCTGTGGAATGGTCGCTGAAAAAACAAGAAACTGCAGGTCTTTTGGCAACCGGCCTGCAATCTTATCAACCGTCGCCAAAAAGCCCATGTCCAGTGTCATATCTGCCTCGTCAACGACAAAGGTCTTGGCCTTGTGAATGGCCAAGTCGCCAGACTCTACCAAGTCATAAATCCGCCCCGGCGTTCCGATGACGATATGAGGCTGACTGGACTCTAACTTCCCAATCTGCCGAGCCTTGTCAGTTCCACCGACATAATTGGCCACCCGAATCTCTTTTTCAGAAAAACTAGCTAACTGACGAGCGGCCTGATAAATCTGCGCTGCCAGCTCCCGACTTGGGGCTGTAATAACAGCCTGTACGCTGTCTGCTTCCTCATCCAGCATTTGAAAGATCGGCAACAAAAATGTGTGGGTCTTACCAGAGCCTGTCTTGGACTCACCGACCAAATCCCGACCTGACAATACCACAGGAATCAGCTTTTCTTGGACTGGAGTCGCTTCAACGAAGTTCAAATCCCTAAGCGCTTCCTGAATATAATCTTTAAACTTAAATTCTGTAAATTTCATCTTGTCCTCTATTCTATTATCCTAACTATTATACCAAAAAAATAACCATCCTGCTTACCCTCAAATCTAAGAAGCAGAAAAGCGAGCCAGAGACTCGCTTCTTGCTATAAATATAGGATAGCTAGGGTCAAAAGACTGCCCACGATACCGATTCCCCAGAAGAAGAAATCGACCTTCCACTCGCTCCACTCTTTGCCATGGCCAGTTAGGCCTCCCAGTTCAAAGTGGTGATGAACCGGAGTCATCCGGAAAATCCGCTTGCCGCCGGTCAGCTTGAAGTAGGTCACCTGCATCATTACAGAAGTTGTTTCAAACACATAGACGATTCCAATCAAGAGCAGGGTCCACTCTTGGTGAAGGGAAATGGAGATAGCAGCCAGCATACCGCCCAAAGCCAAGCTTCCTACATCTCCCATGAAGATTTTAGCAGGCTTATGGTTGAAGACAAAGAAGCCTAGCAAGCCGCCAATCATGCTAATGATGACAATCAGAATATCAAAACGCTTCTGCTCAACAGCAATCACAGCATAGGCTACCAAGCTAATGACCACCGAAATGCTGGCCAAACCATCAATTCCATCCGTCAGATTGACAGCATTGGAGAAGCCAATCAGCCAAAAAAGTACGAAAAAGATATAAAGGAAGCCCAGATGGACAGGAACGGTGAAGACATTCAGCTGGTCGCCAGCTCCGTGCTGATTGTAAAAGAAGTAAAAGACAACTCCACCGACCAGCTGCAGAAACAATTTCTGCTTGGGATTTAGACCCTCGTTGATCTTACGAAACACCTTGAGAAAGTCGTCCAAAAAGCCGACAACACCATACAGGACCAAGATAAAAAGAATCATGATCAAGCCGTTGGACAGCTGATGCGAAATCAAACCTATAACAAAGCTGGCCAGAACGGATGTCAAGAGAAAGACTGTACCACCCATGGTTGGCGTTCCAGCCTTGGCCTGATGCTGCTTAACATCTTCGTGCATCTGTTGGCCTGTGATACGAGCCTTATGGTAAAAACGAATAAAGGCAGGAATGCCGATGATAGTTAGGATAAAAGTTACGATTCCTGCAATAAGAGTAATAAGCATATTAGTCTCCCATTGTAATTGTTATTTTCTTGAGATTTTTCAGCGACGTATTGGTCTTCTCGCTCTGCTTGACGACCTTGGAGCCCTCTCCTTTGAAAGTGACTTCGATGTCCTGCCACTTGGCAAAACGTTCGACATTGGCCTTGGTCCAGCCGTACATATCAGGCAGACTGTCTAAATCATCTGACAAGATTAAAACCTGTTGGTTGGCCTTAAGATTTTTGCCCTCTTTGACAGATACTTTTTTAATCTTGCCACCTGTTCCCAGCACAATTGGCTGGACTAGGTTGCGGCGCAATTCATCTGCCAGACCGCCAGGACTGATTTGATGTTTCAGACCTAGTTGCTTGGTCAGTTTTTCTACGGACGGCATTTTATAACTGGTTTCTTCAGTGACTGTTTCAAGAGCTGGAGTTGCCTCCGTTGTCAGATTAAGGCTGTCTTTGAGAGCGACTGCTTCTTCCAAGACCGGATTGACCACTTCCTGCCAGAATATTGGCTGGAATTTTTCCTCAGGCTGCTGAACAGTCACATACATGATAAATTCAGGATTTTCTGCCGGCGTCATGGCAACAACTGAATAGATATAATCGTTCTCGCCCTCTAGATAACCATTTTCAGAAGCGATCTGAGCGGTCCCTGATTTGACGGCGACATTCTGACCAGCCACTTGAATGACGGGTTCTCCACCAACATTCAGGGTTCCTTTGTAGGGGTCTGTTCCGACTTGAACCATATAATCCCGAGTGGTTTGAGCTGCTTTTTCTGAGACAGGATTTCCGATAATTTCCGTCGCAGTCTTACGAGCTGTATTGGTTTTAGGATCATGGATAGCATTGATAAACTTAGGCTCCACCATGACACCATCATTGGCTACGGATGAGAAAGCCCGCAGCATCTGCACCTGTGTCACACCAATCCCTTGACCGAAAGAACTCATGGCAATCGTAACATAGTTATCACCTGGCAGGGAGCCATAGGTTTCATTCCCCATACCAAAGCGAGTCGGCAGACCAAACTTAAACTTACTTAAGTAGTCTAGCCACTTGTCATTGCCCATCTTCTGCTCCAGAATGGTCATACCGACGTTACTGGAATAGGTAAATCCTTGGGCAAAGGTCAGCGTTTCCCCTTCTGAAATCCCCATGTTGACGTTCCAGTCCCGAATGGTCGCATCCATGACCTTATACTCTCTGCTATCATAGGTATCGTTAGGATTAAAGCTGCCATTATCAATAGCTGAAGCCAGAGTCATGACCTTCATGGTAGATCCAGGCTCGTACTGACCTTGATAGAGCATGGTGTTCCAGTTGCCCAGATTTTTCTCATTCAAGCCTTCCTTAGTATCTGCATTATAGGTCGGCCTTTGAGAAGTGGCTAGGATTTCGCCGGTCTTGGCACTGACCAAGGTTGCATTGACAAACTTGCCTTTGACCTTTTCTTGGAAGGCGTTCATCCGCGTTTCTAGGTAGGTTTGCAAATCAGCCGACAGCGTTGTATAGACATCCTTACCATCCTCTGCCTGTACAGAGACCTTTTCTGACCCAGGCACAACATTACCATTTCGGTCTTTTTCGTAGGTCACAATCCCATTCTGACCAGCAAGAACCCTATCCAGAGCCTGCTCCATGCCAGAAGTCCCTTTCAGCGTCTTATTACCTTCCTTATCCTCTTGCAGCTGGGCAAGACCAATAAACTGGGAGGCAAACACGCCGTTATTATAACTGCGGTTAGGACTGGTAGTAAAGTCAATCCCTTCAATACCAGCAGCTTCAAAGGCTTCCCGCATAGCATTCATATTACTGTAGGTAATGCCATTGCCCTGTGCCCCGAAGGAAACCTGCTTGAGATTTTTCTGCGACAGCTGGGTTTTGACGTAGTCCTTATCCAGCTCTAGGTATTGATTGAAAATCTCTGCCACCTTATCATACTGGGATTCTTCTACGTAGAGAATCTTGCCAGTAGCTGACTTGTAACTCTTGTCAATAATGGCATAGACATTATAGGTCGTGGCATCCTCTGCAATGGGAACTCCATTTCGGTCATAGATTGTTCCCCGCCGGGCAGCGACTGTGACCGTCTTTTGATGGACTACTTCTGCACCCTTTGATAGATTAACCCCGAACTTCTGGTCTGTCCCGATAATGATGGCAAAATTAATCAAGAAAACGAAAAAGAGAAAGATAGCTAAGATGCTCATGCTCTTTCCCACTTGTCGCCGATTGTATTCAGGGGTTTGCCTATTTTTCAGGGCGTATTTTTTAATTCTTTCAAAAATTCTATTCTTCATCCGTTGAACTCACTGTTTTACGATTTCCCTTCTGGAGTTTCATATCCTGAGAGCTGGCTAACTGGGACAGTCTTTCATAGCGGGTCAGTTCATTGACTTCCTGCTTGATGTCGGCTAGTTCTGTCTGCTCCGCTTCAATCTGTGTATTGACTTCCGTCAAATCCCGATCCACCTGCAATAGCTTGGTCTGCATAAAGACAATGCTGACCGCTAAAATAATAGCAGTCAAAACGATAGAGCCGTAAAAGGCCTTCTCAACTCGGGAAAATTTTCTCATCTGATCTTGAAGCGGGTTTGGTCTTTTTTCTGACATTTCTTCCTCACTTGTGTATCTTACGGGCCACGCGCAGCTTGGCGGAATGAGCCCGGTTATTGCTTTCTAATTCTTCTTTGCTTGGTAAAATTGGTTTGCGGCTGACCAGCTCCAGCTTAGGCTGCAGTTCATCTGGGATGAAGGGCAGGCCCTTGGGAACATCCACTGTTGACGCCTCCTTGAAAAGCTGCTTGGTCAGACGGTCTTCTAGCGAATGAAAGGTAATGACCGCAATCCGGCCGTCCGCCGCCAGCAGATCAATAGCTTGTTGAATAGACTCATCCGCAGCTCCCAACTCATCATTGACCTCAATCCGGATGGCCTGAAAAATCTGCTTGGCTGGATGACCTTTCTTCTTCAGCTCCTTAGCTGGCTTAGCCGACTTGATAATTTCAGCCAGTTCTGTCGTTGTTTCAATAGGCTTGACACTTCTAGCCTGCTCAATCTTGCGAGCAATCTGCTTAGAAAACTTATCTTCGCCGTATTTAAAAAAGATTCGTACTAAATCCTGATAGCTATAATGATTGACAACCTCAAAAGCTGTCAAGGCTGCCTCGCGGTTCATGCGCATATCCAAAGGCGCATCCTGTTTATAGGAAAAACCACGCTCACGCTGATCCAGCTGAGGGCTAGAAACGCCTAAGTCATAACAAATCCCATCAATTTCTTCCACACCGGCTTCTTGCAAACGGCTCTTGAGGTGGCGGAAATTGTCCTTGATAAAAGTCACCATCCCCCGCTCTAAATAAGGAGCCAGGCGCTTTTTAGCATTGTCAATAGCTGTCTGGTCCTGATCAAAGGCATAGAGATGCCCCTCATCCCCGAGCTGGCTCAAAAGATATTCGCTGTGACCAGCACCCCCAAGGGTCGCATCGACATAGATGCCGTCAGGCTTAACAGCCAGCTGGTCAACCGTTTCATGAAGAAGAACAGTAATGTGATGAAATTCGTTTGTCATATCTTACTTATTATATCACATTCAAAAGCAAAAAAAAATTTAAAAGAAAAAGTAAGCGGATGAAATCCTTTTTTAAATTTTTTGTCATATATACTTGACACATTTTCCAAAAAGTATTATACTAGCATAAAATAAAAGTCAAATATAACTGACAAAGTTAGTGAAAGCTATCAGTTATAGCATTAGAAAGGAAGGGTGTAATGAATCGTGTCAAAGAATTTCGAAAAGAAAAAAAGATGTCTCAGCTAGAGTTGGCCAAGTCTATCGGGGTATCGCGGCAAACTATCAATATGATTGAAAACAACAAATACAACCCCACCCTCGAGCTCTGTATCAATCTGGCTAGAGCGCTGGATACTGACCTCAACGCCCTCTTTTGGGAACCCCAGCTGACAGATGAAGATTCAAATGACTAAGAGTTTTTTCCTGCAGCAAATTTCATACCTAAAGAAAGGACTAAAAAATGAAAAAAGAAACATTCTCAGACAAGATGATCAAACGATTTTACGGCATTACCGGACCTTTGGACGAGCAAAAGCGTCAACAGGCTGAACACTTAGGAAATATAGGCTTTATTTGGCTTTTCTTTATTCTGATTTTTGGCAATGCTATCGCCTTTCCCCTAGCCTTTCGCTGGCCCCAAATTATCGCTGTTGCCTATCCTATCCTGCTGGAAATCCTTATCCTCGGCTTCTGTGTCTATATAGTCATTCAAGCACGGCGCAAAGGAATTGATGACCTAGAGCTAGAACTTCAGGATGCCAAGGAAGAAAGGGCCATGAAGCATGCTGGTCTCAAAGCAGGTTTCTCCTATTGGCTACTCTTTTACCCTCTCTTTAGCATCATGATAGCTGTCATGGAAAAGAAAGATATCCTACAAGTTTTGCTTCAACCTAAACTTATTGTAACTGGATTAGCCGCAGGCCTTGGATTTGGACTGATTATGCATTTCATTGCCAAAGGAAAGATTCGTCAAGCACAAAAAAAGGAGGAAGAAGACCTATGAGACTCAATCTCAAAGAAAAAATGGATTTAGGGATTCTATCCCTCATTATTGCCATCGCTGCTTATTTCTTTTTCCGTATCACGGAGCCTTGGATTTTCTGGCTGGATGTAGCAATCATCGTTAGCTGCATCTATGTAGCCCTCCGCATTTTGAAAAAACGTAAACAAGAATAAAAGAACCCCTCGACAGGAACTTTCTAGCTTCCTAGCGAGGGATTTTTTTATATTTACTTAAGACTCTGGGTCATCCAGACTGCGGCCATGAAGACCTTTCTCGCGCTGAACTTGACGCAACTTCTCAGGTGTCACATCATTGCCTTCCTCGTCAACAATCTTAATACCTTCGATGTGATGACGAACAGAACGACGATAGCCTTCGATATACTCTTCACGAAGCTTGGCTTGTTCCACTTTTTCCTCAGCAGTTAAACCTTCCGTTTTTTTCTTTTTAGCCAGTTCATTAATACGGGCAATTTTTTTAGGATCCATGATTCTACCTCTCTCTTACCTTTTATTTGGTATTAATCTGATTAAACTGCGCCAACTGGCCAGCCTTGGCTGTCAAAGAAGCTAGGAGAGCTAGGCGATTGTTACGCACAGCCTCATCTTCTGCCATGACCATGGTATGGTCAAAGAAAGCATCGATAACTGGACTGAGAGCAAAGAGTTGGTCCAGATTGGCAGCTAAGTCTGCCGTCAGCTCCACTGCTTCAATAGCAGCTGCCAAATCTTTTTCCTCTTGATTTTCAAAGAGAGCTGGATTGACAGCTGTCTGCCCTTGGGCTTTCTCAGCTAGATTAAAGACACGAGACAGGCTTTCGACTGCTGACTTGAAGTTGTCTTCCTGAGCTTTTTCTGCTAGGAGCGCAGCTGTTTCTACTAAATCGCGTACGACAAAGTTAGTGCTTTGAAGAACAGCCGTCACGATGTCTTTTGGAATGTTACGATCCATCATTTTCTCAACGCGGGCACGGAAGAAGTCCAGCACAGCATCTTGATTGTCATAGCTTAAGCTATCAAACTTGAGTTCGCAAAGTCGACCAAGAAGCTGAGCTAAGTCAATGTTCCAGCCAAACTTGTCCAAGATACGCACAACACCCTGAGTCGCACGTCGCAGAGCATAAGGGTCATTGGAACCGCTTGGAATCAGCCCAACTGAAAAGAAGGACAGAATGGTATCCAGCTTATCAGCCAGAGCCAAGACTGCTCCGACCTTGGTGTCAGGCAATTCACCATCGGCCGAAGTCGGCATATAGTGCTCCCGAATGGCAGCTGCCACCGCAGCATTCTCACCAGCCAGAAGAGCATACTTTTCACCCATGATACCTTGCAACTCATCAAATTCCCCAACCATGCCAGTCAGCAAATCAAACTTATAAATAGTTGCTGCACGAGCCAAGTCGGCTGTCTCATCAGCATCCAATCCTGCTTCTTGCGCCAAGAGAGCAGCAATCTTGCCAGTCCTCTCCATGTGCTCTGCCAGAGAGCCAATCTTTTCGTGGAAGGTCACATTGCCAAGTTTTTCAACCAAGTCGGCAATAGCCAGCTTTTGGTCTTCCCGCCAGAAGAATTCCCCATCTTCCAGACGAGCCACCAAGACTTTCTCATTTCCCTTGATGACATTTTCTAAGTGCTCTGCATTTCCGTTGCGAACAGAGATAAAGTGCGGCAAAAGTTTGCCTTCAGCATCGCGCACAACAAAATAACGCTGGTGCTCTTTCATGGAAGTCACCAAGACTTCTTCTGGCACCTCTAAATATTTAGCATCAAAATTACCTAGGAAAGCAGTTGGATATTCTACCAGATTCAAGACTTCATTGAGCAGGTCTTCGTCAATTTCGATAGAAACACCGTGCTCCTCTTCCAGTGCTCGAATCTGCTCGACAATCATATCTCCCCGCTCAAGAGGACTAGCAATGACAAACTGAGCCCGTAGATCATCTTCATAAGAATCTGCTGAAGCAATCTCCGTTTCTTGACCCAAGAAGCGGTGTCCTCGGCTAGTACGGCCGCTCTTGATATCCAAGAAATCCAAGTCAAAGGCCTGCTCATCTAAGAGTACAGTCAAGGTGTGGACTGGGCGGATGTATTCAAAGGTGTTGTTGGCCCAGTGCATGCTGACAGGGAAGGTCAGGGCTTGCAGAACTTCTGTCACTGCTGGGATGATCTCTTCTACAGGGCGACCGACCTCTTCCTTGGTCACATAGACATATTCTTCCCCCTTAATTTCGCGGAAAGTAATGTCCTCAACCGTCAAGCCCTTGCCACGGACAAAGCCTTCTGCAGCCTTGGTAAAGTTCCCATCTGCATCCAGAGCAATTTTCTTAGAAGGGCCTTTGAAATCTTCGGTCAAATCAGACTGCTTGTCCGCCAAGCCAACCACGTGCACCGCCAAACGGCGAGGCGTAGAGAACATTTCAATTTTCTCAAAGGTCAGACGATGGTCTGTCAGGAAGGCTCCCATCTTGTCGCGCAGCTGCTTCATGCTCGGTGTCACGACATAGGCTGGCATTTCCTCCAAGCCTAATTCAACTAATAAATTTTTTACCATGATTATTCTCCCTCCTCTGCCAAGAGTTTCTCGCGAATCTCAGCATCCAAAAGTGGGTAGCCTAGACGCTTGCGCTCAGCCACAAAGGTCTTAGCCACAACACGAGCCAGATTACGAATACGGGCAATATAACCAGCCCGTTCTGTCACAGATACAGCGCCACGCGCATCCAAGAGGTTAAAAGTATGCGAGCATTTGAGAACATAGTCATAGGCCGGGTGCACCAGATGCTCGTCCAGACAGCGCTTAGCTTCCGCTTCAAACTTCTCAAAATTCCCCAAGAGCAAGTCTTGGTCGCTGACCTCAAAACTGTACTTAGAATGCTCATACTCAGGATGCGTGAAAATTTCGCCGTACTTAACGCCATCAGCCCACTCAATGTCGTAAACAGAGTCCACTTCTTGAATATAAGAAGCCAAACGCTCCAGACCATAAGTCACCTCAGCAGTTACTGGCTGAGTTGGCAGACCTCCGACCTGCTGGAAGTAAGTGAACTGAGTGATTTCCATACCATCCAACCAAACTTCCCAGCCCAGACCAGCCGATCCAGTTGACGGGTTTTCCCAGTTATCCTCGACAAAGCGGATGTCATGCTCCAATGGATTGATTCCCAAGAGCTCCAAAGACTGCAAGTAAAGTTCTTGGATATTGCTTGGAGATGGCTTCATGACCACCTGAAATTGATGGTGCTGGTAAAGACGGTTGGGATTTTCCCCATAGCGCCCATCTGCTGGCCGGCGAGACGGCTCTACATAGGCCGCGTTCCAAGGCTCTGGCCCAATAGCCCGCAGGAAGGTATAGGGACTCATCGTTCCCGCTCCCTTCTCATTATCATAAGCCTGCATGAGCATACAGCCCTGATCATTCCAGAACTGCTGTAAAGTCAAAATTATTTCTTGAAAGGTAAGTTTCTTAGTCATTAGTTATTCCTTTAGTTTCTTGAGATTCTTGCGAAGCCTTCAAAAGGGAACGATTATTTCCCTTTTGAAAAGCTAGTACATCGCCTAGACAAACCGCCCCATAGCGGTTGTCGTTAGTCAATCGAACCTTTAGGTTCGCAATTGACTTTGGCAAGGTGAAATATTAACTTTTTAGACATTTGTTACTCCTTTAGTTTGTTTATATCTCTTTGTCTATTATTTTCTGCTGTATGAACCAATCCAACAAGGGAAGTATTTTATCTGTATTTGCCCACCGATGATAAGAATCAAAGACCGCTTGCACACTGCCTAGATTTTCTACTAACTTGTCAACTGTCAAAAAACTGCGCCAGTATTCATAAAAAATACTAGCATAATTCCCTTGATAAGTCGAAGTACCGAAATCATTCAATGAGTGCCAACCGTGCTTTTTCTGAAAGAGCTTTACGAGAGACTGATTATATGCTTTTTCTGCTCGAAATTCCTCAGCTGTAAAGAAATACTTGCGACTAATATACTCAGCCATACCTTCTTCAAACCAGATATAAGCACCGTATCCCTCAAAGTCATCTGAAAAATGCTCTGACCAATGAGCCAACTCATGGCCTACAATCTGCAAGAGGGAATTTCCTGACAAAGACTTATAGTGGCTCTCTATTGCTCGAGTTTGGTGAGATGTCTCGTAATTCTCCAACTGAAGGAGATACAAATCTTTCCAAACCGGCAACTCGGGAGTCATAACCATCCGCTTATCATTTGTATAAGCCGGCACAGGACTTTCACGAATGATCTGCGTAGCAGAATCAAAATCGGACCAAATGATAGCTTGCGGCAAGTCATAAACCGCAAACTCGTCTTTTAAAAAAGCTAGATAATCCTGCAACTTTGCGGCATTCTTTGCAACGAAATCTCGAAAAGCTACTAATTGATTCTCATCTTTTACAAGATAAAGGTTCTCCATGAATCTCCTTTCTTTCAAACAATAGACTCAGTAAGCAAAAGAACCACATCCGACACCCCTAGGCTTTTCAACCTAGGGGCGTCAAGACGCGGTTCCACCCTAATTTATTACTTCATTGCTTTTGAAATTATATCCGAAAGCGCCATCTGCACTGCTTCCTTATCCGGCTCACACTATCCCGAACTCGCTAAAAAGTAGACAATGAGAATTCTTTCTAAAAAAGATTATAGCAGAAAATAGGGCCAATGTAAAATACTTATCGAAAAATCCCTCAAGTTTCAACTTAAGGGATTTTAACTGACTTGAAAACCAATTAGACTTGTTTAGGTTTTTTCGGTTTAACTACTCTTGGCTTTCTGCCATCGAGTTTTCTTTTTGCCTCTTTGAGGTTGGCAATGGCTGCTTTGACATCTTCCTGGCTGGCACCTGGATCCGCCAAGACTGCCTTAGCCTGTGCATAAGCCTCTAAATAAGCCACCTTAACCGCGTCAGTAGCATAGATAAACTTATTGCTGATAGCTTGGTAATGCACCTCATCATCGACTATCTTCTTGAGATTGGTAAAGTTAGTCGCCTTGCCATCCAGCTTCTTCTCTGCTGTAGTCAGCTGAGCTAGGGCAGTATCGATTTGCTCCTAGGTCACCTTATCCTGCACCAAGAGCAGAGCCACTGCTTGGAAGGCCTTGTCATAAGCGCGGCGAGTTCTATCCTTAGCATTGGCATAAGCACCAGTCTTAGTGGTCGCTGCATAAGCTTCCACAGCTGCCTTGACTGCAGCAAGATCAGAGTCCTTACCGTCTAGATCAGCAGATGCTGTTTCTAGTTTTGCTCTTACGGCATCAACTTGCGCTTGGGTCAGCTTACTTGTCAAAGCTTCCTTGGCTGCCTGATATGCTTGGTCGTAGGCTGTGCGCTTCGCTGCAGAAGCATTGTAATACTGAGCAGCGCTGACCAGACTAGACTGCTGATTGACAGCCGCCAGCAAGCCTGACTTGACGATAACTCCCAGCTTGAGCAGGTTATTCTTGCCCTCTTTGACCTCAACAGTCGGCTCAGTTTCCCAGAGCTCGTAGCCAGTCGGTAGGTTGACAAAGACAGAGTAGAATCCAGCTGCTACAGATCTTCCGAAGGCATGCTTGCCAAACAGTTCTGCTGGAAGCGTATAGGCATCGCCATTGTTATTCTTGAGAACCACTTGAGTATTCTTCGGAACAGCTTGATCAAAGGCAACGCTGACCGGTGCAAAGACCAGCTTCTTGACCAGAAACTCAATCGTCTTAAAGCTATCTTGGGCTGTCAGCTCAAACTCCTGAGTCAGAGCGCTGTAGAAACGAATCTCATCCTTATCATAAGTAAAGATCTCTGCTGTGTAGCGTCCAAACGGCAGAGCATTGATTTGCTTGCCTTTGTCCAGTTCGACATACTTGCCCTTGCTGTCCTTGATTCGATAGACAAAGGTTGACGATACATCCTGACGTGTATTAGCATCAACCAGAGCAACACGGATGCGCCCGTCATTTTCAGCACTGACCAGCTCTGACAGAGCTATGGCATCACGGTTGCCTGCATAGTCCTCTACCACATAGAAAATCTTGGACTTGTCCACTCCTTTTGGCAAGGTGTAGCTGCCATCCGCATTGGCTGAGATGTAAACCCGACGCTCGTAATCACGCTCAATGCCAAAATCATCCACGGCTTTATAGGTCTCTTTCCCTTTTTCATCTGCTTGCAGATAGAAGACCTGCTCTCTCAAAATACCGCCGTTGCCAACATCTTTTGGCTTGCGAGCCGTAAAGATTTCCGCACCATCCTTGGTACTGATATAGCCTGAGCTAATCAAAGGCTTCTGCGTATCGATCTGCAGGTTAAAGCTAATCTGCTGCTCTTTAGCACCTGGTACATCTGGTGTATAGCGAACCACATAGGTATAGAGGCCATCTTCCAACTTCTCACCCTTGCTATCACGACCATCCCAGTATGTATCTTCTAGTAGGTAGGACTTAGGATTGTCTGACTGACCACTATAATAGTTCTTGCGGCTTTCTCTAATCGTGCTGCTCTGCCAGATTGGGAAGCGATAGTCCTTATCATCTGCCGTATAAACACTAGCTGTCAGATTATTGATATTGCGATAGAGAACTGTCCGATACTGGATGCTGTCCTGATTGCCATCACCATTAGGTGAGAAGGCCAGACGAATCTTGCCATCCGCTCCCAGCTGCAGCACATGCTTACCATCCGCATTTTCTGCAGTTCCCAGTACAATTGAGCTGCGAGCAGCTGTTCGACCGGTAGAGTAGAGTGTATCATTTGACTCTGTCACAAGGGAAGATACATTGTCATCAGATAGGATACTCTTGTCCTCTGGCACTGGGTAATAGAAGCCTGACTTGCCTTCTTGGACTAGATCATAGATTGGTCTTTCTACAGCTGGCAGATCTTGGAATTGCCCACGGAAGCCCATAAATGGCAGACTAACCACATCGCCGTCATCCGCTGGATCGACAAAGCGGACAAAGCCTTCTAGGAAATAGCCATTCGGCATCTGCTTGATCAACTCTTCCGCAAACTTAGCAGTATTTACCTTGACCGTCACTTTCTGGCTGCTGTGAGCCTTGACGGTAACTTCTGGCCAAACCGTTTCGGTTAGTTTGCGAGGTGTCAGGGTAAAGTAGCCATCCTTGACCGCATCCGTGTTGGTATTGACAATCATCTTCAGCGTCCGGTCCTTATCAGTGATATTATGAACCGTAACATCAAAGGTGAAACTGTCTTGGACATTGCCCAAGGAAACACTAGGATATTGGTTATCCCCTGTCACATAGAGGCCCGTAGAAATAGCCGCTGCCGTATCTACGATACCTGCACCCTGCTGACGCGGAGAAGTGTAGACACCAGTTTCTTTGTTGACGTGCAGCTTAGCTGTTGACATGATGAGCGCTTTGACCAAATCGGCATTCTGGGCAGGCGTTAAGTCTGGATAGTGCTGAAGCAGATATTCCTTGACCAGAGCCGCTACACCAGCCACATGAGGGGTAGCCATACTGGTTCCCTGCATATTGCCATAGGTATTGTCATTAAGCGAAGAGTAAATATCGCCACCTGGTGCTGTCACATCTGGCTTGAGCAAGCCATCTGTCGTTACACCCCAACTAGAGAAGTCAGACAGACTACCTGCTCCTGGATGCGGCCGATTGACCTTAAGTCCATTAAAGGCCACCTTGTAGTTACCAGCTGCTAAAGCCTCTCCATATTTCTTACTGATAAAGGCTGACGGAACCTTTTTAGATTCATTGTCCAGACTCATAGTTAGGTTAGCTCCGTCAACATTATTGTAGATCAGAGCACCAACTGCACCATGACTGATAGCATTTCTAACCTTTTCAGCAAAGGTAAAGGAACCACGCTGGATTAGGGCCAGCTTACCTGTCAGATCCTTACCAGCAAAGTCCTCTTCACGGCCAAGACCAACATGGACATACTCATATTCCTTGCCCTTTTCAAAGGTTGCATTTGTCTCACCCATGGAGTAGCTGAAATGACCGTTCAAAAGCTTATCGTTCTTTTCCAGACCACGAACTTCCATGACTTCCTCTGTCAGAACAGTGTTATTGACAGAAGCGACTGAGATTGAGCTTTCTGCTGTTGAAGGACTGTCAACTAGACCATAGTCTGGATTTTCAACTAGCGGTTTAGAGTAGCCGCTGCCAAAGGTATTGTCATTACCCGCCGCAATGATCACACTCACCCCCTTGGCCCGAGCGCGCTCAATAGCCGCCTGCAGGCTAGGGCTGACATCAACCGTTGAACCTGTTGCTGAACCTAGACTCATATTGATGGTATCAGCTCCCAAAGCTACCGCATCATCAATGGCTTTGATATAGATAGCGTCGCTTGTTGTGCGCTGACGGTCTGAGAAGACCCGCATAAACATAACTTGTGCTTCTGGCGCAACACCGTAGACATACTCATCATTTGGAGCTTTCTTGTTGGGATTTCCCACTGAAATCCCTGTTACGTGCATACCATGCGAATAACTGTTCTTTTCCTTGATATTGTCATCACCGTCGATATAGTTATAGGCATAGACAACCTTGCTGTTGTACCATTTACCGTAGTCAATACCAGCCTTCTTCTTAGCCTCTTCCAGAGCTGCCTCTGTTTGATACTTGGCCTTTGACGGGTCAGAGATCTTCAGAACCTCATGGTGGACATCCAGACCTGAATCGATAATCGCTACCAGTCTGCCTTGACCTTTATAACCCTGAGACCAAGTCTGAGGAACCTTGATGATCTCATTGGTGCTGATGCTGCTTGGCTTAGCATCGCGAGAAGTTGGCGACTCTGCTACTGCATCAGAATTAGCAGCAGGCTTTTCTGAGTTTGCAGCTGCCGGAGACTCTACAGTTGGACTAGCTGGAGGTGTTGCCTTGGTCTCTGTGGCAGAAGGCTGAGTTACCTTCTCAGCACTTGAAGAAGTCTGTTCTGATGAAGAAGTCGCTCCTTTTTCTACAGGAGCTGTGGCTGCTTCCTTAGCCTCTGTCGTAGAAGGCTGGATAGCTTGCTCTGTACTTGAAGCAGCCGATTCAGAAGAAGCTGGCGTTGCTTTCTCCACAGGGGCTTGATTTGCCGGCTGACTCTCAGGTGTTGCTGCTTGAGAAGCGGACTCAGTCGCTGATACCACAGCAGCAGTCGTCTGACCTTGCCCTGACGAACTAGCTGTCGCCTGCTCATCCGCCTGAGCCTGTCCCGTACCAAAAACCAGAGCAGTTCCTAGCAGAACAGAAGCCAAACCGAACTTGTATTTACGGAGTGAAAAACGTTGTCTTTGCATAGAAGTCTCCTTATCTTTATTTATAAACCATATTATAATAAAAATTTTCTGACAATTCATACAATCCTAACAAATTTAACCAAAACGTAATAATGACGAACGTTATAGTCAAGAAAAGCTATATGATAAAGTTTCAAGCCTCTATTTATTTGAAATACAGAACAAATACATCTTAAAATCCGGAAATAAGAAAAACCAATCAGAACAAGCGCAGAATGGACCAGTTTGATTGGTTTGTGATAGGATGTTTATTAGATATTATTTCTCAAACTCAGCCAAAAACTTCTCTAGTTCTTCCTGAGCTTCAGGCGTTGTGCCTCTGAGTTGGCCCAGCATGTTTACAAGTTCAGCTGTTTTACTTTCAATCTCCTTATTAGTACGATTGATATTGGCAACAATCTCTGTTAGCAAAGCACATCTGCCAAGTTCCAGAGAGGCTGATAAAATCTCGGGGACGTTTGAGGTGTTTCTTGTGTTATAAGTTTCTTTCTAGTTATTGGGTTTGAGAAACAGCAGAGCGGTTATCAATAGCCGATAACTTCTTTTTCTACTGCTGCTATGATTTCTTGGGGAATGTCTGAGATAGCCAAACGATAAACGATATTCTGTCTGGGATTGTAAAGCCCCAAATATTCAATGCTGCTAAACTCAGGATGAATAGAGCGAGTCCCCATCAGGTAATAAATCAGCAGCTGCAAGGTATGGTCTTTGTTAGGCTTTGTCTTTGATACCTTAAAGTCCCAGAGGGTATCTGCGGTCAAAAAGTCACCATCTCCAATCGTGATTTGGTTCGTATAGGCACCTTTCAAGTCAAAACCATCTTTAACTACTGGACCATAGCCAACAAAGAAAGCTAGACTTCTCTCTACCATGGTACGAATATTAGCAAGCGTCTGCTCGTCCGGTTCTATCTCTTCAACTGGCTTATAAAAAGCCATTCCAGCCCGATAAACCACATCAAAGCCTACCAACTTACAAGCGTTTGAAATAGAGCTATCATCCAGATTGGTAATCTTGCTGAGAAACTCCTGTGCCAGAGCTTCCATCCCTGCCATGGAAGCACCTATCAGAGAAATCTCAAAAGCATGCTCCTTGGCTGAACCACTCATAAACCGACTAAGATAGTCCACGCAAAGCCCAATTAAATTAGGTGAAACATTTTCTTGAGTAGACAAGACTTTCCCATCTGAAAGCTCTTCCTCAGAAAAGAGCTTAACTGGCAAAAAACCGCCACGAGGCTGTTTAATTTGCGAAATCCGTTGCGTTACTGATGTCATGATAATCTCCTTTTCTACCACCACATTAATCTTCTTGTGGCTTGATAATTTCTCTAATCAACTCTGCCTCTTCACTTTCTGAAGGAGCCTCTTCTAAAATGTTGAGATAGAACTTTTTAATATCAAAGTCATTAAGAATATAGTATACTTGACTATTATTGCACGCAATTGATAAAAGATTCAAAATATCATCAGATTGCCAATTTTTATATTGTGATAATTTTCTAATAACGTTATGAGTGTTTTGGAAATTTGCACTACTTTCCAATGCAGCTAGCAAATCTGATTTTTCTTGCTCCTCTTCTGTTTTTTCTCTAGGTAACGATGCTTCTTTTTTATAAGCATTTTTCTTCTCTTCAAGCTGTTCATTAAAGACCGCTTTATCAATCATTAACTTAATTAAGTTATCTAATTCTTTTCCCTCGGAATAATCAGCAGGAGCAAAATAACCAATCCGATTCTCTCGAATCATCTTATGAACCTTTCTTCTATCATTTTTTTCTGGGTCAAATACACCTACAGAATAACCACCGTGCGAATTCACCAACTTCATACATGGAATATCTGTATCACTATCACCAATATAAATCATATTTCTAAAAGGAACTCGCAACTGATCAACTGGGAAAGAATCATTGACTGCAGGGTCATTTACATCAAGTACTCCCTTAGAAATTCTAAATAAAAATTGTGTCTTATTTGTGTAATTTACTACTTGAGAAGGCCAAACTGCAACACCATTTTCATTACAATAAAACGAAGTTGCATATATTCTTTTAAAGGCACCTTTTTTTGAAATGGATGTTCCTTCAATCATTTCTTTTAAACCTGAAGATATAATGTAATGTTCAATGATAACACCTTTTTCTTCCCCATATTTTCTTATACGTTCAAACCATTCTTCCACTCCAGGAAATAATGCAACTTTTGAACCATATTTAGCAAGTTCTTTCTTCGTAAATAAAACTTTCCCAGCAGCTTCTTCCTTCATGGTATACATATAGGCAAGATTCTGATCCATATTATTTGCAGAAGCTAAACCATTTGATTTTTCCCAAAACTCAGCAATATTAAATCCTACAGATTGAATATACCCTTGTGCTTGCATATCATCAGGTGAAAGCGTCTTATCAAAATCATAACAAAGTGCAATAACCGGTTGTTCCTTTTTCTTTTCTCGTTTAAATTCTGCGGCTGACATATTTTTGTTCCTTTCTATAAAAAAATATTGTTCATTTATTATTCTTCTTTAAATTTAATTCTAGGAGTAACTGTTATATCCGACTTTTTGTCTTTAATCACATCAACTTCAACTGGTATGGGGTACAACTCACCAACAAGGTATGCTGTTCCGGTAGGTAAGTATGAAAATCTAGTTAATTGATTTTTATTAATAAAAGGTATTGTTTTTAAAAGATACTCTAAATCAACATTATTTTTTATTCGATGTATTAAGTAATTATTACACTGTGACAGCACTGTAGAAGAAAGTTCACTCGGTCTCTGACTTGATAACATTAAGAAACAACCAAACTTCCTCCCTTCACGTGCAATCTTTTTAAATATTTCAACCTCATTAAAAAGACTATTCTCTTGCAACTTAGAAATATACCTATGTGCTTCTTCAAAAATAAATAGATTTACATTTCTATCCTTTAATTCTAATGCTGAACTATCCTCAAACTTTTTTTCAAAAGATAGCTAGTGAAAAATAGTAGTAAATCATCATCCATATTAGAAACATTATAGACTGTTATCTTTGCATCTTTCGTTTTTTTTTTGATTGGCTCTTTTTTTAAACAATTTCCCATATCTATTTTGGATGTTTTTTATCCTAGTCTCCAATGTTGCAGAATATCCTCGAGCTTGTGTATTTCCGCGACATTCTTCTAAAAGAAACACGAACTCTAAACCATCAAATAAGTCGTCAAAATTTCTAATTTTATGATTTGCTTCTTCAATTTCTTTAGAAATTTCTGAATAATCAGCATACATAGAAGATTTTAATGCTGAAATAAAAATCTCCTCATCATTACTGCTAAAATTGCCATATTGCGCATGATATTTGCTCGTATCAATATCAATGCTACTCAAAAGTCCTACAATTTTTGCTCTTTTAGCCACAGTATCTGACTGCTGATTAAAGTACAAATTATATGCAATATAACATCTCAATTTTTTGTTATCTAATTTATTATTTGAAAGACAATTTGATAATTTTAAAGCTGTTTGTACAATAGGTAACTGAACTAACTCTGATGGTTTTATTAAATTTAACCAATCTTGTAATCCTAAAGATTCTAAATCTATATAATAATCATTTAGCACATCTATAATATTTGCTTCGTTAATTTGACCGTATTCATTATGAACATCAAAAATATTTAATAACAGATTTGTTGTATCTTTTGTGACAACTTCATTAATTATTCTTCTTACAGTAGTTGATTTACCTGAGCCAGTATTTCCTAAAACTGCAGAGTGATGAGTTATCAAACTATTTAGTTTTAATTTAGCTTCGTATTTATTTTGTATCATTCCAAGTGAAATAGATTTCCTACTTTTTTTATTTGAGAAAACTTTTCGTAGTTCATCATCACTGGATAGATATACCTTATCCTGTAAAAAAGGGTACTGCTTTAAATTATAACTGATAGTTTCACCTTCTAATATACCGATTGGAATACATTCGAATCTTCCAGTATAATCAAATTTTGATTTTTCATCTCTTGCTAACTGAACCTCCTTATCTTCAACTCGAACGACTTGATAAATAAAACGATCTCCAAATTGGCTTTTTATTGTCACATAGTCAATTACCCCCCTTGATATATACACATTTCCGTTATAGTTATAAATCAATTTTTCAAAATTACTTACCTCAAAAATTAATCTATCATATGAAACTGAGACAACACGCCCAATACTATTCATCTCCATTCTCCTCGGTTACCCCTAACTCTTCTATCAGAGTATAATTAATTATCTCATCTACTAAATATTTAAAATAATGAGCTTTAGTTTTATTATCAACATCTTCTCCACCAATCAAATGAAAGCCCTCTTGTCCCTGGAATTCTCGAAAAAATCTCTTCATTTTATCTTCTTCTTTATCTCCAAAAACAATCAAATTAAAACCTTGATTTCTTAGATTTTGAGAAATAATATTGTTAATATGTTCATCAGGAAATCCATACCCCAAAACAATGAGTGTCGTATTTGGCACTTGAAGAATGTTAGCAAATTCTCTAAATAATTCCGAATAGGGGGCTTGAGCAGTCTCTTTATGCTTTAGCATTGTTGGATAAATAATAACTTCACTCTCATCAGGCATAATTTGATCTCTTTGGATAAGTATGCTATTATCGTCAGATGTCCAATTTATTGAACCGTGAATTTTTAACAAATTGGCTTCTTTAAATGTAGGTTGCCAAACATTTTTATATCTATTAGTATCATCAACCACTCGGTTTCTAAATAAATTTACATTAAATTTTCGATGCAAATTATTCTCAAATCCAGTTGAATAAACAATTCGATTGTTTTCTAAAGCATATTCATTAAATAAATCATAGTTAGTCGTAACGATAGTGACTTTGCTACCTAATTCAGTTCTATGTTTAAAAACTGATTGAAAAAATTTTTGATAGGTACTTAATGTAGTCCCGCTTTGATAAACTTCACTTCCTAAAGTAGGAATTGTATCAATAAATTCTCGTTTCAAAGTTTGAATTGCTTCTTCCAACTCGCTATCATTTGGGGAAAAATTTAGACCATTTTGCAACCAGTTCAATAAACTTTCAATATCGGAAAAGGATTTATAGAAATTATCATCTAAGAATTCTTGATGTTCTTGGTTTCGAACATTATAAAATTCTTCAATAGAGGTTTTATTATTTTTTTCTAGCAAATCTAAAAGATTAGAACTTACTCTAAGCTCAGTTTTCAAGGAATCTTTTCTATTTTTATCTTCTTCGTTTTCATATTTTTTCTCTAACCACGAATGATTTGATTTAATACTATTATTCAAAAAATCTAAATTTTTTGAATTTAGAAATTGCCTTACTTTTTTATATACAACATCATAATCATTTAAAATCTTACGCATAGTTGTAGACATTAACGGAATATCCTCTGATGAACATCCTGATCCAATAAAGACAACTAAATTTCTAGATACAAACTGTTTATTTATAAAAACACTTAAACTTTTCTTTTGCTGCTCAAAATCATTTTGTTCAAATTCGTTTATTCCGTTTTTATAGTGATATAAGTTGCTCGCCATTATATATCTCCCTTATCAATATCAAGTTTTAATATTACTTTAAAATAATTATCTATATTTTCAAAAAATATTTCTTTAATATTATTAATTAGTCGTTTTCTACGTAATACAATATCTTTATCGTCAAATTTATCACACTTAAATACCTTGTTAATATAAAGGTCAAAATCTGGATAATAGGCTAAAATCTCCCTTTTCTTCTCAAACATACAATTATTTACAGCATTATTTGGCGCTTGATAGAGTAAAGTCAAATTACCTAAATCATGCTTTAGATTCTTATTATATGGAAATACACTTTGCGGGATAATATGTTCAAGGTGCCATATTGCATTTCCTTTTTTATCCAACTCTGTAAAGTCAAAGTCATTAAGTTGGTTATGATATTTTTCTATACTAATAAGAAGAAATCGTGTGAATATAGCATGATTATTCTTATAATGATTTTTTCTCAGCAGTATTATTTCCCCAATCTGTTCATTATAATAACCTAACTCATAACTCACAAAAGTTTGAACAATTTCCTTATCTGTTTTATTAAAGTTATAGCATTCGGTCTTTTCTAGAAAGTAATCTTTAATTTTTTTCCCGTAAACCAATTCTAATTTTTTTAATAATTGTTCCATAGTATATTCCTGTAGTTTCCGCCTTATCATCCTGACATCAGTTGTTATATAGTATACTTGATTAGTAAAGCTTAAGTTTCTTCGATTTTTCTGAACTCAATACGTTATACGCATACAAAGTTGATTTGTTTACATCTATCATTATATCAATTATTACACATTCTATAAAGTATTTATGTAAAAATCCAATGTTTTTTATCGACTTCCGCCTTCACATTCCCTAACCAATGTCTATTAAGCACCAAAAATCCCCTAGAATTTTCAATTCTAAGGGATTATTCTTTATCCTGCTGCTTCTGGTGCTGGCTCCGGTTTTGTTTTCTTATTTGGACTGGATAGGCGGCGCTTGCTGTCTCGGATAGTATTGAGATCCTTGAGGAGTTTGGCAAAGTGGGCTTTCTCTGGATAGGCTTCTGCAGAGGCTGCGGTATAGCGCATAAAGAGGTCATAAGTGCGGGAGATTTCCGTGCGCAGCTGCTTGGTCTTACCGACTTCTTTGCTGGACTTGGCTGCACGCGCTAAGGCTTCGGCCTTATCATAGTCTTCCTGAGCAGTCGTCACTGCGCTAATCACCGGTGAGAGTCCCAGCGTAGTTACTGCCGCATTGTAGGGCTCTTCCTTGAGGGTTTTGAGGAGGCTCTTAATCTCAGCAGTGGCGACATCGTTATTATGCTTGGCGATATCCTTGTACTTGGTTAGGACTGGAGCCAGCGTCTCATGGGCTTCCTTGAACTTTGCTTCCTTTATCTTAGCAAATCCCCTATGCAGGGTAAAGAGCCCGACCAGAGCACTATCTCGCTCCTTATCTACCTCTGCCAGACTTATAGTCTGTTTCTTTTCCACGCTAGCTAGCTGTTTTTGGAACTCTTCTAGCTTGCTTGTAAAGGGCTCCAAGTGCGTACCATACATATCTTCGTCCTTATTTGCCTTAACAAAGTCGGTGATGATTTGACGAGAATCTGTCATCAAACTTTCAAACTCGCGGTGAGTAAAGTTGCTATAGGTCAGGGGACGAATGGTGTAGTTAGTAGTCATAATAAAACCTCTCCAATAATTTGATGAACTAAGTATAGCACGTGGCGATAAATCTTTGCAAGGCTGCCCTGAAATGTCATTTTTTATCCCTGAAATAACACTTTTTCAAAATCAAAGACATAAAATATCCCCACCTGATGATTTCTTCAACTTCAGATAGGGATTATTTCTCTTTAAAAATGAATTATTAAGGCATTTCACGCTTAGAATACTTTAAAATTTTAACAAACACTGGTATTCAAACTTCAGAAAACCTGTAAATTATAGTAAATCACATCATCTGATAGATAGAAAGCACGGATTTTTTCGCAAACTGGACTATTCGAAACCTTGCTTATCTAAATATTTTAGTAAACACTCGTATTCAGCCTTTAGATTGTTTGGATATTTAGCCACAGATGACTCTTCGAGTTTTTAATGATTACCTTTCTCTCCTATCTCTCCACTCTCAAGGGATCGAAGATCTCCTCAATCAGTTGGGTGTAATTTCCAATTCTTAGGTCTTCTTCATCTAATTCCCCCATCTTAGTATTTCGTTGGATATCGGTCTCATTTTACATCTCTCATTATAGCACAGAAGCAGCTTGTTTTATAGTTTCTTCCGGTGGTAGAGATAAAAATCCCCAGTTCTTTTTAAACTGGGGATACTTTTATATTTTTAATTCATATACTTCCTGCCAGCCAGCTGGTCCTAATATCCGCTGGGGCTGTTTGCTAAAACCAGTCTCTCGGTAGAGATAGGAAGCGACTTGATTTCTCTCATTGACACCTAGGATAATACTTTTATACATAGGCAAATGTTCTCTTATGAAATCAGGCAAGAGCTTCAGCGTCTGACTACCGTACCCTCGCATCCGAAAGTCTTCATCCGTTGAAAAGCTACGAAGGAGCAGGCTCTCTGGCTGACCGCCATAAGTAAACTTCTCTTCCCCAGCATCCAAGATCAGAAAGGTTACGATTTGATCTTCTTCAAGACCCAAGATGGCATAGCGATTTTCTAAATCAGCGACAACCTGGCTAGGATGATTGGTAAATCTCAAGTCGGTTAAATGGTAAGACTGCAAGGCTTCTCTATCTGAACTTCGATAGAATCGGATTTTCATCTAAAAATCCATCCCATCCGGATTTGGAGCGCCACCGGTCAAACCGCTGACATTTTTGAGCACTTCCAAGTCAGCAGCATCTAGCTCGATGCCAAAGCAGTCCAAATTGCTGGCAATCCGGCTCGGAGTGACCGACTTAGGTAGGGGCAGGAAGGCTTCCTGCAAGCTCCAAGCTAGAGCGACTTGGGCAATAGTCTTGCCATACTTATCTGCCACAGCCTGTACGGCTGGATTTTGGAAGAGCTCACCTTGGCCAAATGGTCCCCAAGCTTCCAGTAAAATCTCATGCTCACGACAGAAGTTCACCGCTTCTGTCTGATAGACACCTGGAGCCAGGCGGATTTGATTGACAGCAGGAGTCATGCGCGCTGTTTCAAGCAAGGCTTCTAAGTGATGAGGCAGGAAATTGCTGACGCCAATCGCTCGAATCTTACCGAGATTATAAAGATCTTCCATAGCCCGCCAGACTTCGGCATTGCGCTTTTTCCAAGCATCGTTTTCCCTCAGGGGTTTGGGATTAGGCCAGTGAATAAGGTAGAGGTCCAGATAGTCCAGTCCCAACCGCTCCATTGAGGCAGCAAAGGCCTCTTGAGCCTCCTCATAAGTATGAATGTCATTCCAGAGCTTAGTCGTGATGAAGAGCTCCTCCCGCGGAATGCCGCTGTCCTCGATTGCCCGTCCGACGCTCTCTTCGTTCTTATAGATGGCTGCCGTATCAATGTGCCGATAGCCTGCCTTGAGAGCGGCTAATGTCGCTTGATAGGCTTCTTCGCCATCCTTAGCCTTCCAAGTACCGAAGCCCAGCACCGGAATGCCAACACCATTGTTCAAAAGATATTCTCTCATCTCACGTCTCCTTTATAAGTTCCATCTACTGCCTTCAGCAAGGCAGTTGCTACAGTGATTAAAAGAGCAGAACTGCTCACTTCTTTTCCCTTTTCTTCAGTATTGGCTTGGGTTTAAATATATTTTCCTTAGTCGGCTCCATCCCTTTACTGAAAAAGCTATAGATAATGAAAGCAAGTCCTGCGACAAGGATCAAGATTCGTCCAAATATCAGTCCGGCCAGCAGTAAAACAAGTCCCATTATCAAAAATTTCGCATCAATTCGTTTCATAGCCTACTCCTGTTTACATTATAGTCTCATTATATCACGCCTAAGAAAGCAATTCAAATCTAGGAGAAGGCTATCAAGTAGCTTGCCAATCAAAAAGAACAGGTTGCCCTGCTCTTTCTGAAAAATATAAGGAGACTAATTTAAAATACCTGCGGTTCTCATACATGGAATCGTTCTTGACCATCAAGATAAGTAGCTACCAGCTCTAAATCTTTATCTAAAACGATAAAGTCAGCATCGTAGCCCTCCTTAATCTGTCCGCAGACATCATCAATATGGACGGATTTTGCCGGAATCAGGCTAGCCATCATGACTGCCTGATGAGGATTGGCAATGCCCCATTTGACCACATTTTTCAATCCGTCCTTGAGTTTTAGGATAGAGCCAGCTAGATTGCCCGTTGACTTGAGCCGAGCTGTTCCTTCCGCCACAACCACTGGAAATTCTCCCAGCATGTAGTCACCATCTTCAAGACCTCCTGCAGTCATACAGTCAGTAATGAGGGCAATATTTTCATGTCCCTTTTGCTTGAGCAAGATGTCACAGGCCTTAGGATCCACATGGTGGCCATCACAAATCAGTTCCGCATAGGTGTGGGGCAACTCATACATGGCACCAACCATGCCCAGCTCCCGGTGGGTCAAGCCCCGCATACCATTATAAGCATGCACCCAGACACTGGCACCTGCTTCGACCGCAGTTTTGGCTTCATCATAGGTTGCGTTAGAATGCCCCAAAGCAACGGTCACACCTTCATCAGTCAGCATGCGGACAAATTCCTCCACGCCATCACGCTCTGGTGCGAGAGCAATCTTATTGAGCAAGCCATTTGCAGCTTTCTCCCAAGCACGAAACTCATCCATGCTAGGATCTTTCATATAGGCCGGATTTTGAGCGCCTTTATACTTTTCGGTGAAATAAGGCCCTTCAAAATAGAGTCCGCGAATCTTGGCCCCGCTGGCTTCTTGATAGCGAGCACCGATATTTTCAGTTACTGCTAAGAGCCGCTCATAGGATGAAGTCAGGGTTGTTGGTAAAAAGCTGGTCACACCGGTAGTCAAGAGACCCTCACTCATGGTATGAAGAGTTCCTTCGATGTTGTTGTCCATGACATCCACACCACCAAATCCGTGAATGTGAGTATCCACTAGACCTGGTGCAATCGAGTAGCCGCTGTAGTCTATGACTTCTGCATCCTGCGGAACAGACTGCACCAGCTTGCCAAATTTGCCGTCAATCAGCTCTAAATAACCGCCCTGACGGATTCCCTGAGGATAGAAAAATTGATCTGCTTTGATATATGTAGGCATAAGACTGCCTCCCTTTTTCTTGACTTCTGTATTCTCTGCCATTCAAAGCGGAATTCTATGATAGAGCTAGCATCTTTCTATAGCTGCTTTCTAACTCCCGCTTTTGAATCTCTGAGTTTTCTTGACTATATTATAACTCTTTCTTTTTTATTTGTAAATGGTATATACCTATTTTTGTAAAAATTGTTATATTAAATTAAAAAATGAGAAAACCCAGCCATGACAGCTGAGTTTCTGCTTTACTTTTTATCTAAATCGCGCAGCATCTGGTCGATTTTATTGCCATACTCGATGGATTCGTCCTTGACAAAGGTCAAATCTGGAATCTTGTACATCTTCAGATTGTGACCCAGTTCTCGCTTGATAGTACCGGTTGCTTTTTCCAGACCGGTCTGAGCTTTTTGATTATCAGAGGCCAGATTGCTCATAATCGTGTAGTAGACCTTGGCCATGGATAGGTCGCCCAGCATTTGGACATCGGTAATAGTTACTCCTTGCACCCGCGGGTCACGAACTTTCTTCTGCAAGATTTCATTGACTTCGCGCTTGATTTCCATGCCGACACGGTCTGTACGAAAATTATTTGCCATGAGATTTCCTTTCTAATTTTTCTCTTCTGCAATATAAGCTAGGCTAGGCCTAGCTTATATTTTAGTTTTAATGAATGAAATCTGTTTTAAACTCTTTGTGAAAAAACATGGGATTAGAAGTACAGACTTCCCCCAACAATGATTTCACTGCGAGTTTTCAACCTACTTCTTATCTTATTTCTTAATTTCTTCCATAATGTAGGCTTCAATCGTGTCATCTACTTGGATGTCATTGTAGCCATCAATCATGAGTCCACCTTCGCGGCCGTTAGTCACTTCCTTAACATCATCCTTGAAGTGCTTGAGGCTGGCAAGCTCCCCATCGTAAATCACGACGCCATCACGGATAACGCGAACCTTGGAATCACGGGTCACTTTACCGTTGATAACCATAAATCCACCGATAGTACCAACCTTGGAAACCTTGAAGGTCTCGCGGATAAGAGCTTCCCCGATGATTTTTTCTTCGTATTCTGGATCCAGCATTCCCTTCATGGCATCTTCCATTTCCTCGATAACCTTGTAGATAATGCTGTGGAGACGGATTTCGACATCATCAGCTTCTGCCTGTTGTCGAGCTTGAGATGTAGGACGAACATTAAATCCGATGATGAAAGCATTTGAAGCTTCTGCTAGTGTCACATCAGATTCATTGATAGCACCAACCGCTGAGTGGACGATGGTAATCTTAACCCCTTCCACTTCAATCTTTTGCAGGGAAGCAGACAGGGCTTCTACTGAACCTTGTACATCAGCCTTGATGATAACATTGACAGACTTAACTTCACCAGCTTTGAGGGTATCAAAGAGATTTTCCAGACTGACGCGGTGAGTAGCTTGACGCTGTTTGAGAAGGGCACGTTTGGCACGTTCTTCACCGGCTGCACGCGCAGCTTTTTCATCTTCATAAACTGCAAAGTGGTCACCAGCCATCGGAGTTTCATTGAGACCAGTGATAGAAACCGGTGTAGATGGTCCTGCCACCTTAACACGGCGGCCCAGGTCATTGGTCATGGCCCGAACCCGACCGAAGGTATTACCAACAACGATTGGATCCTGCACATTCAGAGTTCCCTGCTGAACCAGAAGGGTTGCGACAGCACCTTTTCCTTTATCCAGACGGGCTTCAATAACTGTACCAATCGCTCGAACAGTCGGATCTGCCTTGAGTTCTTGAATTTCAGCCACCAAGAGGACTGTTTCCAGCAAGCTATCGATATTTTGATTGAATTTCGCTGAGATTTCGACAAATTCAGAATCTCCGCCCCAAGCTGTTGACATGACACCATGCTCAGCCAATTCACCAATCACGCGCTCAGGATTCGCTCCTGGCTTATCGATCTTGTTGATAGCTACGATGATTGGGACATCAGCGGCCTTGGAGTGGTTGATAGCTTCAATCGTTTGCGGCATAACACCGTCATCAGCCGCTACCACCAGGATAGTGATATCCGTAACAGAGGCACCACGGGCCCGCATAGAAGTAAAGGCCGCGTGTCCAGGCGTATCCAAGAAAGTAATCTTCTTGCCGCTTTCCTCGATCTGGTAAGCACCGATGTGTTGAGTAATACCACCTGCTTCACCTGTAGCTACGCGAGAGTTACGCAATGTATCCAAGAGGGTTGTTTTACCATGGTCAACGTGTCCCATGATGGTGACAACTGGCGGACGCTCTACCAAGGCATCTTGGTTGATATAGCCTTCTTCTACGAAGAAGCGCTCAATGTCAGCTGTGTCAACTTCCACCTTCTTCTTAGCTTCAATACCGTAGTCCACCATGAGGAGCTCAATAGTATCGCCGTCAAGAGATTGGTTTTGCGTTGCCATTACACCCATCATAAAGAGCTTCTTAACAATTTCAGCTGGCTCGCGCTTGATCCGTTTTGCAATTTCTGCAACGGTCATTCCGTCTGTATATTCAAATTCAGTTGGCAACTCATGGAACTTACGTTCTGTAACAGGTTTTGGTGCCTGGTTATTGTTGCCCTTTCCTTTTTTATTTTTCTTGTTTTTATTCCAATTACTATTTCTTTGATTTCTCACTTGATTTTGACTGCTTCGATTCTTTTGTTGTTTTCTTGGACCTTCTTCTTCGCGATCAAAATCATCGCGCTTCTTATCTGGTCGAGCTTGCTTCTTACGACGCGTATCCACAGCGGCTGGAGCTGGGCTTGGATTCGCTGCCGGAGCAGATGGAGCTGGTGCAGGCTGAACTGGTGCACTTGCTTCTGCCTTAGGCTGCTCCTTGCGGCGGTTTTGCCGTTCCATAACTTCTTTAGCTTCTTGTGCTTGCTTAAAGCGTTCCTCGCTGGAGCGAGCGTATTCAGCATTCTGCTCTGCTTTCAAAGCTGCTGCCCGAGCCTTAAAGTCAATCTTCGGTCCTTGAGGCTGTTGGCGGTTTTGACCGTTAAATCCTTGATGATTCTGGCCATTGCAGCGGCCATCTTGACCACGATTATCGCGACGGTCATTTGGACGATTGCCTCTATCTCGGTCGTTGCGGTTTCCGCGATTCTTATTTCGATTATCGCGGTCCTCACGCTTGCCTTGCTCTTTGTTTTGTGGTTTGCGGTTACCTTGCTGCTTCCGACGTTCTGCTTCTTCCTTGGCTCTCGCTTCACGCTCTGCCTTAAAGTTCCGGCTTTGCGGGCGCTTGGCAGGCGCTACCGTTTCTGCTTTCGCTTCTGGCTTAGCAGCTGCTTTTGCTTCTGGCTGTTCTGCCTTGACTGGCGCTGCCTCTTTGGCAGGATTTTTTTGCGGTGATGGCTGAGCTGCTGCAGGCTTTTCTGCAGGAGCTTGAGGTGCGGCTGCTTTCTTGAAGCTGGATTTGATTCGCTCACCAGCGTCAGCTTCTACGCTGGATGAGTGACTTTTGACATCCAGACCCAGCTCCTTAGCACGAGCCACTACCTCCTTGCTTTCTTTTCCCAGTTCTTTGGCGATTTCATACAATCTTACTTTAGACAAATCTTGTCCTCCTCTTCTATTACATAAGAGACCTCATTTTCTTTGTAAAACCAGCATCTGTCACGGCGAGCACTTTTCTGGCCTTGCCAATGGCAGAGCTTAATTCCAGTGTTGAAAACACGGTTGATACTTCTACTTGGTAGTAACGACTTTTATCAGTGATTTTCTTGCTGAGATTAGGAGTTGCATCCTGGGCTAAAAAGACCAGATCTGCTTTTCCCTCCTGTATAGCTTTGACGGTCAGATCCTCACCAGAAATGATGCGGCCAGCCCGCTGAGCCAGTCCCAGCATATTTGCAAGTTTCTCTTTATTCAAGACCTAACTCTCTTCTTTTGACCTTATGATCGACATAAGCGATTAACTCATCATAGAAAGCCTCATCCACTTCCATACTAAAGCTGCGGTTAAAGACCCGCTTCTTCTTGGCTTGAAGAGCTTCCTGATTATCCAGCTTGATATAGGCTCCACGGCCGTTAGCCTTGCCTGTCGGATCGATAAAGACTTGACCTTCCTTGTTCTTGACAATCCGCAGCAAATCACGCTTGTCAATCACTTCGTTAGACACCACTGATTTTCTTAAAGGGATTTTTCTTGTTTTTGCCATTCCAGCCCCCTTAATCTAGTTCTTCAGCTTCGCTTTCTAAACCAGCTGTTTCCAGTACAGTTTCCTCTGCAGCTGCGTCAAATTCTGTTGCTTCTGCTGCTGAAACTTCTGTCTCTAGAACAGCTGCATCCGCAAGAATTTCTTCTGCTTCCTGAGCAAATCCGCCCAGTTCATTGGCTGCTTCCATTTCTTCAAACTCTGTGGCAGACTTGATATCAATTCTAAAGCCTGTCAAATGAGCTGCCAAGCGAACGTTCTGTCCGCGACGACCGATAGCCAGAGAAAGCTTGCTGTCCGGTACGACAACCAAGGCCCGCTTGTTATCTTCTTCGTTAAAGATAACTTGGTCAACTTCGGCAGGAGCAATAGCGTTGTAGATAAATTCAGCTGGATCTGCTACCCACTCGATGACGTCGATATTTTCTTCAGTCGGTACCATACGGCCGCTCTTCGGATCATATTTGGCAGGATGGAACTTGCTAGTAATTTTCTTGATATTGGCTCCACCGCGTCCGACGATTGTACCGATGGCATCCACATTAGGATTGTGACTGCGAACCGCTACCTTGGTCCGATCGCCTGCCTCCCGTGACACGCTCATGATTTCCACAATTCCATCATAAACTTCTGGGATTTCCTGCTCCATCAAGCGCTTGATCATTTCTGGATGGCTGCGGCTTACAAAGACATTGACACCGCGAGGATTGTCTTCTACCTTGTAGACAAAGACTTCGATGCGGTCATGAGAGGCAAAGACCTCACCAGGAATCTGGTCTTGCTTCGATAGCTGCGCTTCAATGCTACCTAGATTGACATATATAAAGCGATTGTCAAAGCGCTCCACCGTCCCGCTCATGATTTCATTTTCATGCTCTTTATAGGTATTGTAGGTGATTGCTCGGGTCTGCTTGCGCATCTTTTCCATGATAGTTTGCTTGGCAGACTGAGCAGCGACCCTGCCAAATTCAGCTGGCGCTTCTTCAAACTTGATCTTATCTCCCAACTCATAGGCTGAACTGATAGCCAAGGCATCTTTGAGACTGATTTCCAAACAGCTGTCAAAGACCTCGTCCACGACTTCGCGAACAGTATAGACACGGAAATCTCCTGACTTTTCGTCAAACTCAATGGCTGCGCTGTCTGCCTGACCATAGCGACGACGATAGGCTGAGCGGAGTGACTCGGTCACTGCGTCAATGATATCTTCTTTCTTGATTCCTTTGTCTTCTTCCAAAATGCGGAAGGCCTCTAGCATTTCTTTACTCATTTTCATATGACTTTTGCCGAAACAAAAGTGTTCCTTTCTTTTCTATATTGCTTCTGCGACTAAAACTTAACGGCTAATCTGGCTTTGGAAACCAGACTGTAGGGAATTTCGACTTCTTTTCTGCGAGTCTTGTCCAGGTATTCCACGTGCAGAACATCCTCTTCAAAGCTCAGCAAGGTGCCTTCAAAGACTTTCTGCTTGTCAACAGCCTTATAGAGACTGACATGGATATAACTGCCGACTGCATCGGCTAGCTGTTCCTTGGTCTTGAGCGGACGCTCCAAGCCTGGACTGGTCACTTCCAGAAAATACTGTTCTGGGAAAGGATCTGGTTTGATTTGATCCAAGAGCGGACTGATAATATCCGTCAAATCCGCAGTATCATTGACCGTAATACCCTCAGGCTTATCCACAAAGACACTGAGAACGTAGTCCCCGCCCATCTTTCCGTACTCAATATCGACTAATTCATAGGGGGCCAGAATGGCTGGTTCAATAACCTCCCTCACCAATTCAACAATCGTTGCGATATGACGACACCTCCTCACAGATAAGAGGCGAAGATACTTCCTCGCCTCTCTTTCCTTATTCATCACTAGTATTATAGCACGACACGTCCCAGAATGCAAGGGAAATATGCTGTGCAAGCTTTTAAAGACAGAATGCCACTTAAAACACTCTTATTTTTAAGCAAAATTCTTTCCCAATAAAAAAGTCTTCAAGGACTTTCCCCAGAAGACTCTTTCTTATTCAAATGCTGCCTCCACCCGGTAGATGACTTGTCCCTTGTTAGCAAATTTCTGCTCATACTCAGTCAGGACATTATCCTCGAAGTCGCTGGCATGCAAATCTAACCAGACGCCCTTTAACTTCATACCATACTGTGAAAAGCTTACTAGGCTATACTCAAAAAGACCGCGGTTGTCCGTTTTGAAGTGGATTTCTCCATTTTCCGGCAAAATCTGCTGATAGGTTGCCAGAAAGGACTGATAGGTCAGACGGCGCTTTTCATGGCGTTTCTTGGGCCAAGGATCTGAGAAGTTCAGATAGAGGCGGTCAATCTCGCCCTCTTCAAAATAATCAGTCAAATCCGAACCGTCCACCCAGAGAAGCTTGATATTGGGCACATCCGTTGCTAGCACCTTGTCCAAGGCATAGCTGAGGACCGATTTCTGGATATCAATCCCGATGTAGTTGATCTCTGGATTGGCCTTGGCCATACCGGATACAAAAGCTCCTTTACCGCTGCCAACCTCTACATGAATGGGATGGTCGTTGCCAAAAATCTCCTGCCATCTGCCCTTGGCGTCTGCTGGATTTAAAATCACATACTGGGGATGCGCCTCTAGCAGTTCCGTCGCTCCCTTACGATTCCTTACTCTCATTGTCCTCTTCCGTATTTGGAACGGAAGTTTCGTAATGCGTAAATCTCCCGGTTCACATTTTCTAAATCATTGTTTTCATAGTATTTAGCAATCTGCATCAGATAAGAATACTGTCCAAACCAGTATAGCTTATTGAAAACAGTCTGATTATATTTATAGCCATAAGCACTCAGCCACTCTTGCCAGCCTGAATCAGGCACATAATGGCTCAAAATATGTGCTACATCCATCATCCTGTCTGTCAAACGCACAGAATCCCAATCCACCAAGTAAATAAGCCCGCTGTCGGTCTCTACCCAGTTGCTGTGGCGCACATCTCCGTGAACGATGGTCGCATAGTCCTCACGAAAGGCTGGTACTGTCTGGCGCAGGTCGCGGATAACTGATTGCAGATACTGATTATTCCTCAAAGCAAGCGGCACTTGATTGAGCCAAGCATTCAGCAAATCAGTCGGCGTTTCCAAAGTATAGCCCAGCTTGGTCAGCTGCGTCATCAATGGGCGCGAGCGATGCAGCCGTGTCAAAATGTTGATGACCTGCTTTTTGGACATATCATTTGGGGTCAGAATAGTGCCTGAAAGCCACTCCTGCCCGCTCATTACGTTACCGTCCGGCATCCGGCGGCTCCACAAAAGCTGCGGTGCGATTTGTTCTCGAGCTAAGCCTGCTAAGATAGGGGTTGTATTCATCTTGACGAAAACGCGCCCCCCGTCCGGATAAGTCCCCATATAGGCCTTTCCGCTCTTACCAGCTATCGGTGTCAGGGTCAGCTCGTTATCAACCAAGTCCATATTTCCCCTCCGTAAAAAGTTTCTTTATCATTTTACTAGTTTTACCTCTTTTAGTCAACCAATCTCCGTAACTTAAACGGCAGATAGAACAGATAGAGTAGGGCAGTCGCTCCCAGCATGGCCAGCACTGCTGTCTTGTCTTGGAAAAATAGCAGAGCAGTCAGCACTTCAGCCAAGAGAACGCTGATGCCAATCGAAGTGATAATTTGTCTTGCTCCCTTCAGCTTTTCCCCTCTTTCTATCGGAAAAAGCTGGGTCAAAAACTGATAGTCAAAAGCTTCGTACAAGGCTGTTAGCTGGAAGAGTAAGAGATAATTGAACAAGACCGCAAAAGCTGCAGCAATCCAAGCTTGGCTGACAAAAACCAAGGACAAAAGAGCCAAAAAGAGCAGTCTCAAGGTCAGAGCAAAGAAGTCTCCATTTCGCAAGTAAGAGCGCAAAAAGAGATTCTGCCAGGTCTTGCTATGCTGCTTGCCCACAAGTCTCGTCAAACCATCCAGATAGGCCCGGCGCTTGACACTGTTTGAAATGCCTTTAACATTGGTAAAGAGAGCAAAGAAGCGCAGAATCGTCTGCTTTCGGGCTGCTTCATAAGCCACCAGCGCCTGCCAATCTAGGCCATTTTCAGTAAAGAACTTCTTGGCCTTAGCCTGAAACAAAAACCATTTCAAGACTAGCATAAGGAGGCAGTAGAGCCCGAAGCCCCAAACAGGCAATCCCAGAGCCAGAAAAAGCGGAGCTAACAGTAGCAAGATTCCAGTTTGTATGACTGCATACAAGAGATAGGAACGTAGAATCTGAGCCTTGATAAAAGCCCTGACTTCTGCTTCTCTGACTAAGAGAAAAAGAGCATCCGGCTTTTCCAGATAGGTCGCAATCCGTCCAAAAGGCAAGATAAAGAGCGATAGAATAACCAGACTGGCAATAATGGGTAGGTGGTTGGTCGGAAAATGTCGCAAAAGCTGACTGTATTGAACACCTAAAAATCCCATAAAAATCAGCAGAAAGAGCACAAAATGGTCATTAAAAACATAACGCAGGTATTTCAGACACTGCTGACGAAAATCCTGCTTTCGTTTGGCAAATAATTCTTTCATAGCGCTGCCTCTTCTGTCAGGGCTAGATAGATGTCATTCAGACTAGCATCCGGCATTTGAAATTGAGCCCGCAACTCAGTCAAGCTGCCCTTGGCCCGCACTTGACCCTTGTGCAGAATTACAAAACTATCGCACATCTTCTCAGCAGAGTCCAGAACATGGGTGCTCATCAGAATCGACTTGCCCTTCTTCTTTTCCTCATCCAAGAGCTGGATAAGGTCTGCAATAGCTACCGGATCCAGACCCAGAAAAGGCTCATCCACAATAAAAAGGCTGGGATCAACTACAAAAGCACAGATAATCATCACTTTTTGCTTCATCCCTTTTGAAAAGTGAACAGGGAACCAATCCAGTTTTTCCTTGAGCCGGAACATTTCCAGTAGCTTATCCACGCGCTCAAAGGCTGTCTCCTGCTCAATGTCGTAAGCCATAGCTACCGTCTCAATGTGCTCGCGCAGGGTCAATTCTTCGTAGAGACTAGGCGTTTCCGGAATAAAACCGATCTTCTTGCGGTAATCGCTGGGACTGGTTCGCAGCTCCAGTCCATCAATCTGAATCTGCCCCTTATAAGGGGTCAGAAGACCAATAATTTCATTGATAGTCGTGGACTTGCCCGCACCGTTGAGACCAATCAGACCAACCAGCTGGCCATTGCCCACTTCAAAGCTGACATCCTTTAAAACCGGGATATTAACATAGCCGCCCGTAAGCTCTTTGATTTCTAACATATTTTCTCCGAATTCTGGTATAATGGTTCTTATATTATAACAAAATCTAGCGAATAGAGGTACCATTTATGGCTGATTGTATTTTTTGTAAAATTATTGCCGGAGAAATCCCTTCTTCTAAAGTCTATGAAGACGAGAAAGTCCTTGCTTTTCTGGATATTTCCCAGGTAACACCAGGTCATACCTTGGTTGTACCTAAAGAGCATTTCCGAAATGTGCTGGATATGGATGCTGACAGCACCAGTCAGCTCTTCGCTCGCGTACCTGACATTGCTCGAAAGGTGATGAAAGCCACAGGTGCAGCTGGTATGAATATCATCAACAACAACGAAGAAATTGCTGGACAGACTGTCTTTCATACCCATGTGCATTTGGCACCACGCTACAGTGATGCAGATGATCTCAAAATTACTTTCGCAGCCCACGAGCCAGACTTCCCAGCTCTGGCCGAATTAGCTGAGAAGATTGCACAAGCTTAAGGAGGGAATATGAAACTTTCAAATATTTTCCTATTTATCGGTGCCGCAGCAGCCAGTTACAAACTGGTTGAAAACCGTCAAAAAATCCAAGAAGAAATCACTGAAACAACAGATAGTCTAGACAAAGTAAAGGACAGTCTAGCCAATATCCAACGAAATATTGCCATCATTCAAGAGCAAAAAGAGCAAGTCAAAGACATGGCTCAAGATCTTACTTATAAATATAAAGTCCTTGAAAACCAAGCTCAAGTACAGATCCAGCAAATCAAAGACATCTGGGAAAAGTACGAGTCTTGATAGAGAAAAGGTGGGTGATAGGGGAACAATAATTCCAATCAGCCACCACGTCAAGGGCTTTCCGCCATAACCAAAAGAGACCGAGACATTTTGTCCCGGTCTCTTTTGATATTTAACTTTTTTACTCTGTAGCCGAATTGACTACCGGCTGACTTTGCGGAGCGCTGACACTGACATCTGCCGCTGGAGCGGAGGAAGCCGCTGGAGCAACTGGAGTCGTATTCGTAGTCCCAACTGTTGTATCTGTCGTCGGATAAGAGTAATTCTCATAGCCATTATTATAAGTTGGCTGACTATAAGGAGTCTCATAGTTGTTGTTGCTTTCTGCGCTGCTAGATGCACTGCTGCTATTGCTGCTTCTTAGACTGTTGCCGCCCATAATATCTTCATAGAGAACAGCATTGGTTTTCAGACTCTTGACTTTGTCCAAGCCCAGAGACTTGCGGATTAGATTCTGCATACTCAGCAAATGCTCTGATGTCACCAGCTGATAGCTTCCACCGTCAGGCAAGGTCGCATCTTCTCCACGCAGCTGCTCAGACTTAATGTTCTTAAAAGCATCCTGATAGCCTAGCAGTTGGGGAATGCTTTTTGAATCAAGCGCGATATTAGTCTGCATATTGCTGCTAACAGCTTTTAAAATAGCCTGATAATGGCTGACACTGTTGAGACTGAGAACTTTTTCAACCACTTTCTTAATTACTTCACGTTGACGCTTTTGGCGGCCATAGTCACCCTCTGGATCCTGATAACGCATGCGAGCATAGACCAGTGCCTGATCACCATTGATGGTTTGCTTGCCTGGCTCAACCTTAGCAGTATACTCAGGCTCATTATCCTCAATAGAAATTGGGAAGTCAAAGGTATTATTAACCTCAATACCACCTACTGCGTCTACTAGCTGAACCAAGCCCTGCATATTGATCATCACATAGCGGTCGATGTGGATATTCATCAAGCCCTCAATGGTCGAAATGGCTAACTCTGCTCCACCTGTCGCATAGGCTGCATTCAGCTTGGCTTCAACTGTCTGACCGTTCTCATCAATCTGAGTCAGAATATCACGTTCCAAACTCATCATGACCGTTTTCTTGGTCTTTGGATTGACACTCAGAAGAATCATGGTATCGCTGTTCCCGACCCAAGTATCCTCGCGAGATCCGCTCCCTGTATCTACACCCATCAGCAAGATGGTCATGGGCTTAGTCGCAGAAATGACATCTGTCTCATTTCCCAAACCCTTATAAGTCTTGGACAGTTCATCTGTTGACTGACCATAGATCGTCCAAGCATAAGTACCGATACCAGCTGTCGTTACGACAAGGAGGCTGAGAAACATCATTATAATCTTTTTAAACATATCTTTTTTAGTCTATCAGTTTACCCATCAGGTAAACATCAAGAAATATCCCTTCTTTTAAATAGGCTCCTCTTTTTTGTAAGCCTTCAATTTCAAATCCTAAATCTTTATAAAGGTGAACCGCTCGTTCATTTCTAACCTGAACGCTCAATTCCAAACGTCTAATATCCTGAGAATCTTCTGCCCAAGTCAGTGCCTCTTCCAGCAGTATGCGTCCCAGTCCTTGATCCCAGAAAGCTTTCTTCACAACAACAAAGACTTGACCAATATGGCGAATTCGCTCATGGAAATCAGCTGTGATGCTGACAAGGCCAGCAATCTCACCATTTAAAAGCGCCAACAGATAAAGCTGATTACTAGAAGCAACCTGATGCTCAATGAATGAAGCCATCTCCTCTTGATTCATCAAAATTCCAGCTTCATCCAGCGTCATATAATCTGACTCAGATCCAACCTGATTGAGGAAGGCAATCAGCTCAGCAGCATCCGTTTTTTCCGCTTCACGCAAGCATAATTCATATTCAGTCATTCTGCAGTCCCTCAAACAACTCTTGGGCTCGCTTTCCTTTGGCTTCAAAAACCAATTCACGCCCGTCTTCCTTTTTCAAGAGGCTTAATTTGAGATAGTCTTCAGGCAGATTTTCTCCCAGCAACTCTCCCCATTCAATGACCGTCACGCCTTCCCCGAAGAGAAAGTCATCCAAATCAATGGAGTCTGGATCGTCTCCAATGCGATAGACATCCAGATGATAGAGTGGCAAGCGCCCCTCATATTCCCGAACAATGGTATAGGTTGGACTTTTAATCATCTGACTGATACCCAAACCTAGAGCCAGACCCTTGGTAAAGGTTGTCTTCCCTGCTCCTAAATCTCCCGTTAAAACCAGTACATCCCCTGCCTGAAGCAATTTGCCCAGGCGCTGGCCCCACTGGATTAATTCTTCTTCATTATGACTAAACATTCTCTTATTATACCAGAAAAAAATTTTTTCTGCTTAATTTTGCAAAAGAAAAATCAGCTAGGAAAAGCTGATTTTTTATACCAAAAACGTATCCTATACAAAGGGTACTAAAATCAAGGAAATCCAGCAATGTTTAAGCCTAATTTAAAGCCAGATTTACGAAATTCAAAATAAATAGAAGATCCAAAATCCAAATCATAGAATGCACATCCTTGGCTTGACCTTTGAAGACTTTGACCAAGGTGTAGGTGATAAATCCAGCTGCTATCCCGTGAGTGATAGAATAGGCAAATCCCATAAAAATAGAAGTAAAGAAAGCTGGGATGGCCTCTGCCATATCATCCCAATGGATATTTTTCAGACTAGCTAGCATCATAATCCCAACAATAATCAGAATCGGTGCAGTTGCAGCGTTGGGAACAATGGCTAAGAGCGGGCTAAAGAAACTTGACACCGCAAAGCAGATAGCTACGACCAAGGCGGTCAGACCCGTTCGGCCGCCAGCTCCGATACCAGCTGCAGACTCCACATAAGTCGTCACGTTAGAGGTTCCAGCAATGGCTCCGATAGAGGTCCCGATGAGGTCTGCATAAAGAGCCTTATCCAGACCTTCTGATTCATGGTTTTCCCCAGAAGTTGCCACAATCCCGACCTTTTCACCAGTACCGATTAAGGTACCAATGGTATCAAAAATATCTGTCAAAGAGAAAGCCAGAATGGCCATACACGTCTGAGGCCAGCGAGCCGAATCTGCTAAGAGGGCACCCAGACCTTTCGGACCTACTGCCACCCCAAAAATCTGTCCCAATTCACTAACAGCAGTGCCAATGTTATTCTGCCCAAAGTCAATAGCTGACAAATCAACCAAGCCAACCAGAATAGCTACAACTGTCGTTACCAGAATAGATAGGATAACTCCACCCTTGATATTTTTCACGATAAAGAAGATTGTGATGGCCAAACCGACCAAGGCTACGATGACCGCTGGATTGTTAAAGTCTACCAGACCGGGAGTTGCTGCCGAATTAGCCGTAATAGCCGCTGCAGCCTTATCTGCTCCCTTGCCAGCTACTGTATAATTGCCTGGATCGATTGAAAACTTGAGCAAGCCAGCATTTTTAATACCTACATAGGCCAGAAAGACCCCAATACCTGCTGAAATAGCTGCGCGCAAGGAGCCTGGAATTGACTCGATAATCATCTTGCGCACCTTGGTCAGAGTGATAATGAGCGAAATAATCCCACAGATAAAGACCATAGCCAAGGCTTCCTGCCAAGTGTAGCCCAAGGCAAAGACAACCGTGAACGTGAAAAAGGCATTCAAGCCCATACCCGGTGCCTGCGCATAGGGCAAGTTGGCAAAGAAAGCCATCATCAAGGTACCTGCAACAGCCCCGATAATCGTAGCTAGGAAAACTCCCTGCTTAGGCATACCTGTCTGAGCCAGCATAGCGGGATTGACGAATAAAATGTAGGACATGGCAAAGAAAGTCGTCAGACCAGCCAAAACCTCTGTCCGGACATCTGTCCCTTTTTCGGTCAGTTTGAAAAATTTATCCATTTTCCAATAAATCTCCTTTTAAGTAAAATTTCTAATATCTAGTTCAATAACAAAGAAAAACAGATTGAATTTCATTTATTTACGAACGATGATTTAAATTATAATAAAAAACATTCACTTTTTCAAGATGAATGTCTCGCTTTTCTTATTTTTTATTATCTCTCATCAGAAATACCAAACTCATAAACTGCAAAAAAGTAAAACCAAGAATGAAAGGCAGACGATCAGGCTGCAAAGTTTGCAAGAGCTTCTGTAGAACCAGCTGAGGATGAAGCAATAAATCCCAGCTATTGAGGCGATTATAACGTCCTATGTAGATAGCCAGACTAGACACAGCCGACAGAGCAGCCGTCAGCAACAAGTCTAAATACCAGTTAAGCTTCCAGCGTTCCTTGATGACATACCAACTCTCCATACCACAGAAAATTCCGAATAAAATACTGGAAACAAAAGCTAAAAAGAGCAGGAAAACACTTGGCTTACTCAGAACATCTGCCACCCAAGTCATATGGATCAAATCAGTAATCATATAGAAAGTGTTGGGGAAGAAAAGCAACCACAAGAGGAAAAGAAGAGGATATACCCACTTCTGCTTCTTAAATAAAAGTGTCAAGACAGCTGCATCATAGCTGATTAAGGCCAAGGTCATATTCCAGATTAGATAGGTCGGACCGCCATTTAGAGATTGGATATAGATAAAAAAGGCAATCATCAGAAAAAGAGCATGAATCATGATTGGTTTACGCATACGAAAAGCTCCTCCTTGGTGTGTCATAATTGTGACGGATTAGAGCACCATTATAACATAAGTCGTGTTATTTACACTGAATTCTGTTATAATAGTCTGTATTATCACTGAAAAGAGACTCACATGACAAAAAAAGTAATCGCTGTGGACTTGGACGGAACCTTGCTGGATTCTAACAGCAATTTGTCTGACTTCACCAAAGAAACCATTAAAAAAATTTCCCAAAAGGGCCACAAGGTCATTATCACAACAGGCCGGCCCTACCGCATGGCTTTGAAATATTATAAAGAATTAGAGCTCAATACGCCCATGATCAACTTCAATGGCTCTCTGACTCACATTCCAGAAAAGAAATGGGACTTTGAAAAATCGCTGACGCTGGACAAGTCCTTTCTGCTGGATATGGTTAAGCGCAGGGATGAGATTGAAGCTGATTTCATTGCCGGCGAATACCGCAATAAATTCTATATCACCAATCCCAATGAAGAAATCGCTGATCCCAAGCTCTTTGGCATCGATGCTTTCAAACCTGAAAACCAGTTTCAAGCCAATCTGGTAACGGAGAATCCTAACGCCATTCTCCTGCAGACCCGAGCAGCTGACAAATATGCTCTGGCAGAGGAAATGAATGCTTTTTACCAGCATGAACTTTCTATTAACTCTTGGGGCGGGCCACTCAACATCCTAGAGTGTGCTCCCAAGGGTGTCAATAAGGCCTTTGCCCTTCAGTACCTACTTAATATTCTCAATGTAGACCGTAAAAATCTGATTGCCTTTGGCGATGAACAAAATGATACTGAGATGCTGTCCTTTGCTGGCACTGGCTATGCCATGAAAAATGCGAATATTGACCTTCTTCCATACGCTGACCAGCAGTTATCTTTGACCAATGACCAAGATGGCGTCGCCTACGAGCTCAACAAACTCTTTTTATAAAAATAGACAATTAGACAAACTCTGTTCGAGAGTTTGTCTTTTATTTTTTTCTTCCCTCAAACTCCGTTAGTTGCAAAAAGCTTTAAAAATAGGAGTTTATCAGCTATGTCAGAATATTAGAGTGAATCCACGCTTAGTTTTGTAAGCGTTTGCCGTTTGTTTGAGTTTGTGATATAATTAACATAATCAAAAACTAAATAACAGGAGGAAACTACTTATGAAAGCAGTTGTTGTAAATCCAGAGGGAACTAATGTCCAACTCGTTGAAAATAAAGAAATGCGTCCGCTTGAAACAGGGGAAGCTCTCGTTGACATCGAATATTGCGGTGTCTGCCATACGGACCTGCACGTCGCGCACGGTGACTTTGGCAAGGTGCCGGGCCGAGTTCTTGGTCACGAAGGTATTGGTATTGTAAAAGAAATCGCTCCAGATGTAAAAAGTCTCAAGGTCGGAGACCGCGTCAGTGTCGCTTGGTTCTTTGAAGGCTGCGGCGCTTGTGAATACTGTACAACTGGTCGCGAAACCCTTTGCCGTACAGTAAAAAATGCCGGCTATTCTGTCGATGGTGGGATGGCAGAGCAATGTATCGTAACAGCTGACTACGCTGTCAAAGTCCCTGAAGGACTCGATCCCGCCCAAGCTTCTTCTATCACTTGTGCCGGTGTAACCACCTACAAGGCTATCAAAGAAGCCCAGCTGCAACCAGGCCAATGGACAGTTATCTTTGGAGCAGGTGGATTGGGTAACCTAGCGGTTCAATATGCCAAGAAAGTCTTTAATGCCCATGTTGTCGCTGTTGATATCAACAATGATAAGCTAGTTTTGGCCAAAGAAGTTGGTGCTGATATCGTCATCAACGGCCATGAAGTTGAAGATGTCGCTGCTCTTATCCAAGAAAAAACTGGCGGTGCGCATTCTGCCATAGTAACAGCCGTTTCTAAAGTTGCCTTCAACCAAGCGGTGGACTCTGTTCGTGCTGGCGGTCGGGTAGTTGCCGTTGGATTGCCATCTGAAATGATGGACCTCAGCATTGTCAAAACCGTTTTAGATGGTATCCAAGTCATCGGTTCCCTCGTTGGTACGCGCAAGGACTTGGAAGAAGCCTTCCAGTTTGGTGCTGAAGGATTAGTGGTTCCTGTCGTTCAAAAACGCCCTGTTTCAGATGCTGTGGATGTCTTTGACGAAATGGAAGCGGGTACCATTCAGGGACGTATGGTACTTGACTTCACACACTAATGCTTTAAAGCATGTCAGTCCCAACATTTACAAAACTCTTGGAAACGTATGGTGGACAGACTTGATATTATTTAGAAACTTTTGCCATTATAGAGGGAGACTAAAGACATAAGACGCGACTTTTTGTCTTTGGTCCTCCTTTTTCTTTTTTGATAAATAAACACTTTCTCAAACAAAATTCTCTTCTGTCATTTCAAAAGTCTCTTTCATATTATTTCAATCTTTTTCATATATTAATCTATTGTATTTTCTATTTTCCTAATTTATTAAAACATTTCTATAGCTAAGGTTTGCTTATACTTATATTTATCAGGGTTTCAGCAAATACTGACATTTTTGAAAGAAAAAGTCGTTTTTTAGGAACAAACGCTTGCATTTTTCATGAAAACGTTTTATAATAAACTTGCCTTAAAGTTTTCTTAAAACTTAAGTCAAACATTTTATAAGGAGGAATGTCAATAATGAGTATCGGAATCATTATTGCTAGCCACGGTGAATTTGCTGCTGGTATTCATCAATCAGGTTCTATGATTTTCGGTGAGCAGGAAAAAGTACAAGTTGTAACTTTCATGCCCAACGAAGGACCAGATGATCTCTATGCAAAGTTCAATGACGCTGTGGCTTCGTTTGATGCGGACGATGAAGTGTTGGTCTTGGCTGACCTTTGGAGTGGCTCTCCATTCAACCAAGCTAGCCGTGTCATGGGTGAAAATCCAGACCGCAAGTTCGCTATCATTACAGGCTTGAACCTGCCTATGCTGATTCAAGCTTATACAGAAAGGATGATGGATGCCAACGCTGGCGTCGAAGCTGTTGTTGCTAACATCATCAAAGAAGCCAAGGAAGGAGTCAAAGCTCTGCCTGAAGAGCTGAACCCTGCTGCTGAAGAAGCAAATGCTCCTGCTGCAGCTGCTCCAGTTGCCCAAGCAGCAATCCCTGAAGGGACTGTAATCGGTGACGGCAAGCTCAAAATCAACCTTGCCCGGATCGACACACGCTTGCTGCACGGTCAGGTAGCAACAGCTTGGACGCCAGATTCAAAAGCAGATCGTATTATCGTTGCTTCTGACTCAGTAGCTCAAGACGAACTTCGTAAAGAATTGATTAAGCAAGCTGCACCAGGTAATGTCAAAGCCAATGTTGTCCCAATCGACAAATTGATTGCTGTTTCAAAAGACCCTCGCTTTGGCAACACTCATGCCTTGATTCTGTTTGAAACTCCTCAAGACGCCCTTCGTGCTGTTGAAGGCGGTGTGCCAATCAAGACCCTTAATGTCGGTTCTATGGCTCACTCAACTGGTAAAACAATGGTCAACAACGTACTGTCAATGGATAAGGAAGACGTTGCCACTTATGAAAAGCTTCGTGACCTTGGCGTTGAATTTGACGTACGTAAAGTACCAAATGACTCTAAAAAAGATTTGTTTGATTTGATTAAGAAAGCCAACGTGCAGTAGAATCAAACGTTTTGCTTTTATTAATTTAGGAAAGGATTTAGAACATGTCTATTATTTCTATGGTTTTAGTAGTCTTTGTTGCCTTCTTAGCTGGCCTAGAAGGTATCTTGGACCAATTCCAATTCCACCAACCGCTGGTTGCTTGTACCTTGATTGGACTGGTAACTGGTAATTTGGCAGCCGGTGTTATGCTTGGTGGCTCTCTCCAGCTGATCGCTCTTGGCTGGGCTAATATCGGAGCTGCTGTAGCACCTGATGCTGCCCTCGCTTCTGTTGCCGCTGCCATCATCATGGTACTGGGTGGAGACTTCTCAAGCAAAGGAATCGCTGTAGCACAAGGTGTTGCTATTCCACTTGCTGTTGCTGGTCTCTTCTTGACTATGATTGTCCGTACTTTGTCAGTCGGTTTGGTTCACGGTGCAGATGCTGCTGCGAAAAAAGGCGACATCAAAGGCGTTGAACGCGCTCACTTTATCGCTCTCTTCATGCAAGGAGCACGTATTGCTATCCCTGCAGCACTTCTTTTGATGATTCCTGCTGAGTCTGTTAAAGCTGCTCTTGAAGCTATGCCAGCTTGGCTATCAGAAGGTATGCAAATCGGTGGTGGTATGGTCGTAGCCGTTGGTTATGCCATGGTTATCAACATGATGGCAACTCGTGAAGTATGGCCATTCTTCGCTATTGGTTTCGCTTTGGCTGCTGTCAGCGAACTCACTCTGATTGCCCTTGGTGCAATTGGTGTCGCTATCGCTCTCATCTACCTTGCCCTGTCTAAAAAAGGCGGAAATGGTAGCGGTGGAGCAACAGCTTCATCTAACGATCCAATCGGCGACATCCTAGAAGACTACTAAGAAAGGAGACACACTATCATGACAGAATTAAATACTGTAAAACCTGATGAGTCAGGAAAATTGACTCTTTCAAAGGCTGACCGTCAAAAAGTTTGGTGGCGTTCTACTTTCTTGCAAGGTTCTTGGAACTACGAACGTATGCAAAACTTGGGCTGGGCTTATTCACTGATTCCAGCTATTAAGAAACTTTATACTAAAAAAGAAGATCAAGCTGCTGCTCTTGAGCGTCACTTGGAATTCTTCAACACTCACCCGTATGTTGCAGTTCCAATCATCGGAGTTACACTTGCGCTTGAAGAAGAAAAAGCAAATGGTGCAGCAATTGACGATGCGGCTATCCAAGGGGTTAAAATCGGTATGATGGGACCTCTGGCTGGTATCGGAGACCCTGTCTTCTGGTTCACAGTTCGTCCTATCCTTGGTGCACTTGGGGCATCTCTTGCTTTGACTGGAAATATCATTGGTCCACTTATCTTCTTCTTAGCTTGGAATGCTATCCGGATGGCTTTCCTCTGGTACACACAAGAATTGGGCTACAAGGCTGGTTCTGAAATCACTAAGGACATGTCTGGTGGTATCCTTCAAGACATTACCAAAGGTGCTTCAATTCTAGGTATGTTTATCTTGGCTGTTCTGGTTGAGCGCTGGGTATCTATTAAGTTTGTCTTTAACGTTTCATCTGTTAAGCTAGATGATAAAGCATATATCCATTGGGACAAATTGTCTAGTGGCTATAAGGGTATCCAAGAAGCCTTTGCTCAAGTAGGTCAAGGACTATCTCAAACCCCTGAAAAAGTTACAACTTTCCAACAAAACTTGGATTCCTTGATTCCTGGTTTGATGGGACTGCTTCTAACTTTCGCTTGTATGTGGTTGCTTAAGAAGAAAGTATCCCCTATCACTATCATCATCGCCCTCTTTGTAGTTGGTGTACTAGCTCACGTTGCTGGTTTGATGTAATCAAAAAGAAGGTTTCGGCCTTCTTTTTATTGTGGTATAATAGCTATATTATCTAAAAGGGAGTACTCTATGGCACAGTCACAAAACAAAACAGTTGAGTTTAATACCACTGGCGTATCCTATCTTGGATTAGGCGGAAAGGTTGGGAAATTTTTAATCGGCGAGACAGCTCTGGAGTTTTACGCTGATGCCAATGTAGAAGACTATATCCAGCTGCCTTGGACTAGCATCACTGCTATCGGTGCCAATGTTTCTGGCAAGAAAGTCAGCCGCCACTTTGAAATCTGGACTGACAAAGGGAAGTTTCTCTTTGCCTCCAAAGACTCTGGTAAGATTCTCAAAATTGCGCGGGAGCATATCGGCAATGACAAAGTAGTTAGATTGCCGACTCTGTTACAAAAAATTGCTGGAACCTTTAAGAAGAAAAAATAAGGTTGAAAAAGTTTCAACCTTATTTTTTATATTTTCGACTAAGACAAAGACTGCTTGTATCAACAAAATGGAGCTAGCACAAAAATTGGAAAGTGAAACAATCTGAGAATGCACTATTTCAGCCCCTTGAAATGATAGGGTGGGGTAAGCTAACATTATCAATGCAAGACCGCATCATTAGATTTTAAAAAGTATAAACATCAGCTAAATTTTTCTCGAAAGTCCATGTCTTGACACCTTCAACATCACGGACATCTAGTTGTTTAAATCCGTTCTTTTTGTAAAAATGACAGTTGCTTTCTGTATGAGTAATCAAAGTAAGCCGCTGACATTTCTCTTCTTTGGCAAGTAGCTCAAGTCCCTTTGAGATAAAAAGACCGCCAACTCCCTGTCCTTGATAATCAGGAAGCACACCCAGTAGTTCAAGATAAAGAGTTGAAACACCCCTTTTCTTAGCTTCTTTACTGCCCTCCCCAAAGACTTTTTGAAAGGCTAAAAGCTGGGGAATATATTGCCACATCCTCCATGCTCCTGCCCGCAAAAAGGAAAGTATACCGACAGGATGGCTACCGAGCTTATGAATAGTAGCGACCGCCATAAGACGTCCGTCCACTTCAGCAAGTAGGCAAATATGATGACGCATCGCCGCCTTAACCATAACTGCATGCAATCTATTTAGAAAATCAATATAAGACTGGCTGCTGCCAAAGAGAGGACGGAATTTTTCTCTGTAGACCTCATGCTCAGCAAAAGCAGCAGTTAAAACCGAGACCGCAGCAGCAAGATCCCTTTCATCTGCTCTTCTAAAACGAATCATGATAACTACCTCTTCAAATCTTTTCTGCTAGTTTTTCTAAAAAAGCCTGCCGTTTTTCAGCTGTAGACTGAGAAATATTCCCGAAATTTAACCAACGGCGCTGTCTAGCTCCGATAGACTTAAAGGTATGGCCCAACATAGCTTTCTTGACGACGTCACCACAGAAATACTTAAGATAGAAGGTCGGTGCTGCAGAGGTAGTAATAGCCAATACCTCTTTAATATTGGTCAGACAACCAACTAACTGGCGAGTCTTCGTCTCCTCGTAAATCTTATTTTTCAAAAAGACCTTATCTTCAAAGCCTTTGACAATAGCTGGCATATCTGCCCACCAGATAGGAAAAATTATGATAAGGCGGTCACAGGATGCAAGAGCTTCCTGATATTTTAAAACCAGCGGGTCTAGTGCCTGCCCTTTATTAAAAAGCGCTAGCTCTTCCTTGGTATAGACAGGATTAAAACCATCCTCATAAAGATCAATCAGCTCATAGGTCTGACCTTTCTTCTCCAACAAGTCCTGAACCTGCTCTAAAATAGCATGGTTAAAGCTTTTATCATAGGGATGTGCATAAACAATGAGATTTTTAATCATGTTTGTAACCTCCTAGTAAATCATTGAACATTGAGCGATAGATTTCCTCATCAAAAGGCTCCAAGCCTTTAGCAATAAAATGGCCATAGCCTGTGATGAAGGTATCCAGCTTGAGCAAGAGAATCTTTTTCTCTTTCTGACTCTCAATAGGCAGCCTATCCAGATAAGCCACCGTCTTATTCCCGATTTCCAGAAGCTCACCTTTCCGGTAAGCCTCTGTCGCCACAGGGCTGAAAAAGAGAAAATCCATCATCTGACTGTTAGTCTTATATTCCGATAAAAGAAAGAGTCCTATCTGCCAAATGCAATCCAAAGGAGCAGAGACTCCATCTAGATACTGCTCCTCTAAACGCTTAAGCTGCTTCTGGTTTTCCAAAAGACAGACCTGATAATAAAGATCCTCCTTATTCTCAAAAGCCTTGTAAAAAGCACCAGTCGTAACCCCCAGCAGAGATGCCAGTTTCCTCAGGGGGATATTCTGATAGCCATATTCTCTGATAAGCTGGCTTGCCTTCTCAATCATACGGTCGCGCGTTGTTTGTTTTACCATAAGAACTCCTTTAGGTAACAACGTTACCTTTATTTAAAGATAACATAGTTATCTTTTTCTGTCAAGATTTTTCCTATCCTGGGATTTACATTTTCCGGAAAATCCTGTATAATAGTCGAAACGGATAAGTACTATTGGGCACTTTTCAGAAAGTCTGCGGTGGCTGTGAGCAGATAAGAAGAAAATAGGAAATTCTACCGTTAGTTTAAAAATGAATAATTAAGCAAGTGCACTTTAGTGAAGTTGGATGGAACCGCGGCTCTGCCGCTCCAACAGTTTCATAAAGTGTTTTTTATTTTTGGAGGTACCTATGTTAGATCTAAAACGCATCCGTACGGACTTTGATTCAGTCGCTGAAAAATTGGCCAACCGTGGAGTCGATGCAGCTACACTCAATCAAATGAAATCTATTGATGAAGAGCGACGAGATTTATTGGTCAAGGTTGAGGCACTAAAGGCAGAGCGCAATACTGTTTCTGCTGAAATTGCCCAAGCTAAACGCAATAAAGAAAATGCAGATGACAAGATTGCTGCCATGCAAAAACTTTCTGCTGAAGTCAAGAACTTAGACGCAACCTTGGCTGAGCTAGACGCTAAGTTGACTGAATTCACTACCACTCTGCCTAATATCCCGCACGAAAGTGTTCCTGTCGGAGCAGACGAGGACGAAAATGTCGAAGTTCGTCGCTGGGGGACACCGCGCGAATTTGACTTTGAAGCTAAGGCTCACTGGGATTTAGGTGAAGACTTGGACATCTTGGACTGGGAGCGTGGAGCAAAAGTTACTGGTGCTCGCTTCCTCTTCTATAAGGGCTTGGGAGCAAGACTTGAGCGTGCTATCTACAATTTTATGCTGGACGAACATGGCAAAGAAGGCTATACAGAAGTCATCACTCCCTATATGGTCAACCATGATTCTATGTTTGGGACTGGGCAATATCCTAAGTTCAAAGAAGATACGTTTGAGCTAAGCGATACCAACTTCGTTCTGATTCCAACTGCTGAAGTTCCGCTGACCAACTACTATCGAGACGAAATTCTAGACGGCAAAGAATTGCCAATCTACTTCACAGCTATGAGTCCGTCATTTCGCTCTGAAGCTGGCTCTGCTGGTCGTGACACGCGCGGTCTCATCCGTCTGCACCAATTCCACAAGGTTGAAATGGTGAAATTTGCCAAGCCAGAAGAATCTTATCAAGAGCTGGAAAAGATGACTGCCAACGCTGAAAACATCCTGCAAAAGCTGAATTTACCTTACCGCGTTGTAGCACTCTGTACCGGAGATATGGGCTTCTCGGCTGCTAAGACCTACGACTTGGAAGTTTGGATTCCTGCTCAGAACACCTACCGTGAAATCTCTAGTTGCTCAAACACAGAAGATTTCCAAGCTCGTCGAGCTCAAATCCGCTACCGTGACGAAGCAGATGGCAAGGTCAAACTCCTTCATACTCTCAACGGTTCTGGACTGGCTGTCGGACGCACAGTAGCAGCTATCTTAGAAAATTACCAAAACGAAGATGGCTCTGTGACTATCCCAGAGGTTCTGCGTCCGTACATGGGTGGCTTAGAAGTCATCACGCCAAAATAAAAATCAGATTATTCTGATACTTTGCCTGTATCATTAGGTCTAAGTTCAGACTTATTTTGCTAAAATTAAAAAAATCCGAGATCAACTCAGAGAGAATCAAAAACAGATTTTCAAAGAGTATCATCTCGGATTTTTTGTTATCTTTCTGGCTCGCAATGAGACTGCATAGTAAAAACAAACATAGAGGACGATTACGAAAGCTAGCAGAGCTTCTGCGTGGCTTAGCCAAACAAGCCAGGTCCAACCTAGATAATCAAGTCCCAGTTTCAGGGCAAAAGCTGTATTGACAAGAGGAAAGGTCAAAGCTGACCAGCTAAGCTGAGGCCCCAGTCGGAAAATGCGAGGTAAAAGCCATAGGACCAAGAGATAAAAGCCCTGCGATAAGAGGAGAAGCAAGGCAACAAACCAACCTTCTGCATCAGAACCAGCCAAACGGATATAGCTTCCCAGCAGGAGCGAGAAAGGCGCACAGTAAATGCCCCACTGCGGCTTTAAAGCATCAGGCAGTCTTTGTGACCGCCTAACCTTGTAAAACAAGGGATAGAGAATCAAACTCAGTAGCAGAGCAAAAAACCAAGCCAAATAGCCCAAAAACGGCTGATGAACGACACCCTGAGTCAAGCTTGCCATGGCTAATCCAACATATAGGACCGTCCAGCTCGGGGTCAAAGATAACCTCTCAGCCTTAAGCACATACTTCCAAGTAAAGATAGCTATTAGAACAATATGCAGCAGCAAGGCAAAGTACCAAAGCAGCTGACCCATCCAAAGTAAACCAAGCTTGCTTAGGTAAGAAGCTAAAAGCATACTAGCCATAGGATAAGTCGCAAAGCTCGATAAGAAAGGGGCCTTTTGCAAATCTTGCCGATAGTCCGAAAATGACAGCACTAAAGCCAGTGTCAGATAAAGCCAAAGTATCAAAGCCAGACCATTCAAGAAGTGGAAAAAGATAGAGTGGTAGTTCAGTAAAAGATTACCTAAACCAAATAGGCCTAGAATCAACCCAGATAAGAGGATGGGCGGTCGTTTGCTGTTCACGAAGCAACTCCTTTATAGTAATGTCTTGAAGTCCCTTTTCAATGACAATCAAATGTTTGTTTGCCATCATTTCTATGAAACTTCTAAAATATGCCGCAGCTGGACTGCACTCGGTGAGACAATGGGAAGAAAAGCTCCTTCGTTCCAACGGCGGATAAAGCCAGAAGTCGAATTACTCAAATACCCTCTGCCTCCACTAGCCTGCAGCTCCAAGAGCAGACTTTGGGCTACCACATCAACTATATCAATTCGCAGCTGGAAGAGCTCCTTAGGACGCTCAACAAAATAACCAGGCCGGAGAAGACCTCTATAGAGCTGATCCTGGATCGCAGTCAGAGCAGCCACTTGCTCCTCCCACTCCTCTCTCAAAATAGAGCGGACTGACAGATTAGCTTCGACCTCCGCCAGCGATTTCTCTGCTAGGCCAAGAGCCAGACCAAACTGATAACCGAGAAAAGCTGGGCGATTTTCTGCCAAAAATTCCAGGGCATCTTGTGCAAGAATCCATTCCTCTTGCAAAGGCACATGGTTAAAGGTCAGGGCAGCTGTATTTCCTCCTTGTAGAGATACAAACTCTAAATCCGCTGAACGGGAAAAATTCTCTGCGTCAGATGGCACAGCCAGAACCAGCGGCTGGTGGCTCCCGTCTTCGAAACCAGCAACAAATATGCTGAGGAAGCGATCCGCGCGAGCATTGGTTACCCAAGGCAGACGCCCCTTGAGATAAAGATTCCCGTCTTCTTCTACAATAGAGACATTTAACTCCTCTAGGTCCGACAGGAATTTGACAGCATTGGACAGGGCTGTCGCACCTGCATATTCTCCTGACAGAAGCCCTTCCAAATAGTGGTCTCTAAAGTAGGGATTAGCAGACTTTAAGACGTTATCAATAAAGGTTCTTTGCCCCCAAGAGATAAAGGAAGCGGTCAAGGAATGGTGAGCCAGCTCCTTGAGCACTTCAATCACATCCGTATCATTGCCACCTCGGCCTCCTAGCTCTTCTGGAACTCCAACCCGAAAGGCTCCTTCAGCAGCGATACGCTCAATCAATTGATTGCCTGCTGCACAGGATTCTTTGTCAATTTGGTCAGCGTGGTCATCCAACCAGTTGATAAACTCTTCTGAAAAAAATGTCATTTGCCACCTCCTCAAAGACTAGGCATAAGGCTGCAATTCCGGATTAATTGGCGTGTTGGCCAGATTATTGGCATAATTGCAAAGGGTCGCAAGGCTGACACCCAGAACTACATCCAGAGCATTCTCATGCGTATAGCCTGCTTCTAGGAAGTCTGCTAACGCCTCATCTCCGACCCGTCCCTTAGTATTAATGACAGCAATGGTAAATTTAGCAAGCGTATCTAGCTTCGGATCTGTATCAATCGGAGTACGATTGCGCAGAGCCTCCAAAAGATCATCATTCATTTGAATCTGCTTGATTGAAAAAGCTGTATGACCCGCTACACAGAAAGCGCAACCGTTGGTAACTGCAGCCGTTATCTGCACTACTTCACGCTCAGTCGGTGTCAGGCTGTTACGGCGATTGATGGCTCCAACCGTCCGATATGTTTCCAAAGCCGTTGGCGCATTGGCTAAAAGACCGATAAGATTGGGAATGTAGCCACCGTTATCTTTTTGAACAGTTTCCAGGACTTCTTTTACCTCGGCTGGTGCGGACTCAATCGTGTGGATAGTAAATTCTGACATATGAAACCTCATTTCTTTTAATTAGAAACTATCTTAACATAGGATCAATAGCTTGTATAATATATATTTTATATAAGTCCTATAAAGAGAATATAATGCGATTTTTCAAACTAAAATATATTTCCCTCGTAAGGTAGCTCCACATCAATTCCAAACAAGAATCCGAAACGAGAAAAAGAAGCCTTCTGGCTTCGATTTTTTAATATTTCCTGAATCTCTGGTAGCGATTTTCCAGTAATTGCTCCAAGGGTAGCTGAGACAGACTATTCAACTCAGTTGCGATTTCTTCTTTCACTGCAGCCAGTAATTCATGGTTGTTAAAGCCTCTTTCAGGAATGACCTTATCCACCACTTCCATCTGCAAGAGCTCGTGTGAAGTAATTTTCATCAGCTCGGCTGCTTCCATAGCGCGGCTGCCGTCTTTCCAGAGGATAGAAGCAAAGCCTTCTGGACTAAGAACTGCATACATAGAGTTTTCCAGCATCCAGACCTTGTCTGCTACAGCCAAAGCCAAGGCACCACCTGAGCCGCCTTCACCAATGATGATGGCAATAATCGGTACTTTGAGATTGCTCATTTCCATCAAATTGCGGGCAATAGCTTCCCCTTGACCACGCTCCTCAGCACCGACACCAGGATAGGCACCTGCCGTATTGATAAAGGTTACCACAGGACGACCAAATTTTTCCGCCTGTTTCATGAGGCGCAAAGCCTTACGGTAGCCTTCCGGATGCGGCTGTCCAAAGTTTCGTCGCAGATTGTCCTGCAAATTGCGACCCTTTTGAATACCGACCACTGTTACAGGCTGACCGTTTAATGTCCCGATGCCGCCAATGACCGCACCGTCATCTCGAAATGAGCGGTCTCCATGCAGCTCGACGAAGTTATCAAAAATTCCTTGTGCAAAATCCAGCGCAGTCAAACGAGCCTGATCACGCGCCTCTTTAATAATCCGAGTGATTTTTGTCATGCTTGACCTCCATGGAATGCTAATAAGGTAGCAAGTGTATCTCTCATGTCACCACGCTTGACGATGGCATCTACAAAACCATGCTCCATGAGAAATTCAGCCTTTTGAAAATCATCTGGTAGCTTCTCACGAACTGTGGATTCAATGACCCGACGCCCGGCAAACCCAACAAGAGCCTGAGTTTCAGCCAGAATAATATCACCCTCCATAGCAAAAGAGGCTGTGACACCACCAGTTGTCGGATCTGTCAAGACAGTCAAATAGAAGAGGCCTGCTGCGGAGTGACGCTGTACAGCAGCAGAGACCTTAGCCATCTGCATCAAACTCATAATGCCCTCCTGCATGCGGGCACCACCAGAAGCCGTAAACAGAACGACTGGCAATTTATGCTCTGTCGCATACTCAAAGAGGCGGGTAATCTTTTCACCCACTACTGTCCCCATAGATGCCATGATAAAGTTTGAATCCATGATTCCAAGAGCCGTTTTATGCCCCTTGATACTAGCCGTCCCAGTCAGAACCGCCTCATCCAACCCTGTCTTCTCGCGGGTAAGAGCTAATTTCTCCTGATAGTTAGGGAAGTTCAGAGGATCCTTGGTTTCAATTCCAGTGAACATCTCCTCAAAACTGTTCTCATCCACGGTTAGATTTAAGCGCTCATGAGCAGAAATACGGAAATTATAGCCACAGTTAGGACACACACTGTCATTTCCAAGATCTTTTTGGTAAATGGTATGCTTACAACCTGGGCATTTCGAAAAGAGTTCGTCTGGTACCTCAGGCTTTGCTTGAGGCTTTTCCCGACTCGCTCGATTAGGATTGATACGGATATATTTATCCTTCTTTGAAAACAAAGCCATCGTTTACGTCTTCTCCTTTTCAAGATTTTATACTCAGGCACATCAAACAGTAAGAGCCGCCGGCTTTCGAGTTTACAGAGCAGCTCTTACATGTCGTATCTATTGTTTCTCTTGATAAGCCGGAAGGAACTTCTCCATGAGAAAGGCTGTGTCATAATCACCAGCAATTACATTAGGATCTGAGATTAAGTCCAGTTGGAAGCCACTGTTGGTTACAACACCGTCAATTTCTAGTTCATAGAGCGCACGTTGCATCTTCATCAGAGCATCGAAGCGATTTTCTCCGTGAACAATTATCTTCGCAATCATGCTATCGTAGTAAGGCGGGATGGTATAGCCAGGATAGACGGCCGAATCCACGCGCAGTCCCACTCCACCACTTGGCAGATAAACATTTGAAATCTTACCAGGACTCGGCGCAAAGTTAAAAGCTGGATTTTCAGCATTGATCCGACACTCAATTGCATGCCCTCGGATTTCAACATCATCCTGACTGAAGGACAGCTCTTGACCGTTTGCAATCTTGATTTGCTCTTTTACAATATCCACACCAGTCACAAACTCGGTCACTGGATGCTCAACCTGCACCCGAGTGTTCATCTCCATAAAGTAGAATTCACCCTTGGCTTCATCGAGAAGAAACTCAATTGTACCGGCATTTTCATAGCCGACAGACTGAGCAGCCCGAACAGCTGCTTCACCAATCTGCTGACGCAGAGTTTTCCCAATTGCCACAGACGGACTTTCTTCCAGCACTTTCTGATTATTACGCTGCAAAGAGCAATCCCGCTCGCCCAAGTGGACCACATGCCCCTGTTGATCTGCCAAAATCTGCACTTCAATATGGCGCGCTGGATAGATTACTCGCTCCATATACATGGCACCATTACCAAAGGCTGCTTTTGCTTCGCTAGAAGCAGACTCAAAGGCTGCTACTAAATCCTCAGCCTTTTCAACCTTACGAATACCCTTGCCGCCGCCGCCAGCAGAAGCTTTAAGCATGACTGGATAACCAATCTTTTCGGCGACTTCCAAAGCTTCTTCAGAGGTATGAACTTCTCCATCAGAACCTGGGATAACTGGCACTTTCGCCTTAATCATCTGAGCCCGAGCATTAATCTTGTCCCCCATCATGTCCATAACAGCACCTGAAGGCCCAATAAACTTAATGCCAACCTCTTCGCACATGGTCGCGAATTTAGAGTTTTCGCTCAAAAAACCAAAACCAGGATGAATGGCTTCTGCACCTGTTAGGACAGCAGCAGATAGGACAGCATTCATATTCAGATAAGAATCAGTGGACTTGGCTGGACCGATACAGACAGCCTCATCAGCCAGTAGGGTATGGAGTGCTTCCTTGTCAGCTGTTGAATAAACAGCTACCGTATCAATTCCCAACTCGCGAGCTGCACGAATAATTCTGACCGCAATTTCCCCACGGTTAGCAATTAAAATTTTACGAAACATGGTGAAAGCTCCTTTTATCTACTGGCCAATCGCAAAGGTCAAGGTACCGCTGGCTGCAAGTTTTCCATCAACTTCTGCTTTCGCCTCTACAACTGCAATGGTTCCGCGGCGCTTGACAAACTTAGCTGTCATAATCAGTTGATCACCTGGTACAACTTGCTTCTTGAACTTAACCTTATCCATGCCAGCGTAGAAGACCAGTTTGCCCTTATTTTCTTTTTTGGACAATTCCAACACGCCAGCTGTTTGAGCCAGAGCTTCCATGATTAAGACACCTGGCATAACAGGATATTGAGGAAAATGTCCGTTAAAGAAAGGCTCATTGACTGTCACATTTTTCAGAGCAACAATCTCATCTTCGCTAACTTCCAAAACGCGATCCACCAAAAGCATTGGGTAGCGGTGCGGAAGTGCTTCTTTTATTGCATTGATATCAATCATTTGATGCGTACCAGCCCTTTCCCAAATTCAACCATTTCTTCATTCTGAACCAGAATTTCTGTAACCAGACCATCTTTAGGTGCTGGAACTTCATTCATGACCTTCATTGCTTCAATAATCATCAGGGTTTGACCTTTTTTAACTTGGTCTCCAACTGATACAAACGGCGGCTTGTCTGGACCAGCTGCTAAGTAAGCCACACCAACCAAAGGGCTTTCCACAACATCACCTTCAGCAGCAGGTGCCGGAGCTTCTGAAGCTGTTTCTGGCTCTGCAGGCGGAGCTGCTTGAGGAGTTGGCTCAATCACAGGCGCATTCGCAGCCTGCAAAGGTGCAGCAATTGGAGCAGCGCTGGCTGTTGGAACTGCAGCCTGACCCTCATTCTTACTAAAAGTCAGCTCATCGCTCTGATTTTTGTAAGAAAACTCACGCAGACTAGACTGGTCAAACTGCGCCATTAAATCTTTAATTTCGTTGATATTCATAGGTTTTTAAGCCTCCCAGCGTTTAAAGGCAAGAACTGCATTGTGGCCGCCAAAGCCAAATGTATTGGAAATCGCATAAGGGATTTCCTGTTCCTTACCTTGACCGTAAATAACGTTGGCTTCAATATAGTCTGGCAGCTCTGTTGTACCAGCTGTTTTTGGCACATAGCTATGACGCATTGCTTCAATCGTCGCAATAGCCTCAACCGCGCCCGCTGCACCGAGCAAGTGTCCTGTAAAGGATTTAGTTGAAGACACCGCTACATCTTTACCAAAGACAGAAACAATGGCTCCGCTTTCGCCTTTTTCATTAGCAGGAGTTGATGTACCGTGAGCATTCACATATGCCACATCTTTTGGCTCAATTTCAGCTTCTTCAACTGCCTGTTTGATCGCCTTGATAGCGCCCAAACCTTCTGGGTGCGGAGAGGTCATATGGTAAGCGTCACAAGTATGACCGTATCCTACCACCTCAGCCAAGATAGTCGCTCCGCGTTTCTCAGCATGTTCCAAACTTTCCAGGACCAGCATACCAGAACCTTCACCCATGACAAAACCATTGCGGTCCTTATCAAAAGGAATAGAAGCACGCTTAGGATCTTCTGTCGTAGAAAGAGCTGTCAGAGCTTGGAAACCAGCAATCGCAAATGGTGTAATGGAAGCTTCTGAACCACCGACCAGCATCACATCTTGATAACCGAATTTAATCGAGCGGAAAGCTTCACCAATCGCATCGTTAGCTGAGGCACAAGCTGTATTGACAGATTTACAGATACCATTGGCTCCAAAGCGCATAGCCACATTTCCTGCCCCCATATTTGGCAATGCTTTTGGCAAGGTCAAAGGTTTGATACGTTTAGGACCTTTTTCATGCAAGCGAACAACCTGCTCTTCAATTTCCTGAATCCCACCGATACCTGAAGCAACGATGACACCAAAGCGATCCTTATCCAGCGTATCTACATCTAAGTGAGCATTATTCACCGCTTCTTGAGAAGCATAAATCGCATAAAGAGTGTAATTATCATAACGGTTGGTATCCTTTTTGACAAAATATTTATCAAAAGGGAAATCCTGAATTTCCGCCGCATTGTGAACACTGTATTCACTATGATCAAATTTAGTAATTGGACCGATTCCAATATTGCCTTCTTTTAAATTATTCCAGAATTCTTCTGGAGTATTGCCGATAGGTGAAGTTAAACCGTATCCTGTTACAACAACTCGATTAAGTTTCATATTGAGCTCCTTTATTTAGATGAATCAACTGATTTTATACTCGTTAATATTCAAAAACTATGACCTACTGCATGGTAAAGCCGCCATCAATCGTGAGGACTTGTCCTGTCAAATATTCCTGACTTGCTAAGAAGAGGGCAACATCTGCAACTTCTTCTGGAGTACCAAAACGCTTCATTGGAATGAGTGCCAGAGACGCCGCCTTTACTTTTTCTGGAAGTACATCTGTCATATCAGATGCGATAAAGCCAGGGGCAATACAGTTGACACGGATATTACGCGCTGCTACCTCACGCGCAACTGATTTAGAAAAACCAATCAGACCAGCCTTGGAAGCAGCATAGTTAGCCTGACCGACATTCCCTGCCAGACCAACGACACTTGACAGACTGATGATAGCACCCTGACGAGCTTTTGTCATCGGTTTCAGGACTGATTGTGTCATATTGAATGCTCCAGTAAGATTCACTTTCAGCACCCGCTCAAAATCTTCTTCCGTCATTTTCAGCATGAGCTTATCACGTGTAATACCAGCGTTATTGATCAGTACATCAACAGATCCCAAGGCTGCAACAGCTTCTTCTACCATTCGCTGGGCATCTTCAGCTTTGGAAACATCTCCAATAACAGTTACAACTTTCCCAGAATAGCCGGCAAATCCAGCCAAAACATCATCAGAAATCTCTGCTAGTCCGTTTAAAATGATATTGGCACCGACACTAGCAAATTTATGCGCAATTGCCAATCCAATTCCGCGAGCGGACCCAGTAATTAATACATTCTTGTTTTGTAATTCCATGATGATTCCTCATTATTTTTCTAGAAGAGCATTTAAACTTTCTACATCTTCAACTTGGCGGACATCCGCAGACTTATCAATTTTCTTAATAAAACCAGACAGAACTTTGCCAGGACCAATTTCGATAAACTCAGTCACGCCAGCTTCCTGCATTTTAGCAATGCTGTCATAAAAGCGCACCGGTTCCATCACCTGACGAGTCAAGAGTTCTCTAACTCTTTCTTTTTCCATCACAGTTGCTTCTGTATTTCCGACTAATGGCCGCACAAAATCTGAAAACTCAACTGTTTCCAAGACTTCTGCCAATCGTTCGCTGGCTGGCTTTAAAAGCGCCGTATGGAAAGGTCCAGATACATTGAGTGGGATTAAGCGCTTGACACCGGCATCTTTCAAAAGCTCCACAGCCTTGTCCACTGCTGCCACTTCTCCGCCGATAACAATTTGACTAGGCGTATTATAGTTAGCTGGTGAGACTACACCAATAGCACTTGCTTCTTGGCAGATTGCTTCAATGAGAGAAACCTCAGCATTTAAAACTGCGACCATTTTTCCAGAACCAGCTGGAGCCGCCTCTTCCATGAAGCTGCCGCGCTTAGCAACCAAGGCCACCGCCGTCTTGAAATCAAGGGCGCCCGCAGCCACCAAGGCAGAATATTCTCCAAGAGAGAGACCAGCTACCATGTCAGGCTCTATTCCCTTATCAGCTACGAGGCGATAAATAGCTACTGAAGTCGTTAAAATAGCCGGTTGCGTATAGCGAGTTTGATTGAGCTTTTCCTCATCCTGATCGATCAAAGCTCGGACATCATAGCCTAGAACTAGGCTAGCCTCATCAAAAGTTGACCGCACAAGCGCATAATGATCATAAAGCTCGCGCCCCATTCCAAGGTACTGCGCTCCCTGACCGGCAAAGAGAAAGGCTCTTTTAGTCATTTCTAGTTACTCCTGCCCAACGTTTTGCCTCCTGCTGAATCTTCTCAGCAGCACCATAGTAGATATCTTTGAGGATTTCTTCGACTGTTTCTTCCTTACTGATTAAACCAGCAATTTGACCAGACATGACGGAACCATTTTCCACATCTCCGCGAACAACTGCATTGGCCAAAGCACCAGCACCCAGATTTTCAAAAACAGTCAAATCCGGATTTTCTTGCTTGAAGGCTTCTTTTTCTGCCTTTTCGAAATCACGCGTCAGCTTATTCTTAATAGCACGAACTGCATGGCCGAAATGCTGGGCAGAGATAGTCGTATCAATATCGCGAGCCTTCAAAATCATATCCTTGTAGTTCTGATGGGCATTGGATTCCTTAGCAACGACAAAGCGAGTTCCGACCTGAACGGCCTCCGCTCCCAGCATAAAGCCAGCCGCAGCCCCAGAACCATCCGCAATACCACCTGCAGCAATAACCGGAATGCTGACTGCTTCTGCAACCTGACGAACCAAGGACATGGTAGTCAATTTCCCGATGTGACCACCGGCTTCCATACCTTCTGCAATGACCGCATCCGCACCGATTTTTTCCATCCGCTTAGCCAAGGCCACACTTGGCACAACAGGGATAACTGTAATCCCCGCTTCATGGAAACGAGCCATGTGCTTACTTGGATTACCCGCACCAGTTGTTACTACTTTTACTCCCTCTTCAATGACGAGATCAACAATGTCGTCCGCAAAAGGAGACAGGAGCATGATATTAACACCGAAAGGACGGTCCGTCAAAGACTTGATCTTGTCAATATTAGCCTTTACCACTTCCTTGGGTGCATTTCCGCCACCGATGATACCAAGACCGCCAGCTTTTGAAACCGCGCCAGCCAAGTCACCGTCAGCAACCCAGGCCATCCCGCCTTGAAAAATAGGATAATCAATATTCAATAATTCTGTAATACGTGTTTGCATAATACCTTCCTTTTATCATTGCTTAAGTAATAGCTTGATCTCAAACTATCACATACTGGATGTATTTTCTTTACTTTGACAGTCAAACTATTACCTAAACAAGAGAGAATATCTTTCGATACTCTCAGTTACTTGCTTATTTAGTTTTTTCTTCTACATAAGCAACCAAATCACCAACTGTGTTCAAACCTTCTTCAGTTTCGATTTGGATGTCAAATGCATCTTCAATTTCTGAAATCACTTGGAATAAGTCCAATGAATCTGCTTCAAGATCATCGAAAGTTGACTCAAGAGTAACTTCTGATGGCTCTTTGCCAAGTTCTTCAACGATAATTTCTTGTACTTTTTCAAATACTGCCATGGATAGACTCCTTTAAAAATAAAATATTTTTTATCATGTGTTTCCACTTGATTAACTAAATTGTAACAATAAGCGTGCCCCATGTCAAACCCCCACCAAAACCTGACATCAAAATTGTCTGATTTCCGTTCAGTTTGATTAGTCCTTGCTCCACACACTCAGATAATAAAATCGGGATGCTAGCTGCACTAGTATTGCCATATTCCATCATATTGGCTGGAAGCTTCTCCCGCACAACACCAAGCTTCTTAGCCATTTTATCCAAAATACGGATATTGGCCTGATGCAGCAACAGAAAGTCCAAATCTTCCGCTGAAAGCTGACTGCTTTCAATGGTTTCTTTGATTGAACGAGCAACATCACGAATAGCAAAGTCAAAAATAGCTCGACCGTCCATTGTTAGATAAGGCTGATTCTCACCCTTTTCAGAAAAAGGTGAAGCCAAACCGATTTTTCCGCAGGTCAGACTATCTCCACGTGATCCGTCCGTAAACTGACTTTCTGCCAAAAAATGCTGCTCTGAAGCACTTTCCAACAGTACACCGCCAGCACCATCTCCGAAGAGAACAGCCGTTGAACGATCCGACCAATCTACCGTCTTAGAAAGGGTCTCACTACCTATGATTAGACCTTTTTGATAACGACCTGAAGAAATTAATTTTTCTCCAGTCGATAAGGCGAAGATAAAGCCACTGCAGGCCGCCGTGAGATCAAAGGCAAATGCATTCTTGGCCCCAATATTGGCCTGTACTCTCGCAGCAGTTGAAGGCATTAAAGAATCCGGCGTAATGGTGGCAACAATGATAAAGTCTAGGTCTTGAGCAGAAATCCCTGACTTTTGCAGCAAATTCTCTGCTACTTTTGTAGCTAAGTCACTGGTCGTTTCATCTGACGATAAATGGCGGTTTTTAATCCCAGTTCGACTTGAAATCCACTCATCACTGGTATCCATAATCTCGGCTAGATCATCATTGCTGACAACCTGACGGGGAGCATAATGAGCCACCTGGCTAATCTTAGCATAGTTCATTATTTCAAATCCTCTAGGAAACTATATAAATTTTGCAGGCCCTTTTGCATCACTTGTCTCTCTTCTGGACTCATCCCATCCACTACCTGCATGACCATGCGGTTGTGGAATCGCTTGTGAAGACGATACAAAAGCCGCCCATTCTTTGTCAAATTCAGATGCACCACACGACGGTCAACTTCCGACCGACGCCGCTCAATATAACCCTTACGCTCCAGATTATTCAAACTAGTTGTAACAGTCCCCAAAGTAACCATCAATTCTCGTGATATATCACTTGGAGTAGCATTTGGGGTTGTGCCGATAACATCTATTGTATGCATTTCCTTAATGGAGACATCGTTGAAGCGACTGCTTCTTAGGCTCGATTCTTCAATAACCAAGACATTATTGAAAATAGACGTTAAGTAATCATTTACTAACTGAAAATTCAAAACCATACCTCCTTAAGAAAATACTTTGACAATCAAATTTTATCAGATAGAAAAACAATTTGCAAGCTTTTTTGAAAATTAATTTGATTTTCAAATATTTTCGTAAATAACTTGCAAAATAAGCAACCTTGAACCAATACATTATTTACCAGTGAAGTTTGGACGACGCTTCTCAGAATAAGCCCGAACCCCTTCTTTGAAATCCTTTGTGAAAGCCAGCGATTTCTGAAGCTCCAATTCTAGCTCAGCATACTCAGACCAGCCGCTGAACAAACTCTTCCAGACCATTTCTTTCATGGCTCTGTAAGAATTCAGAGAGCCTCGTTTGAGTTTCTTCAGTAACTGTTCCGTTGTTTTTTCCAATTTCTCTGCTTCACAGACTTTATAAAGCAAGCCATACTCCAGAGCTTTCTCTGCAGTCAGAGCTTCCCCAGTCATAACCAGATGGGTCGCACGAGTCACCCCGATAGCACGAGCCAGTAAGAAAAGACCGCCAGCATCTGGCGCCAGACCAACTCCGACAAATGCCTGAATGAAACGGGATTTTTCAGTCGCAATACAGAAATCCGCTGCAACGACCATATTGGCAGCCGCACCAGCAACAGGACCATCAACACTCATGATGACAGGCTTAGGAAGACGTTTCATAGCAAAAGAAATATCATTGACCAATTCAGCGATTTTCACCAAGGATTGGACATCATCATCACTGACTGCTCTCTGCATCTCAGCCAAGTCTCCACCCACTGAAAAAACCTTCCCATTCGCATTGATAACTAAAAATTTGACGGACTCATCCTTAGCAGCAAGTTCAATAGCCTCTAAAATTTCCTTACACATAGGAATATTAAAGCCATTTGAAACTTCAGGACGATTGAAAGTAATCGTTGCTACTTCATCTGCTACATGATAGAGAATTCCATTAAATGTCATTTCAGCTCCATTCCCGACCCGATCTCAAATCAGCCGTTTTGTTTTATTATTAAATAATTTGATATTCAAATTATACACAACTTATATTTTATCATAAAATATAAAAGAAAGGAAATAAAAAATGGGTAAAAATAAAATAGCGTTCCGATTTAAACGATATTAGCAATAATTTGGGTAAAAATAGTATAAAAACAACGTTTGAATAATTTTCAGAATTTTGTTATAATTTTTAAAATAAGATAGGAGACCCTATGAAAGTTGTAAAATTTGGCGGAAGTTCACTGGCTTCTGCAATTCAATTAGAAAAAGTATTGAACATTGTCAAATCTGACCCTGAACGTCGTTTTGTTGTGGTATCAGCACCAGGAAAACGCCATGATGACGATATCAAAGTAACTGATGCCCTGATTAAATACTACCGAGAATATATTGCTGGAAATGATGTCACACCTAACCAACAGTGGATTATTAATCGCTATGCAGATATGGTGGCTGAATTAGGTTTGAAACCAAAAGTTCTGGAAAAAATTTCCAAAAGCATTACAACCCTTGCAACCCTGCCAATTGAAGAGAACGCATTTCTTTACGATACTTTTCTCGCTGCAGGGGAAAATAACAACGCCAAACTGATTGCAGCATATTTCAGTCAAAATGGCATTCCTGCTCGCTATGTCCATCCAAGAGAAGCGGGACTCCTTGTTTCCAGTGAGCCATGTAATGCTCGAATTCTCCCTTCCAGCTATGATAAAATTGAAGAACTCAACAATTCTGATGAAGTTCTAGTTATCCCTGGTTTCTTTGGTGTTACTCAAGATGATCAAACCTGTACTTTCTCCCGTGGTGGTTCCGATATTACAGGTTCTATCATTGCTGCGGGTGTTAAGGCAGATATTTATGAAAACTTTACTGATGTTGATGGAATTTTTGCAGCCCATCCTGGTATTGTCCACAAACCGCATTCCATTCCCGAGCTAACCTATCGTGAAATGCGTGAATTAGCCTACGCAGGCTTTACTGTTCTCCATGACGAAGCTCTGCTTCCAGCATACCGCGGTAAAATTCCTCTGGTTATTAAAAATACCAACAATCCAGAACATCCAGGTACTCAAATTGTTCATAAACACAGTAAGGATCACTTACCAGTCGTTGGAATTGCTGGAGATGCAGGCTTTGTCAGCATTAACATGTCTAAGTACCTGATGAACAGAGAAATCGGCTTTGGTAAACGAGTCCTTCAAATTCTTGAAGATTTGAATATTGGTTGGGAGCATATGCCTACAGGAATTGATGACCTCTCCATTATCTTGCGGGAACGCGAATTAACTCCTATCAAAGAGGAAGAAATCCTTCGCCAGCTTGTCCAAAAAGCAGAGGTTGATCATGCAGAAATTGAACACGACCTTTCCATTATCATGATTGTTGGTGAAAAAATGAAAAGCCATATCGGGGTTACAGCTACCGCAACCAAAGCTCTTTCAGAAAACAACATCAACATTCAAATGATGTCCCAAGGTTCAAGCGAAGTATCCATCATGTTTGTTGTTGAAAAAAATCAGGAAAAAGCGGCCATCCGAGCTTTATATAGAGCCTTCTTTGACGTCCATACAGAATCATAAATGCAAATCTCAGAAGCATTTTATCATACAATCACTCGATAATCGAAAAAGGCAGAAGTTAGTGCATAACTAACTTCTGCCTTTTTGATTTAACTGCTAAATACTGTTATTTAATTCACAGACTATCTGAAAAACAATAGCTTTTAACACTACCATTCACAATCATAGAATTATCTCCCATTGTAAATAATACCAAAAAGTATAAAAAAAGAGGTGAAAACCTCTTTGAAACTCCGCCAGTAGGACTCGAACCTACGACATCATGATTAACAGTCATGCGCTACTACCAACTGAGCTATGGCGGATAAA